>JAJQEU010000061.1 GCA_021201535.1 Clostridiales bacterium | reverse complement strand
CGTTGACTATGAGTTATTTAATGAAGTGGCGGTCTCGGTGGACTACTCGTAATAGTATGAAGTCCGGGTTGCGGTTGATGCTGCGGTAAAGAGTGAAGTGCCGGTTGCGGTAGAAGACGCAGTTCTGGATAAAATAGAAAATATTGTACAGACACAGATTGAAACCGCAATATCAGGTTTGGTACAGGAACAGATAGAACCGATGAAAAAAGAGATGAGAAAGACCAGTCTTCTACTGGAAAATAATGTTCTTCCGCGCCTGCAGAACATTGAATCCTGCTACACAACGACCTACCGGAGATATGTAGAAGGTATTGGTCAGATTGAAACCATGCAAAATGATATTGCTGTTTTGAAGGATGTTGTTGCTGAACACAGTGTAATATTAAAAAAGATTTCATAGGGAACAATGGTATAAGAACATGGAGAATGAAACGATTTCAAGAAATTTTATAGAACAGATCATAGATCAGGATATAGCGGAAGGGAACTGTGAGACCGTATGCACCCGTTTTCCGCCGGAACCGAACGGTTATCTCCATATCGGACATGCCAAGTCCATTCTTTTGAATTACGGGCTTGCGCAGGAGTACGGCGGCAAGTTTCATATGCGCTTTGACGATACAAACCCGACGAAGGAAAAGGAAGAATTTGTTGAGTCCATCAAGGCGGATATTGCCTGGCTCGGCGCAGACTGGGAGGACAGGCTGTTTTTTGCCTCCGATTATTTTGAGCAGATGTATGAGGCAGCGGTGACGCTGATCAAAAAGGGAAAGGCTTTCGTCTGCGATCTGACGCCGGAGGAGATTCGGGAGTACCGCGGCACGCTGACGGAGCCGGGGAAAGACAGTCCTTACCGTGGCCGCAGTGTGGAGGAAAATCTGAAGCTGTTCGAGAATATGAAAAACGGCGTTTATAAGGATGGAGAAAAGGTTCTCCGAGCGAAGATCGACATGGCTTCTCCCAATATGAATATGCGTGATCCGGTCATCTACCGCGTGGCGCATATGACACATCACCGGACCGGCGACACCTGGTGTATCTATCCGATGTACGATTTTGCGCATCCGCTGGAGGATGCTTTTGAGGGGGTGACGCATTCAATCTGTACGCTGGAGTTTGAGGATCACCGTCCGCTGTATGACTGGGTGGTGCGCGAGGTGGGATTTGAGCATCCGCCGAAACAGATTGAGTTTGCAAAGCTTTATCTGACGAATGTGGTGACGGGTAAGAGGTATATAAAGAAACTGGTAGAGGAGGGTATTGTCGACGGATGGGACGATCCGCGGCTGGTTTCCATCGCCGCTCTGCGCCGAAGGGGCTTTACGCCGTCCTCCATCAGAAAATTTGTGGATCTCTGCGGCATATCCAAGAGTCAGAGTTCCGTGGATTATGCAATGCTGGAGTATTGTATCCGTGAGGATCTGAAGATGACTGCACCCAGGGCCATGGCGATTCTGGATCCGGTGCGTCTCGTGATCGACAATTATCCGGAGGGGCAGACGGAAGACCTGGAGATCGAGAATAATCCGGAGAATCCCGAGATGGGGAAACGGCTGGTTCCCTTCGGCAGGGAGTTGTACATTGAGAGAGAAGATTTTATGGTTGAGCCTCCGAAAAAATATCGTCGACTGTATCCGGGCAATGAAGTACGTCTCATGAGCGCTTATTTTGTTACCTGTACCGGATATGAGACTGATGATGCGGGAAATGTGACAACGGTTCACTGTACCTACGATCCGGCGAGCCGCGGCGGCAACAGTCCGGACGGACGCAAGGTGCGCGGCACGATCCACTGGGCGGACGCCGCTACCGCGATTCAGGCGGAGATTCGGCTGTATGAGAATATCATTGATGAAGAAAAAGGTGTTTACAATGAAGACGGCAGCCTGAATCTGAATCCGGATTCTCTGACTGTGCTGAAAAATTGTTTCGTTGAGCCGTCGCTTCGAACTGCGAAGAGATATGACAGCTTTCAGTTTGTGCGGAATGGATTTTTCTGTGTGGACGCGAAAGATTCTGCAGAGAATGCGTTAGTGTTCAACCGGATTGTATCGTTGAAGAGTTCCTATAAGATTCCGGTGCAGCAGTAATCCGCTGCAACCGCAAAGAGACGGCAGGGGCTGTTTTAGAAGCTGATTCGTTCAGAGTAAGAAATATCTGATCGCGATCAGCTTCTTTTGTTATCCTTCAGATAGGAGATAATAAAGGCTGTGATCGACTGATACGAGTCGCACTCATCCTGCATGACGGATATGGCCTGCTTGATTTTGTTCAGTACGGTATTCCTGTGCAGGTAGGCCGCGGCTGCCGTCTGGTTGATGTTCCGGTTGTTCTGCAGGTATTGCATAAAGATTCCTCGCAGATCGCTGTGATGTTCAGTATCATACAGTTTGAGCTTCTGATAGCCGGGCGAGGTGATCAGGTTCAGGACGGCGCTGTTTTCAAGCTCTCCGACCAGATATTGGATGGATATGTCCTCAAAGCGGACATAGATATTTGCGTTTCCCCAATCTGTTCCATGCAATTGCAGGGCTTTTTCACACTGGGACACTGCAATGGGCAGGTCTGTCAGAGAAAAAAAGCGTTGCTGATCGCACAGGTAAACTTATGTCTCTGAAAGCTTTCCTCAAAAAGAGGTTTCTCGTCGGGAGTCAGAAATGTGTTGTTGGTCTCGTGTCCGGAAATATCACGGAGAATATACAGGATATTTCGATAGATAAACGGTTTCAGCCCAAGACCGGAATTTTTCAGATTCCAGCAGGAGAAGGATTTCCCATGGTTATCTGTGTCGGACCAGTCTGTCCGGGCCAGCAGGAACTGACCGTCCAGACGGATATCCGGTATGTTTTTGATCTGATCCTCCAGCTGTCTGCGGTTGATCTGCTCCGGGTGATCCAGTAATTTTCCCAGAAACGACTCATAGGTTTCCTGAGAAAACTGATGAAAATTGCTTTCCTGACGAAAGTAAAGATCCAGATTTTCCGATAAAATATTTGTCTGATGGATATATTCCTCTCTGGGATCTTCTTCACAATGGAAAAATAATGCGTAAGCGAGCGTTCGGTTTACGCTGGCAAAACGGTACAGGATGCTGTAATAGCTCTGCCTGTTTTGCATTTGATAGTGGCTGATGACAGGCGTGCCGGATATCTTAGTCACCGGAAACAGGCCAAGGTTCCGGAGAAATGACATCATTTCCGGAGTCACGTAGCCGTGACTTACGATCTGGCTGATCAGATCATTTTCCTGTGCCGGGTTTTGATAGTGGGCGATGACAGAGAAATCCGGATCCAGAATCAGTGTGGAATACATCAGGAAATCTCCGGAAGCATTTAAAAGCTCCTGAACCGGTCTGCGGTTCAGCGTCAGGATATGCAGGGTCTTATCCCAGTTTTCAAAGATCTGGAATACGTTCAGCAGCCGGTTAAAAACCATGCGGAAGGAATCCTTCGTATAAAGAAAAACGATGGATATTTCTTCGGGAAGTCCCTTCGGAAGTATACTGCGATCCGGACAGGCGCACAGAAGCGTACTCTGAGCCATTACCGGACTTTTCAGTATTTCGGGCAGGCTTTTTAAGAGCATCTGGGAGGGGATGAGCTGGAGATAATGTCGGTTCGGGATATATGAGAAATCCCGGTCAAACAGCGTAATTCCCTCATAGACGGCGGAAAAATCCGTATTCTGCGCCTCATATTCATATTCCGGACAAAAAGTCAGAACGATGCTCAATGATAATTTCATGATTATTCAGTCCCTTCAGATCTATTCAGAAATTCATCTGTACGATTTCCATAGTATTTTACCATAAAACACCAGATATTTGTTAAAAAATTAATAAAAATGTATGGATTGCACTTTTTTTAGTGCAATCCATGTATTTTTTTACAAACAATCAGAGGAACCCGTGAGGTAAAATAGAATTAATATCAGTATTCTATGCGTGTGCGCGGCATTTTTGGGGAATGATCTGGCAAAGCGAGGATACGGGATAGTTACGCTTTATGATGTATACAAATATAATGCGAAAGGAGATATGTATGAGTAAGATTTTTCTTGCGAATCCGAGGAGTGTCGATGCGAAGATCGGTACTCTTCTGGAAAAATTTGAAAGAAAAGTAAAGGGTTATCCGCCCGGAACCTGTCCGCTGACGATTCAGTACGCGCTGCTGCAGTCGTCGGCGAACCAGTCCTGCGGGAAATGTGTGCCGTGCCGCGACGGCCTGCCGCAGCTGGAGATTCTGCTTCGGAGTATCCTGGATGGCGACGCGTCCATGGAAACGCTGGATCACATGAAAGAGCTCGCGATCATGATCCGTGACACGGCGGACTGTGCGATCGGCTATCAGTCCGCGATTGAGGTGCTGCTGGGACTGGAGACCTTTGAGGAGGAGTATATCAGCCACATTCAGAATCATGAATGTCCGGGCAATATCCGGCAGAAGGTTCCGTGTATCAATATGTGCCCGGCACATGTGGATATCCCGGGCTATATCGCACTGGTAGGGGAGAACGATTATGCCGGGGCGATCAACCTGATCCGAAAGGACAATCCTCTGCCGACGGCCTGTGCCATGATCTGTGAGCATCCCTGCGAGGAGCGCTGCAGGCGCAACCTGATCGACGATTCACTGAATATCCGCGGACTGAAAAAATATGCGGTCGACCAGATCCCGGCGGATCAGGTTGCCGTACCGGAGGCGAATGTATCGACCGGCAAGAAGATCGCCGTGATCGGCGGCGGCCCGGCAGGTATGACGGCAGCCTATTTTCTGGGGCTGATGGGTCATAAGGCCGTCATTTTTGAGAGAAGAGACAAACTGGGCGGCATGCTGCGCTACGGCATTCCGAATTATCGATTTCCGAAGAGCCGGCTGGATGAGGATATCCGGGCTATTCTGTCGGCAGGTGCGATTGAGATAAAATACAATACGAATGTGGGTGTGGATGTATCGGTTCAGGAAATTTATGAAGCATATGACGCCGTGTTTGTCGCCATCGGCGCGCAGGTAGGGAAAACGCTTCGCCTGGAAGGATCGGATGCCGGCCATGTGGAGTCCGCCGTGGATATGCTGGAGCGAATCGGCCACGGACAGGTTCCGGATTATTCGGAAAAGACGGTTGTCGTGATCGGCGGAGGCAATGTGGCGATGGACGCGGCCCGGAGCGCAGCCCGCTGCGGGGCAAAGGATGTCCGCATTGTATACCGGAGACGGCAGGATGATATGACGGCGCTCGATTCAGAGATTGAGTCGGCGATCATGGAAGGCATTGAGCTGATGACTCTTCAGGCTCCGCTTGCGATAGAAAAGAATCCGGACGGAAACTGCAGCGCGCTGATTGCGCAGCCGCAGATGATCGGTCCCTATGACCGCGCCGGTCGCCCCAGCCCTATGAATGCCAACAAGGAGCCGATACGGATTCCGTGCGATGTCATTCTGATCGCGGTGGGGCAGGATATTGTCAGTCAGCCGTTTGAGGAGTTCGGCATGCCGACAAAGAGAGGCGCCTTTGTCGCGGGACTGGATACGGCGGTGGAGGAGATACCCGGCGTATTTGCCGGCGGAGACTGCGCGACCGGGCCGGCCACGGCCATCCGCGCGATTGCGGCCGGCAAGGTGGCTGCCCGGAACATTGATGAATATCTGGGGTATCATCATAAACTGAACAGTAACGCGGAGGCGCCGGAGGCAAAGGAAAACAACCGGATTCCGACCGGGCGTGCGAATATCACCGAACGGCCTGCTTATCTGCGCAAGCTGGATTTTGAACATGTGGAAAACCCGTTTACATATGAGGAGGCGATGCAGGAGGCAGGCCGGTGCCTGCGCTGCGACCACTTCGGATGCGGTGTACTGGAAGGAGGCAGAGATAAATGATCCGATTGATAATAGATGGAAAAGATATAGAGACCGCTCCCGGTACGACTATCCTGGAGGCTGCCCGAAGCGCCGGAATCGAGATACCGACCCTTTGTCATTTGAAGCATGTCAATGAGATCGGCTGCTGCCGTCTGTGTGTCGTGGAGGCAGAGGGCATCGATAAGCTGTTGCCCGCCTGTAATACAAAGGTACGGGAGGGAATGGTCATTCGCACCAAAAACGAACGTATCACAAAAGCACGCCGGCTGGTACTGGATCTGCTGCTCTCCAATCACAGACAGGACTGTTTCAGCTGTTCAAAAAACGGCGCCTGTGAGCTGCAGAAATACTGCGTAGAATACGGGCTGGAGCATTCCTCCTATGACGGCACCCGTATCAAGATCGAGAAGCCGGAGCGCAAATCGCATCCGTTCCTGCATTACCGCCCGGAGCTCTGTCTGCACTGCCAGCGCTGTGTCAGTACCTGTGCGAAATCGACCGGACGGCATGCAATCATTCTGCGGAAAACCGGAAATTATAATATTATCGAGGCTCCTTTCGGAGACGACTGGAAATCTTCTCTCTGTGAGTCATGCGGCAACTGCGCGCAGGCCTGTCCGACCGGCGCAATCACCGAGAAACGCAGAAAAGAATACAGAGAGTGGGATGTCCGCCATGTCCGGACGACCTGTCCGCACTGTGCGACCGGCTGTCAGTTTGATCTGGTTGTAAAAAACAACCGTATCGTGGACGTCCAGGCAGCGGACGGACCCTCGAACCACGGACTGGTCTGTGTAAAAGGGCGTTCCGGCAGCTTTGATTTCGTTCATTCGCCGGATCGGATTAAGTATCCGCTGATCAAAAATAAAGAGACGGGTGAGTTTGAGCGCGCCAGCTGGGACGAGGCCCTGGATCTGGTGGCATCTAAATTTATGGAGATAAAAAAGAAATACGGCGCAGAGTCCCTGGCCGGATTTGCTTGCTCACGTTCTCCGAACGAAGATGTCTATATGGTGCAGAAGATGGTGCGCACCTGCTTCGGCAGCAACAATGTGGATAACTGTGCCCGCGTCTGCCACTCGGCCTCCGTGGCCGGCCTTGCGATGACGCTGGGATCAGGTGCGATGACGAATCCGATCTATGATATCACACACGATGTGGACTGTATCATGCTGGTCGGATCCAATCCGGAGGAAGCGCACCCGGTAGTTGGTATGCAGATCCGACAGGCAGTACAGAACGGAACGCGTCTTATTGTGGTCGATCCGCGGGATATCGGCCTGACACAGTACGCGGACATTCATCTGAAACTGCAGCCCGGGACAAACATCGCCTTCGCGAACGGAATGATGCATGTCATGATCAGAGAAAATCTGATCGACCGGAAATTTATTGAGGAACGGTCAGAAGGGTTTGAAGAATTAAAGGATATCGTGAAAGAGTATACGCCGGAGTATGTAGGAGAAATCTGCCACATTGATCCGGATCAGCTGATCGAAGCGGCCAGAATGTACGCGACAGCCGAAAAGGCGCCGATTATCTACTGTCTGGGTGTGACGGAGCACACGACCGGTACTGAAGGCGTGATGTCCATGTCAAATATGGCGATGCTCTGCGGAAAGCTCGGAAAATCCGGCTGCGGCGTGAACCCGCTGCGCGGACAGAATAATGTACAGGGCGCCTGTGATATGGGAGCCATGCCGACCGATTTTCCCGGATATCAGAAGGTGACAAACGCTGATGTTGTCAAAAAGTTTGAGGATGCCTGGGGCGTGCCGTTGAGTAAGAAACCAGGCGTTCACGCAACAGATGTGTTTCCGGCGGCTGTCAAAAAGGAGATCCGCGGCCTGTATATCTACGGCGAGGATCCTGTTGTAACGGATGCCGATACAACGCATATTATCAAAGCGCTGGAGAGCCTGGACTTTTTCGTCCTGCAGGAGCTGTTTATGACGGAGACGGCAAAATACGCGGATGTGATACTCCCGGGTATGAGCTACGCGGAAAAAGAGGGTACTTTCTCTAATACGGAGCGGCGCGTGCAGCGCGTGCGGAAAGCGGTGGATCTGACGGTGGATCCGGATTTTGATATCCGGCTGGATACAGACATCATCATAGATCTGATGAATCGGATGGGTTATCCGCAGAAACAGGTTACCTCCGCCGAGATTATGGATGAGATCGCCTCACTCACACCGAGCTTTGGGGGAATCAGTCATGCGCGTCTGGATACTGCCGTAGACGGACAGGGGCTGCAATGGCCCTGCCTCAACAAGGATCATCCGGGTACGCCGATCATGCATGTCGGGAAATTCACCCGCGGGAGAGGATGGCTGTATCCGACCCGGTATACGCCGTCGGCCGAGCTGCCGGATGAGGAATATCCGCTGTTCCTGATGACGGGCCGGATCCTCTATCACTACACGACGCGCGCCATGACGGGCCGCACGCCGGGACTGATGGAGATCGAGGGGCGCTCCTATATCGAGATGAATGAGATGGATGCGGCGAGACTCGGTATCCGGGATGGTGAACCGGTTCGCGCCAGTTCCCGGCGAGCCTCAATCATCACGACGGCCAGAGTCGGGACGAAGGTGTCCGAGGGAGAGACATGGATGCCGTTCCATTTCCCGGACGGCAACGCGAACTGGCTGACACATGCCGCACTGGATCCGTTCTGCCGGATCCCGGAGTACAAGGTGTGCGCGATTCGCGTGGAAAAGCTGACTTGATTGTTCGGACTTAGTGCGCCCACGGATTGAAAAAGTGCAGTCCGTGAGAAGTGTCTTTCTGTGAGAATGTTGTTAAAAAAAAGACAAAAATGTCTGGATTGCACTTTTTTCAGTACAAGAATTGTATTTTTTTACATACAATTTTCGGGTGCTGGATTCTATACTTGTATTAATATTAATTTAAGGAGGATTTGAACATGAACTTTTTTTCACCGGCTGAAGTGGCAAAAAATTACATCAACACCGGCAAGGGTAAAGTAAATACCCCGATACCGAAGATGATCATTCTGGCGATCCTGGCGGGCGCGTTTATCGCGTTTGGCGGCGTCGGGGCGACGACGGTCGCAGTTTCAATCCCGGAGGCTTCTCTTGGGAAATTTATCGGAGCCTGCGTGTTCCCCGGCGGACTGACGATGGTGCTTCTCGCGGGCAGCGAACTGTTTACCGGTAACTGCCTGTTGACGATTCCGCTTCTCGAGAAAGAGATTAAATTCAGCGGCATGCTGAAGAACTGGGTATTCGTCTATATCGGCAACATGATCGGAGGCATCCTGGTCGGCGGCGCGATCATCTACTGTCATCAGGCTTCTTTGTTCAGCAACGCGATGGCGGTATCGGTGATCTCGACCGCAGTGACGAAATGCTCCATGCCGTTTATGGACGCGTTTGTCAAGGGTATCCTCTGCAACTTCCTGGTATGTATCGCGGTGTGGATCTCTTTCGCGGCAAAGGATGTCGTCGGTAAGATCGTCGGTCTGTTTTTCCCGATCATGATGTTTGTGCTTTGCGGTTTTGAGCATAGCGTGGCCAACATGTATTACATAAGCGCGGGTCTTTTCGCGAAGCTGGTTCCCGCCTACGCACAGGCGGCGGCAGATGCAGGGATTGATACGAGTGCGCTGACGGTCGGTAATTTCTTCGGAAAGAATCTGCTGCCGGTTTCTCTCGGGAATATCGTGGGCGGCGCGATCTGTGTGGGATGCGCGTACTGGTTTATCTATCTCAGAAAGAAAAAAGAGCAGTAAAACACTGTAAACCTGTAACCAACAGTCGATGCATAGTCAGATATGGGGCTTTATGCGGAGATTGGTAATATATAATGAAGGAGGAAATATTTTGGAGAAGAAAAAGACAGTTCCGTTCAACGGAACGCCGCAGCAGGAGGCCGAGCTTCTGAAGGCCATCGACGAGCTGAAGGGTCAGAAGGGTTCTCTCATGCCGATTATGCAGAGAGCGCAGGATATCTACGGATATCTTCCCTATGAGGTACAGGAGATCATTTCGGAGAAAACGAATGTACCGATGGCAAAGATCTACGGCGTGGCAACCTTTTATTCACAGTTCACCCTGTTCCCGAAGGGACAGCACAAAATCTCCGTATGTCTCGGTACCGCCTGTTATGTCAAGGGGTCGGGACAGATTTATGACAAACTCATGGAGCTTCTGGAGATCGGCGGAGGTGAATGTACCGCAGACGGTAAATTCTCGCTCGATGCCTGCCGCTGCGTCGGCGCCTGCGGTCTCGCTCCGGTCATGATGATCGATGAGGAAGTGTACGGCAGACTGACGGTGGATGATGTGGAAGGCATCCTTGCTAAATATTGATGGAGGGTTTTTATGAAAACACTGGAAGAAATTAAAACAATCCGAAAAGAGATGGAAGGCACCGTCGGATATCGCTCTGAAGAAAGTGAATACACGCGGATCGTAGTCGGTATGGCGACCTGCGGAATCGCCAGCGGCGCCAAACCGGTTCTGGATGCTATTACGGATGAAGTGGTAAAACGAGGATTAGATCATGTGAAGGTGACGCAGACCGGATGTATCGGACTCTGTCAGTATGAGCCGGTTGTGGAAGTATATGAACCCGGGAAGGAAAAGGTTACATATATTAAAATGAATCCGGGCAAAGCCGCGGAAGTCATGGAACAGCATATCATGGGCGGAAAACTGGCGGAGAATTATATGCTCCATGAGAAGGAGAGCAACGCATGTCTGCGTTCTCTGAATGAGTCTGTGTTCTACAAAAATCAGGAGAGGATCGCACTGCGCAACTGCGGCGTGATTGATCCGGAGAAGATTGATGAGTATATTGCCACCGGCGGATATGAGGCGATCCACAAGGTGCTGACAGAGATGACGCCGGATGAGGTGATCCAGACTGTACTGGATTCCGGACTGCGCGGCAGAGGCGGCGCGGGATTCCCGACCGGTCTCAAATGGAGATTCGCCTCGGGAAACCGCGGAAATGTTCAGAAGTATGTCTGCTGTAATGCGGATGAGGGTGATCCGGGCGCGTTTATGGATCGTTCCGTTCTGGAGGGCGATCCCCATGTCGTACTGGAGGCCATGTCGATTGCAGGCTACGCGATCGGATCCAATCAGGGATATATATACGTGCGTGCCGAATACCCGATCGCTGTAAAACGACTGCAGATTGCGATCGACCAGGCGAGGGAGTACGGACTGCTCGGTAAAAATATATATGGTACCGGTTTCGATTTTGACATCGAGCTGCGGCTGGGAGCCGGCGCTTTCGTCTGCGGAGAGGAAACCGCCCTTATGACTTCCATCGAGGGCAACCGCGGGGAACCGCGCCCGAGACCTCCGTTCCCGGCCGTAAAGGGACTGTTTGAGAGCCCCACGATTTTAAATAACGTGGAGACATGGGCGAACATTCCCCGGATCATCCTTAACGGATCGGAATGGTTTGCCGCGATGGGCACGGAGAAATCCAAGGGCACGAAGGTTTTTGCCCTCGGCGGAAAGATCAACAATACCGGACTTGTAGAAATTCCGATGGGAACGCCGCTCTCCACCGTGATTGACGACATCGGCGGCGGTATTCCGAACGGAAAGAAGTTCAAGGCAGTGCAGACCGGCGGACCATCCGGCGGATGCATCCCCGCACAGTATTATGATATCCCGATCGACTATGAAAATCTGGCCAGTATCGGCTCCATCGTCGGATCCGGCGGCATGATCGTCATGGACGAGGATACCTGTATGGTCGATATAGCGAAGTTTTTCCTGCAGTTTACGGTAGACGAATCCTGCGGAAAGTGTACCCCCTGCCGCGTCGGCACGAAGCGCATGCTGGAGATTCTGGAAAAAATCACCAAAGGACAGGGTGAGATGGAGGATCTGGACCGTCTGGAGAAGCTGGCCGGACAGATTAAACAGAACGCGCTGTGCGGACTCGGACAGACGGCGCCGAACCCGGTGCTCTCGACGCTGAAATACTTCCGTGAGGAGTACATCGCCCATATCCGGGATAAAAAATGCCCGGCCGGAACCTGCCGTGCGCTGACGACCTATAAGATCGATCCGGTCAAGTGCAAAGGCTGTACCTTATGTGCACGCAACTGCCCGGCGGACGCGATCACAGGCGAGGTAAAAACGCCGCACGCCATTGATACGGCCAAGTGCATCAAGTGCGGTACCTGTATCGAGAAATGCCGCTTCGGCGCGATCTATAAAGAGTAAGGAAAGGATGGGGCGATAAAATGATAAATGTTACAATTAACGGAATCAATGTCACGGTAGAAGAGGGAACGACGATCCTTCAGGCCGCCGAATCGGTCGGTATCGAGATCCCCACCCTCTGTTATATCAAAGAACTCGATCCCGAGGCGTCCTGCCGGATGTGTCTGGTAGAGATCGAGGGAAATCCGAAGCTTGCGACCGCATGTTCTTTTCCTGTAGCGGAGGGAAATGTGATTTACACGGAGAGCGAGCGGGTGGTGGAAGCGAGACGGTCGGTGCTTGACCTGCTTTTATCCAATCACAAGACGGACTGCTTTACCTGCACGAAGAACGGCGCCTGCAAGCTGCAGGATCTGTGCCGGAAATACGGGGTGGAACAGACCAGCTATCCGGGAGAGATTCAGGAGTATGAGATTGACGACACGAATCCGTTCATCGTCTATGATCCGAACAAATGTATTCTTTGCCATCGCTGCGTCAATACCTGTGAGAAGATTGCGGGCCGCGGCGCCATCGGCACCACAGAGCGCGGCTTTGCATCAAAAATTTCCAGCCCGTTCGGTATCGACTGGACAGACAGCACCTGCGAGTCCTGCGGAAGCTGTACCCAGGCCTGCCCGACCGGTGCGCTGACCTTAAAACGCAGGAAAGAATATCGTTCGTGGGAAGTAAAATATGTACGGACGACCTGCCCGCACTGTGCGACCGGCTGCCAGCTGGATCTGGTTGTCAAAGATAATAAAATTGTTGATGTGATGGGTGCGGACGGCCCTTCCAATCACGGAAGACTGTGCGTCAAGGGGCGTTCCGGTTCCTTCGACTTTGTTCACTCGAAAGAGAGAATCAAATATCCTCTGATCAAGAATCATGAGACCGGTGAGTTTGAGCGCGCGAGCTGGGATGAGGCGCTGGATCTGGTGGCCTCCAGATTCATGGAGATCAAGAAAAAATATGGATCTGATTCTCTGGCCGGATTTGCCTGCTCCCGCTCTCCGAACGAGGATGTCTATATGGTGCAGAAGATGGTGCGTACCTGCTTTGGAACCAACAATGTCGATAACTGCGCGCGAGTATGCCACTCGGCATCCGTGGCAGGACTGGCGATGACGCTGGGATCGGGTGCGATGACAAACCCGATTTACGATATTACACATGATGTGGACTGTATTATGCTTGTCGGCTCCAACCCGGAGGAGGCGCATCCGGTGGTCGGTATGCAGATCCGACGCGCGGTGGCCAACGGCGCGAAGCTGATTGTGGCTGACCCGCGGACGATCGATCTGGCGAAAAAGGCGGACATTCATCTGAAGCTGAAACCCGGCACAAACGTGGCTTTCGCGAACGGCATGATGCATATCTTTGTCAAAGAAGGCCTGATTGACGAGAAGTTTATCGCAGAACGGACGGAAGGATTCGAAGAACTGAAAAATATTGTAGAAGATTACCCGCCGGAGCGTGTGGCAGAGATCTGCAATATTGACAAAGAGGATCTGATCGCGGCAGCACGGATGTACGCAACGGCGGAGAAAGCGCCGATCATCTACTGTCTGGGCGTGACCGAGCATTCCACCGGTACCGAGGGCGTGATGTCCATGTCCAACATGGCCATGATGGTCGGAAAACTCGGAAAGCCGGGATGCGGTGTCAACCCGCTGCGCGGGCAGAACAACGTGCAGGGTGCCTGCGATATGGGCGCGCAGCCGACTGATTTTCCGGGATACCAGAAGGTCGCAAAAGAAGGCGTGGTGGAGAAGTTTGAAAAAGCGTGGGGTGTTCCCCTGAGCCGTAAAGTCGGCACGCATGCGACGGACGTATTTCCGGCGGCCATCCGCGGAGACATTAAGGGACTTTATATCTACGGCGAGGATCCGGTTGTGACGGATGCGGACACCACGCATATCATCAAGGCGTTAAAGAGCCTCGACTTCTTCGTCCTGGAAGAACTGTTTATGACTGAGACAGCAGCCTATGCGGATGTGATCCTTCCGGGTATGAGCTACGCCGAGAAGGAAGGCACCTTCTCCAACACGGAGCGACGCGTACAGAGAGTCCGCAAGGCGGTTGATCTGACCAGGGATCCGTCCTTCGATATCCGTCCGGATACCGATATTATCATCGACCTGATGAACCGGATGGGATACCCGCAGCCGTATCTGACTCCTTCGGAGATCATGGATGAGATCGCATCGGTGACGCCGAGCTTCGGAGGCATTTCCTTCGAACGTCTGGACGCCGGGGAGACCCTGCAGTGGCCCTGCCCGACAAAGGATCATCCGGGAACACCGATCATGCATGTCGGTAAGTTCTCCAGAGGACTCGGCTGGTTCTATCCGGCCCAGTATGTTCCCTCCGCGGAGCTGCCGGATGAGGATTATCCGCTGATCCTGATGACCGGGCGTATCCTGTACCATTACACGACACGCGCCATGACCGGAAAGACACCGGGACTGATGCAGATCGAGGGTAAATCTTATATCGAGATGAATGAGCTCGACGCGCGCCGGATCGGTGTGGAAAACGGCGGAAGAGTGAGAGTTACCTCCAGACGTGGCAGTATCGAGACGACGGCGAGAGTCGGGGAGAAGGTGAACGAGGGCGAGACCTGGATGCCGTTCCACTTCCCGGACGGAAACTGCAACTGGCTGACAAATGCGGCGCTGGATAAATACGCGCGGATTCCGGAGTATAAGGTGTGCGCGATCAAGGTCGAGAAGGCGTAGCGACAGACGAAAACTGCTGATATCTGAAACGAACGAAGCGGAAGAAATCAGGAATCACAGGATAGGTTGACAACGGCGGCCATCTGTGAGTATACATCATGGTTGAGAGGAGAAAAAATCATGACGATGACAGCGGTAGCGTACAACCGAATACCTGTACTGACAGGAGTAACGTCTGTGAAGAATATCGTAGATCAGTCTCAGGAACTGAATCTGACGGAGAATATGAAAAAACTGACTGTAACCAGGGACGGGGGCGGCGTGGCCGTCTCCGGATCCGGTACGGTCATCACCGAACATTTTCTGGATGTGTATATTAATGAAGAACTGGCGATCCGGCTGGTCTGCACACCGCAGTACATGAAGGAGATGGTCGTCGGACGTCTGCTCTCGGACGGGTACATTCAGACTCCGGATGAGATAAAAATGCTTTACATCTGTGAGCATGCCAGCAGAGCCAGAGTGTTTTTGCATGGGCAGGCGGATCTCGCGGAGACTGTCAGTCAGGAGCCGACCTGCTGCACCGGCAATCAGGTGTTCCGAAAACTGTTCCGGGAGCGCGAACCTCAGGTGCTGGAAAAAGCATACTGGAGGCCGGAGTGGATATTTGCCATGGCTGACGAGTTTGCGGCGGGCGGAAAGCTGCACGAGAAGACGAAAGGCACGCACAGCTGCTATCTCAGCGTGAACGGAAAAGTTGTATTCTCCTGCGAGGATATCGGACGCCATAACGCGCTGGACAAAGCCATCGGTTACGCGGCGCTGCAGCGCTATGACAGAAGCGAGTGTATTCTGTATACCACCGGGAGAGTACCGACCGACATGGTGAAGAAAGCCATCGTTGCCGGGATACCTGTCCTTGTGTCGAAATCGTCTCCCACTGAGACGGCGGTGGAACTGGCGTGCCGGTACCATCTGACGCTGATCTGCAATGCATGGCCGGATCGGTATGATATATTTTGCGCGCCGGATTGACCCCAAAAAGGGTTTGTTGTATTATTGACTGTATGAAAGAATTTGCGATACATCTGGAACCGGAGCAGAAGAAACCGTTATATGAACAGATTTATGAGGCTGTACGGGAGGGCATCCTGGAGGGGCATATCCCGCAGGGAGAGAAGCTGCCGTCCACGCGCTTTGAGGCGGAGTTTTTGTCGTGCAGCCGCAGTACCGTGGAACTGGCTTACGACCAGCTTCTGTCAGAGGGATATATCCGATCAGAGCCGTACCGTGGCTATTATGCCTGTGACGTCCGGGAATTATATCATCTCACTGACCGTATACAGCATACGGATGTCCCGGGGTCAGAAAAGGAACAGCCGCAGCCGGAATATCGCGTGGATTTTTCGCCGAACGGCATCGAATTGTCTCAGTTCCCATTCCCGGTCATGGGCAGGATTATGAAAAATCTTATGCTGGACGAGGGAGAGCAAATGCTGCAGAGCTCTGCTCCCTTCGGCGAGCCGGATCTGCGTCAGTCCATCTGTGATTATCTCTTCCGGTCGAGGAACGTGGCATGCAGTCCGGAACAGATTATCATCGGTGCGGGCAACGAATATCTGCTGATCGCGCTCTGTCAGATGCTGGGAACAGATCATGCGGTTGCCATGGAATCTCCGACTTATCTGCGCGCCTTTCGGACCTTTCGGAATATCGGCTATGCGGTACGGCCGGTTGATATGGATCGGAACGGCATGCGTGTGGATATGCTGGAGGATGCTTTTGCGGATATCGTCTATGTGATGCCTTCGCATCAGTTCCCCATGGGCACGGTCATGCCGATGAAACGCCGGCTGGAGCTTCTGCAGTGGGCAACAAGGAGAGAAGACCGCTATATTATTGAAGACGATTATGACAGTGAATTCCGCTACAGAGGGAAGCCGATCCCGGCTCTGCAGGGGCTGGACCGTTCCGGCAGGGTTGTATATCTCGGAACTTTCTCACGAAGCATCGCGCCGTCGACCCGTGTCAGCTATCTGGTGCTGCCGCGTCAGCTTCTGGAAAAATACCGGGTACACTGCGGTTTTTATGCCTGTACGGTGCCGGTGATCATGCAGAAATCAATTTATCGTTTTATGCAGGAAGGGTATTTTGAGAGGAATCTGAACCGGATGCGCGGCGTTTACAAGGCGAAGCATGATTTTATCCTGGGCGAACTGCGGAAATGCCGCTGGATCCGGAAAATTTTCGGGGAGAATTCCGGTCTGCATCTTCTGGCGGAGATTGACACGGATCTCACCGAGGAAGAACTGATTCGGCGATGCAGGGAAAAGGGTGTCAGAGTATACGGATTGTCAGAGTATTTCCTGAATGGTTCGTCCGGACTGCAGCATCCCGTGCTGCTGTTCGGATACGGCGGACTGGCGGAGGGTGAGATGATGGATGGACTGAAGTGTATTGCATCCATTGTATAAAAAACAGCGGGCAGAGATAAAATATTTCTGTCCGCTATTTATACTTTTCGTAACTGTTCAGTACCTTCACGGTTACCATGTTTCTTATCTGGTCTCCAGCAGGTCTTTGAAATAAGTATCCAACTCTTTTTTCGTATCAAATGTCGCCATATAGATTTTATTCCCCATGGCATCGGAGAGGGCGTCCGGGAGACGGCTGTCCATCTTGATCTGTTTGCCGTATTTTTCAATGATCTCATCATGCGAGAGTACATAATCCTTGTAATCGCGCAGCCCCGCAAAACCGCAGTAGTGGTGTGCGCCGACGATCTCGTCTGTCCTGTCAAAGGCAACCATATCCGCCCAGATTTTGTATACATTTGTCTCCCGCGCATGGTTGATCATATCCGGGGTGAAGCCGCCGCAGGGCCGCATATTGACCTCCAGCGCCATAACAGTTCCCTTTTTGCCGATTCCCTCGTGATCGGACAGGAGGCGAAAAAATTCAAAATGGACAAAACGGCTCTTCACGCCGAAGCTCTTTGCTGTGTCGCGTCCTGCTTTCCGGACATCTTCTGCCAGATCCTTTTCGATATAAAACATGCAGTCGACACCGTCGTTGACGCTGTCCATGATGGAGACGGGCGTGCAGTTGCCGGCCTCAAAGATCGGATGCCCGTGCGAGTCGAAGATGGCGTCGTAGGAATTGATCTCGGCGTTGATAAATTCCTCCATGATGTAGATCTCATCCGGATCCTTTTCCGCAAAGAATGCTTCCAGATCTGCATCGCTGTCCAGCTTATATGTATGGGAGGCACCCATGCCGTTGTCCGGCTTTACGATGACCGGATATCCGACTTTGGCGATGAAATCCCGGCATTTCCGGATCGTATCCACGAGGTGGTAGCGTGCGACCGGAATGTCTGCTTTCTCGTAATATTTTTTCATTTTGGATTTGTACTTGATGCGCGGAAGATCCCGCTCCTGGAAACCGGTCCGGATGTTGAAGTCGGTGCGCAGCTTCGCGTCCTGCTCCAGCCAGTATTCGTTATTGGATTCGATAAAATCGATCCGGCCGTGCTTGAAGGTGAGGAACGCGACCGCCCGGTAGACCTCGTCATAGCTCTCCAGGCTGCCCACCTTGTAGTATTCGTTCAGGCTCTCCTTCAGCTCCGGCAGGAGCTCGTCATAGGGCTGATCGCCGATGCCAAGTACATTGACGCCGTCGTTTTTCAGTTCCCGGCAGAACTGCCAGTAGTTTGTCGGGAAATTCGGGGAAATAAAAATTACGTTTTTCATAGCTTCTCTCTTCCTGTATGTATTTTGTTTTTAAAATGTGCGCATGGATCCGGTTTCGGAAGGATGCTGTCACATTCATTTCGTTTATTCAGTGGATGTTTTTTATCTGTGGTTCTGATTAATTTTTCAGGATATAAGGCAGAAAGTACACGACCTGCTTGTACCACCAGTCCCAGTCATGGTTGACGTCATATCCCCAGAGATCGACCCAGACCGGAATGCCCTTTCGCTCCAGAATCTCCTTTAAGCGGCGGGTGGTGTCCGGCTGTTCCCAGGCGCCCTGGCCGCAGCAGATGACGGCTTTGCGTTCCCGGTACAGTTCCATATAGGGATGATCCTCCGGCAGGTTGCTCAGATAGTCGATGGGAGAGTTGGCATATACCAGTTCATCCATGTAATCGCCGAAGCCGTACTGCGAGCTGTAGATCCCGCTGAGCGCCAGCAGGCCGTCAAAGAGGTCGGGGCGGCGGAAATAGAGATTTGCCGCATGCGTCGCGCCGAGGCTGCAGCCGAAGGCGATGACTCCCATGGACGGATCCTCGCCGCCGTTTCGCTCAGTCGCCATGTCACAGATAAAGGGGATCATCTCATCCGTGATGTAGCGGATCCAGTCCTCATGGCGGCGGATCCGCCAGAATGGTTCGTCGTTTGAGGAATAGGTCTCCCGGTCGATCGTGTCGATGGAGAATACCATCGTTTTTCCAGACTCAATCCACGGGCTCCAGTAATCGTTCATGTGAAAATTTTCAAAGTCGAAAAACCGTCCGTCCTGGCAGGGAATGAACAGGACGGGATGCCCGGCATGTCCGTATACCTTGCATTCCATGTCCCGGTTAAGGGCGGGGCTGTAATCTTTGAAATATTGAATTTCCATCTGAAAATCCTCCTGTTTTCATTTTACGATATCGTCAATGTCGTACATCAGCGTGTTCATAAAAAACGGAATCTGCTGCTCCCAGCAGGCCTCGCAGTGCTCGCCGCCGGGGACGATGCGGGCGTCCAGCAGGACGCCTTTTTCCAGCAGAAGCGAGGCTGTCTTTCCGAACGCGCGCCGCATGCGCAGCCCTTTGCCCATCTCCTTCGTTCCGTAATCCATGTACAGGATGGTATCCGGCGCGGGGTGGGAGGAACGTATCATCTCCTCCGAGGCGGACGGGGCGATAAAGAGGGACGGCGAGAGAGCGGCTGCTCTGGAAAACACGCCATTGTAGTGCAGCAGGGCGAAAATGCTCATCAGGCCGCCCATTGAACTGCCCGCGATGAAGGTGTGTGTCCGGTCCGGAACCGTGCGATAATGCGCGTCTATGTACGGTTTAAAAACGCCGGTAAGCCAGTCCATGGTGACGGCGCCCTTTCCCTCGATGGTTCCGATTGTCCTTTCGGAAAAATCGTAGGGGGAATATTCGCTCAGTCTGCCGTGGTCAGAACTGTGGCTGCACTCAACCGCTGCGATGATCAGGTCGGTGCCGGTGGCTTCCATGAAATCGTTCATGCCCCAGCTCTTGCCGAAGGTGGCGTCCTCGTCGAAGAAAACATTCTGCCCGTCGAACATATACAGGACGGGGTAATGTCTGTCGTCATTATATGTATAGGATTCCGGAAGGTAGAGCCAGACGCGTCGCCTGGTCCGGCCGGTCAGCTCCGGAATCGTGATATGCCATTGTTCTATCATGTGTGCTCCCTGCAGACAATGTTTTCCTGTGATGTCTGCTTTGCTGCATTTATCTTTGTCATCCACTATAATATACCACAGTGGCGGGGTCTTGGCAAATTGAAATCTTTCATAAACAATTTTATGTGGGTTGTTGTTCTTAAAGAAAAACTGATTGACAAACACAGTCAGAACTGTATAATAAATATGTAAATAACTTGACGGACAAAGGTGTTCTGCACGGCGCAGGGCACTTTTTTCGTTATTTGTACGTATTGACATATTGCTATTTTATTTCTCTTAATGTTATGATATAGAGGACAGAGGGTTATGAACGGAATGTCTGTGTTCCGTTTCCTGCTTTTTTGCCGATGATATTATGCAATGATAAAATACTGTATGACGGTGCGAAACAATATATTTTTGTGCAGGCGTAAGGGTGCTCACAAAAGTATACAAAATACAACCAGGAGGGAGATTGGATATGGCTTTTTATGATATGGATCTGTTTCAGAACACAGATACCGTCAACCGGCTGCTGGCTCGATACGGCGTGAAGTTCGGCATTTACAAGAACAATGTCTTTCACGAGCAGCTGTTCCCCTTTGACGCGATTCCGCGCATTATCGAGGCGGATGAGTTCGATTATCTGGAGAGGGGATTGAAGCAGCGTGTGCGCGCGCTGAACATGTTTTTGAAGGACATCTACACGGAGAAGAGGATCGTGAAGGACGGTGTGGTGCCGGAGGACTTCATCTTTGCGACCAGCGGCTACATGGCGGAGTGCGAGGGTGTCTGCCCTGTGAAGGACATCGCGTCCCATATTTCCGGCATTGATCTGGTACAGGGCAAGGATAAGGAATGGTATATACTGGAGGACAACCTGCGGGTGCCGTCCGGCGCTTCCTATCCGATGATCGCGCGTCAGCTCTGCCGGATGAGCTCGCCGAAGACCTTCCGCGAGAATCACATCGAAGACAATCGCAATTATGCCGGGTTATTAAAGAAGACGATGGATTATGTCAATACCGGCGGTCTGAATGTCATCCTGACGCCGGGGCGGTTTAATTCCGCGTATTTTGAGCATTCTTATCTCTCCGAACAGATCGGAGCTACGCTGGCGATCGGGCAGGATCTCGTGGTAGAGGACGACGTTCTCTACTTCAAGGATTATTCCGGCAAAAAGGAACGCGTGGGGGCTGTTTATCGCAGGATTTCCGATGAATATCTCGATCCGATGAATTTTAACGCGGAGTCCCTGATCGGCGTGCCGCATATCTACGATGTGTTCCGCAAGGGGAATGTGGCGCTCCTCAACGCGCCCGGCAACGGTGTGGCGGACGATAAGGGCATCTATTATTTCGTGCCGAAGATGATCAGATATTATCTGGGCGAGGAGTCGATTCTTAAAAACGCGCCGACCTATCTTCCGTTCTATGACGAGGATATGAGCTATGTGCTGGAGCATTTTGACAATCTGGTGCTGAAGGATGTGGCGGAGGCCGGCGGCTACGGCGTGGTTTTCGGGAATTCCATGACAAAGCAGCAGAAGGCGGATTTCATCTCCATGCTGAAGGCCCAGCCGCGCCGTTTTATCGCGCAGGAGGTCATTGATTTCCTTGATATCGATGTCATGTGCGACGGTGAGATCGTGCCGCGCAAGGCGGATCTTCGGGCGTTCGTCCTGATGGCGGATGAGCCGATGGTCTGGAAGAGCGGTCTGACCCGTTTCACGCGCAACCCGGATTCCTTTATTGTTAATTCATCTCAGGGAGGAGGATTTAAAGACACATGGGTGTTATCTCATTAGACCATATAGACAATTTATACTGGCTCGGGCGTTATACCGAGCGGGTTTACACGACGCTCCGCCTCTATTTCCGCAGCTACGATGTGATGATTGATCTGTTGGGAGAGCATTACAAAGCATTCTGCGATGATCTGGATATCCCTGATATCTACGGTTCGGCGGATGAGTTCCGCGCGAGATATCCGTTTGACACGGAGGATGCCAATTCCATCGTCAGCAATCTGACCCGTGCCTATGACAACAGCGTCATCATGCGGGAACTGCTCGGCAGCGAGGCGCTGTCCTACATACAGATTGCGCTCTATGATATCCAGAAGGCGAAGATCAGCCCGGCGCCGCTGGTGCCGCTGCAGGAGGTGATCGACCACATCCTGGCATTCTGGGGCATCATGGACGACAGCGTGGACAACGCGCAGATCCGAAACGTGATCAAGGCCGGTAAGCGCATCGAGCGGATCGATCTATATGCCCGCCTGAAGATGGACGGTACCGAGATCATCCGGGAGCTCGGACGGCTGCGTCCGCGCGTGGAGCAGAGCGGCATGCGTTACCACAAGGATTATCTGGAAGAAATCGAGGAGCTTGCGAAATCAGATGAGATCGATTATTATCGGATCGTATATCTGATTGAAAATCTGATCATTATGGGGTAAAATACTCCTAAATCAGATGAAAGCGGGGGCTTTGTTTTGAGAGAACTTCACTTTATCTATCAGATGAGTCTGATGTTTTCGAAACCGGCGACCAGACATAATTATACCCTGAAATGTTTTCCCCAGAGTGATGAGATGCAGCAGATCGACAGCCTGCGGATTCTGCTGGATCCGGCGAACCGGAATTTCACAAGCATCGACTCCTTTGGAAACCGGACGCTCTGCGGTGAAGTAGAACAGGAACATCGTCTGTTCCGGATCACCGTGGAGGGTCAGGCCCGGACGGGGCTGAGTACCGGACGAAGCGCGAGACCGGAGGACCTGGGAAAGTACCGTTATCCTTCCTTCTATACAAAGGCGGGTGATCAGATCCGCGCATTCTGGCGCAGTCATCCGGTTTTCGGCATGTCGCCGAGAGAGGCTGCGCTGTATTATATGCGGCTCTTGTATGAAGAGATGCAGTATACGCCGGGATCGACCGGCGTGGATACGAAAGCGGAGGAGGCCTGGGCGATGCGCCGGGGCGTCTGTCAGGACTATGCGCACATTCTGCTGGCTTTGCTGCGTCTGGAGCATATCCCGGCCCGGTATGTGGTCGGCATGATGATCGGCGAGGGCGCAAGCCATGCCTGGGTGGAGGTCGAGGACGGCGGCGTCTGGTACGGCGTCGATCCGACCAACGGGCGAGAGGCGGACGACCAGTATATCTATATCTCCGTCGGCCGCGACGCCTTTGACTGCCAGATGAACAAGGGGATGATGGTCGGCGGCGGACAGCAGCGCCAGAGCGTTTCTGTGATCGTGACCGATGCGGAAGTTCAGACCGGAGCCTGAGGGTGAAACATGTCATGAAAGAAGATACTGCGTTTTCGTCCTGGTCTCCGCTCCGCTTCGGTCGGTTCTAAACGCGTGCCACTGGCACGCAGAACCCCGCAGCAGGTACCCACGCATCGCCGGGGCTTAAATCTGCATGGTTTGTGAATGACCAGCCAACCAGTACATCGAATAATTAATAACTAGTATAACCCGATTTAAAAAGCCTTACAATTTAAGCGTTGAGGGCAGTCTG
>JAJQEU010000005.1 GCA_021201535.1 Clostridiales bacterium | reverse complement strand
TGCCTTTCTCCAGGCCAAGCCTGCTGTGGATATCGGAGTTTTCAATTTCGGAAAGGTTATTGTGAAGCACCTCCGCCATCGGAGAGCCTGTCACATACACACGCTCTTTCGGCAGTCCGCATTCATGCAGATATTTCCGTGCGTGCTCAGAATATGCCAGGTTCACATCGGAAATAATGTCCACAATTCTTCTGTTCGTCTCCTCCGGCAAACATTCATCTTTACACCGGTTGCCGGCCTCCATATGGAAAATCGGAATATGCAGTCGCTTCGCCGCGATCGCCGAGAGGCAGGAATTGGTATCCCCAAGGATGAGCAGGGCATCCGGTTTTATCTGATTCATCAGTTTGTAAGAGCAATTGATGATATTACCCACAGTTGCGCCAAGATCATCTCCCACTGCGTCCATATATACTTCCGGATCAGCAAGCTTCAGGTCTCTGAAAAACACACCGTTGAGGTTATAGTCGTAGTTTTGTCCCGTATGAGCAAGGACAGTGTCAAAATACACGCGGCATTTGCTGATTGTCGCAGCAAGCCGAATTATTTCAGGTCTCGTACCAACGATAATCAGCAGCTTCAGCCTGCCGTTTTCCTGCCATTTTATACCACTGTAATCTGTTCTCATTTGCTTTCCTCACTTCGATTTTCTGATTTTTCCTTCAGTGTGTATTTGTCACACAGCATTTCATTCAGTCAGGTCACATCCACACCGGATTTACGCTTTTTTATACGTACAGGATGAGACTTGCAACCGGATGCATCCCAGCTGCACCGCCGCCAAGCTTTTTTATACGTACAGGATGTGACTTGCAACCGCATTCTTTCATTCCTCTCCTGCTCTTCCGCCGTCACCGTGTGACTCACACAGGCTCATAAAACGTATCCGGCCTCTCCGGGTTAAAGATCTCATTGCATGTCATCACCGTGACCAGATTCTCTGTCTCCGACAGATTTATGATATTATGCGTCCAGCCCGGGATCATGTGTACGGCTTCGATTTTATCTCCGCTCACTTCAAATTCCACTGTTTCGCCTGTAACTGTATTCCTCTCCTGAATCAGGCCGTGACCGGCCACCACGATGAAAAGTTCCCACTTGCTGTTATGCCAGTGCTGCCCCTTCGTGATTCCTGGTTTACTGATGTTAATACTGACCTGCCCACAGTCCGCCGTGTGAACCAGCTCGGTGAAGCTGCCCCGGTCGTCACAGTTCATTTTCAGTTCGTATTTAAACTTTTCCGTCGGGAGGTAAGTCAGATAGAGACTATACAGTTTCTTCGCAAAGCTGCCCTCCGGCATCTTCGGCATCAGCAGCGTTTCCGGCTGCTGCCTGAACTCTTCCAGCAGATCAACGATCTCGCCGAGTGTCACCCTGTGGGTGACAGGTACACAACAATAACGTCCGGCATCAGTCAGAACCGTCTCCACGCCGTCGAACTCACAGTGCTGTTCCTTTCCCTCTAACAAATCATACATTCCCTCAACCAGATCGTCAATATAGAGCAGTTCAAGCTCTGTATTCCTGTTATTCACGGTAAACGGTTCATCGTTTGCCACAGCCCAACAGAAAGTAGACACAGCGGAGTTATACTTCGGGCGGCTGTGGCCCATCAGGTTCGGGAAACGGTAAACGGCCACTTTTGCGCCGGTTTCCCGGGAGTAGTCAAAGAACAGCTCTTCTCCGGCCAGCTTGCTCTTCCCATACTCGGAATCGCCAAATCTGCCCGCCAGAGTCGCCTGGATCGAGGATGAGAGCATGATAGGCGCTTTATTATTATGTTTTTTGAGCGCGGCTAACAGATCAGAAGCAAACCCAAAATTCCCCTTCATGAAATCTTCCGGATTTTCCGGCCGGTTCACTCCCGCCAGGTGAAACACAAAGTCCGCTTTTTCACAGTACCCATCCAGTTCTTCCGGTGCGGAAGTAATATCGTATTCGTAAATCTCGTCAATGGCGAGATCCGGCCTTGTGCGGTTTTTCTTATCTCGTATATTTTTCAGATTGGCGGCCAGGGCTGTTCCGACCATGCCCTTTGCGCCGGTTATCAGGATATTCATATGTATAATCCTCCATGATCCGCGGATTGACGGTGTCGGGATATCTCCCGCCGTATCCGCCATCCGTTATTATACTGTCCGGTCATCAAGCTCCCGCGGAGCTTTTCGACACCCTCCTGGTCCGTTATTATACTGTCATTTCTTCCGGTCATCAAGCAGCAAACAGTTCTCACGCACGCATATTCAGTGCGTTCATCACATAGTCTGTCGTCATGATTTTGTCAACTGTTTCATCCACATTCAGGCGTCTGGTATTATGGCTGGTATACGCCTCATTTGCCATCGTCTGCACCTGCCCGTGCACAAAGAATTTGTCATAATTCAAATCACGCCCGTCGGGCAGCACGCGGTAATAATTGCCCATGTCCTCACTGCGGACACACTCCTCATTCGTCATCAGCGTCTCAAACAGCTTCTCTCCGTGCCTCGTCCCGATGATATTGGTTCCCGTATCCCCAAAAAGCTTCTGGACCGCCTTCGCAAGATCTCCGATTGTACTCGCATCTGACTTCTGCACAAACAAATCCCCCGGCCTGCCATGTTCAAACGCGAAAAGGACCAGATTCACCGCCTCATCCAGGTTCATCAGGAACCGGGTCATATTCGGGTCTGTGATCGTAATCGGATTCCCCGCCTTAATCTGGTCGATGAAAAGCGGAATAACCGAACCGCGGGAGCACATCACATTCCCGTAACGGGTACAGCAGATAGTGGTCTTTCCTGCCGCGACTCTAGCATTCGCACCGATCACCTTCTCCATCATAGCCTTACTGATTCCCATAGCGTTAATCGGATAGGCAGCCTTGTCCGTAGACAGGCATACGATCCGCTTCACCCCGGCGTCAACAGCCGCGTGCAGGACATTGTCCGTCCCCTCCACATTCGTATGTACCGCCTCCATCGGGAAAAACTCACACGACGGCACCTGCTTCAGCGCAGCCGCATGGAAAATAAAATCAACGCCCTGCACCGCGTCCTGCACGGAGCGCATATTCCGCACATCACCAATGTAAAACTTCACCTTTCCGGCCAGATCCGGATGCTTCGCCTGCAGTTCATGCCGCATGTCATCCTGTTTTTTCTCATCACGTGAAAAAATCCGGATCTCATGGAGATCCGAATCCAGAAAATGCTTCAGAACCGTAGAGCCGAAGGAACCTGTCCCGCCGGTGATCATCAGGGTCTTATCTTTAAAATACTCCGGGTTGTGTTTCAATTTTAATTCTGTTACCATGTTTACAAATCTCCTTTTTTGAATCGTATTTCTATTGCAAATTGTTTGCATTAAAAAAAGCCCCAGCTTTCACTGAAACTTTTTATTCAATAAATTATGTTCATTAATATGCGTATCATGCGCATATTCTATTGACGCTCTCATTAAACTCATATATAATACACACAAAAGGAGGTATTAATAAATGTCTAAAGTAAGCACAAACATCAGTCTGGACGCAGACTTGAAAAAGGCTGCCCAGGAGCTTTTCGCAGACCTTGGTCTCGATTTAACTACCGCAGTTACCATATTTATAAAGCAGGCGCTCCGAATGCAGGGTCTGCCATTCACTGTCACCAGAGGAATTCCCAATGCCGAAACAACGGCTGCGCTGAACGAGTACTATGAGATGAAAACCCATCCTGAACAGTATCCGCGTTATTCGTCCTTCAAAGAAGCAATGGATGATGTGCTTGCCGATGCTTGATGTTGTTTTTTCCAATCGTTTCAAAAAGGATCTCAGGCTCGCAAAAAAAGCGGGGGTATAATCTCGATTTGCTTAATGACATCGTAGTTAAACTTCAAAAAGCGTGAGACACTTCCCCCAAAAAATCATGATCATGATTTGACGGGCGACTATACTGGTTTTCGAGAGTGTCACATTCTTCCGGACTGGCTGCTTGTATACCGTGTCAATGAAGACGCATTGTTTTTGTTTCTATCCCGCACAGGGACACATTCAGATTTATTCTAATGGAATTCAACCTAAAGTTCAATTCAATGTCCCCTTCAGTTGTCACATGCTGTCTGCTGGAATCTGGACAGTAGATCTTTCATACATCGATCCCCGGAGCCTGATATCCCTCTGTTCTGAAAAGTCAGCAGGCGGGTGTCAGGCTTCAGTTTCCAATGACTAACCATTCTCTGATCATGCGCTGCATGTCTTTTTTTCACAGGACGGCTTCTCTTTGTGACTTGTGCATCAAAAACCAGGTCATTATGTTCCTGTGTTTTGTGAGATTTTACTTGTATTTTTCTAAATCCTGTGTTACCCTGAGAACATCTATTACGCGGCTCATCTTTACCGCGAAGAACCATATTATTTTTATCTGTTTGTTCTAAGGAGGATCTGTTTTATGTCTGATACATCAACGCTCATTTCACTCTATGGGAATCCCATGAATCCCGAACAGGTGATTGAACACCTGAAAAATTTCCCGGAAGCCCTTGGTCTCTACTATAAAATGCCGGAGACACACAGGCAGGATTTTCTGGATTTCTGTTCGGGCAAAACCGGTCTTTATCTCTGCTATGATGTGTTCTTCCAGAAAATCTTCAATCCTTACATCCACC
>JAJQEU010000076.1 GCA_021201535.1 Clostridiales bacterium | reverse complement strand
TATTTACAACAAAAAAGAGAGGTGATAACCTCTCCAAAGTGTTTAACTACCGATTTTTTTATCACAATTTAGACACAATGACTCTTTATAATCATACATGTACTAGCTATTAAGGCTAATATAATTTTTCATAACTCAAGCTTCCCGGATCCCCCAAATCCGGGAAGTACTCCCCGACCTTCAGGGATTCCGCAGTATGCGGAATCCCTTTTTCTTTATTCCCTGCCCTGTTATCTGTTCTATGACCTTCAGTCCCTGCTGCCTTATATCTGAGCAACACGGATTTTCCGTGCTTCGCACAGCTCTGCATAAGTTTCGATTACAGAAATCAAAGATTTCTTATCTCACTTATCTCAGTCCTTGTTGCTCAGGTATTTCTTCACATATGCGCCCGTGAAAGAATCCGGATTTTCCGCCACCTCCTCCGGCGTTCCCTCCGCGATGACCGTGCCGCCGCCGTCACCGCCCTCCGGTCCCATGTCAATGATATAATCAGCCGTTTTGATCACATCCAGATTATGTTCGATCACGACAACAGTATTCCCATTTTCTGCCAGCCGATGCAGGATATCGATCAGTTTATGCACATCCGCAAAATGCAGGCCGGTGGTCGGCTCATCCAGAATGTAAACGGTTTTTCCGGTGCTCCGCCGGCTCAGCTCTGCGGCGAGCTTGATGCGCTGTGCCTCTCCGCCGGACAGGGTTGTGGACGGCTGACCGAGCTTTATATAGGAAAGTCCCACATCATAGAGCGTCTGAATCTTCCTCTGTACGGACGGCACATTGGAAAAAAAGGCAGAGCCTCTTCAACGGTCATATCCAGAACCTCATAAATATTTTTTCCTTTATACCGCACCTCCAGAGTCTCACGATTATAGCGCTTTCCCTTGCACACCTCACACGGCACATAGACATCCGGCAGAAAATGCATCTCGATCTTGATAATGCCGTCGCCGGAGCAGGCCTCGCACCGTCCTCCCTTTACATTGAAACTGAATCTTCCCTTCCTGTAGCCCCGCGCCTTCGCATCCGCCGTCGCGGCGAACAGATCGCGAATCTGGTCAAAGACGCCGGTATAGGTCGCCGGATTCGAGCGCGGCGTCCGGCCGATCGGCGACTGGTCGATGCAGATGACCTTATCCAGCTGCTCCAGTCCATCCATGCCCCTGTGTTTGCCCGGAATACAGTGTGCGCGATTTAGCTTTCGCGCCAGATTCTTATATAAAATCTCGTTTATGAGAGAACTCTTTCCGGATCCGGACACACCGGTCACACAGGTAAAAATACCCAGCGGAAGCCGGACATCAATGTTTTTCAGATTGTTCTCCGCCGCGCCGCAAATCAGGAGCCATCCGCTCGGCGTTCTGCGCGATGCGGGAACCGGTATCTGCATTCGCCGGCTCAGATAGGCGCCTGTGACAGACGCCTCACACGCCATGATATCCGCTGCGCTCCCGGCGGCGACCACTTCTCCGCCATGCTCTCCCGCGCCGGGACCGATATCCACGATATAGTCCGCCGCCAGCATCGTATCCTCGTCATGCTCCACAACGATCAGCGTGTTTCCGAGATTCTTCAGATTCTTTAAAGCAGACAGCAGCTTATCATTGTCGCGCTGATGCAGTCCGATGCTCGGTTCATCCAGGATATAAGTCACCCCCACCAGGCCGGAACCGATCTGCGTGGCTAAGCGGATGCGCTGCGCCTCCCCGCCAGAGAGACTCCCGGTCGCACGGGAGAGCGTCAGATAATCCAGCCCGACCTCCTGCAGGAAACCGACTCTGGCACGGATTTCCTTTAACACCTGCGCCCCGATCAGTTCCTGCTGCGCGGTCAGTTTTAAATCCTGCATAAACCGGTAAAGATTTTTCACGGACATCGATGTCACTTCATAAATATTTTTGTCCGCCACCGTCACTGCGAGCGATTCCTTTTTCAGGCGCTGACCCCGGCATGCCTTGCAGGGGCTGATGCGCATAAAGCTCTCATATTCCTGCTTTACCGTCTCAGAACTGATCTCCCGATAGCGCCGCTGCACATTTCGAATCAGCCCCTCAAAAGCAATGTCATACACGCCCTCCCCGCGCTGCCCCCGGTAATGAACCTTCACCACATGGCCGTCTGTCCCGTGAATCAGTATATCATGAATCCGCTGCGGATAGTCTTCAAAAGGCGTATGCAGATCAAAACCATATTCCTCAGCAAGCGCCGTCAATGTCGCATGGGTAAAGCTGCCTTTTGTATTGGCCGACTGCCATCCCTGCACCTGAATCGCGCCGTCCATGATCGACAGGCTTTTATCCGGAATCATCAGATCCTCATCAAACTCCATTTTAAAACCAAGGCCCGCACACTCCGGGCAGGCGCCGAAAGGATTATTAAAGGAAAAACTGCGCGGCTCGATCTCTTCGATGCTGACGCCGCAGTCCGGGCAGGCAAAATTCTCAGAAAACTCCAGGCGCTCTCCGCCGATGATCTCCACCGTCATCTGTCCATCGGCCAGCTTCAGGACATTTTCTATGGAATCGACCAGCCGCCGACGTCCCATATCCGGTTTCACGATCAGACGATCCACCACGATATCGATGTTGTGTTTGATATTTTTATCCAGACGGATCTCCTCGCTCAGTTCATACACACTGCCGTCGATCTGCACCCGCACATAACCGCTGCGCTTTGCCTGCTCCAGCAGCTTCTGGTGCATGCCCTTCCGCCCGCGGACGACCGGAGCCAGAAGCTGGATCCGGCTCCTCTCCGGCAGCATCATGATCTGATCCGCCATCTGATCCACGCTCTGTCTGCGGATCTCCCTGCCGCACTTCGGGCAATGCGGAATCCCGATCCGTGCGTAGAGAAGCCGGAAATAATCATATATCTCCGTGACCGTGCCGACTGTCGAACGCGGATTTCGATTTGTAGACTTCTGGTCGATTGAGATCGCGGGGGATAATCCCTCGATCTTCTCCACATTCGGCTTCTCCATCTGGCCGAGGAACTGACGCGCGTAGGAAGAAAGAGACTCCATATAACGCCTCTGTCCCTCAGCGTAGATCGTGTCAAACGCAAGGGATGATTTGCCGGAGCCGGACAGGCCGGTCAGTACGATAAACTGATCCCTCGGAAGATCCAGGTCGATTTTTTTTAAATTGTGCTCACAGGCTCCACGGATTTTAATATACTGCTGTGCCATAAAAACTCTCACTTTCATTCCATAAAGGGGGAATCCGCCATGCGGCTCCCCCTTTTATGCAAGTATGATACTACTTAAGCGCTTAGAAACGATTTTTTGCGCAAAACGGCAAAATTTCTATTCCGGTTCATCCGGGTTAGGAAACGTCAAAAATATTTTCTCTTTCGACACGTACCGTGTTGACTGTAAAGAGAAATTGTAACGATTCAGAACAGTACTTCGCACGCATGCTGTTCAGCAGGACAACTATCAGAAGACATCCTTCTCCTCTGTATACAGCGTCGGCAGAATAGCCGCAAGGTTCGTGAACTCCCTGATATTGTGTGCATACAGCCCCTGCGGCATGATCAACGGAATGCTGACACCCTCCGGGATAGCTTTTACAATCTGTCCGTTCTCCGTCCATCGATATCCGATCCAGAATCTGGAGCAGAACATCACGCCGTCCTGATGCGGATACCACTTATGCGTCATAACCGCCGCGACAGAGCTCTCCCCGATCGCGCAGACCATAGACTGACACTTCTCCGTGCCGATCGCCGCCATATCGTACCCCATATCGGACGGTTTCTTAAACATCAGCTTCAAAAACTCCGGTCCCGGACCTACATCCTCCATAATATAATGGCTGACGCCCCAGGTCTTCTCATTCATCGGGACGGCCGGATCCGTCACATAATCCGCGCGGTCCGCCGTAGCGAAATAATGGTCCTCCGGATCCCAGATCTTGTATCTCAGATCGGAACCGACGGAATGCCACGGGAACCACCAGTCCAGCATCTCGCCGGTCACGCCCGGCATATATGTCGTATTGCAGACATGCGCGGTGCCGTCCTCGAGCACGCCGAACCCGATCTGACAGTATCCCTCCGCCTCATCCTTTCCTTCCAGAAAAAGCTGTCTCCCGCCAAACGGGAGCAGAGTCTTCGGATCCGCCGGTCCGGCCGCCAGTATGGCCAGCTTCTCCTCCGGAATCGGTGCCAGATCCTGTTCAAAATACTTATAATAGGTAAGATTCTTCTCCTCCTGTGAAACGCCGACTTTTTTTCCCATACATACCCTCCTCATATCATAAGAGCACCCGGATCCGGATTCAAAATACAGTTCCGAATCCTTAAAAAATCAGTTGCTTTGTTTATTGTAATATGGCAAAATTCTTTTGTAAAGAGTAAAGAACAAAAAGTAACCGGAAAGGAGATCCATATGCCAGAACAGAAGCAAAACGAATCCAGGAAAATAGAACGATCGGATATCTTCCATATCGGTTTTTACAAAAAAACATGGTTTCACGGCAGCTTTCAGGGGATGCATTACCGTATCGAAGGCATCAATGGCGAAAACGATGAAAAAAAGCTCCGCGTGACCACATGGCCAGGGCCCTATAACTATGATCACACGGACGACAGCCTGAAAGAATCCGCCCTGTTTGAATTCAGCGATGGCGGGCTGGATGCGGTAACGGAATATCTGAACGAATACCACAGGAAACATTTCCTGTGAAATCAATCAAAAAACACTCCCGAAATCTGCCGCACCACTGTGCCTGATTCCCGAAGTGTCTGAAAAAGCGGATGATGGGAATCGAACCCACATGGCCAGCTTGGGAAGCTGATGTTCGAATTCGCCGGTTTTATCTGATTGCATCACCCTTCATAAACCCTTGAAAATGCTGTGTTTTTTCAACTTCCGGTTTTATGGAGTTTCATCTGATTTTACAAAAAAGTGGGTAAGAGGCGGTATAAATCACCGCCCCCTGATTAAAACAGATTTGCTATTTTTTCATTTCCTCTGCCTTTGTATCCGGCAAAACATGTGAATACAGATCATTTATAAACCGCTGAATCATCTGCGGCTTGATATCGCCGATCTTGCGCTTCCCAAACGCCGCCCCTATAAATTCATCATACGCCTGGCGGTATGTCTGGATCGTTGATTTTTTCACTGCAGGCTCTTTGTATGTCTCCATCCAGATTTTAAACCATGAATTTACCGTTTCCTCATTCGGCCGGCAGTATATACCGTGCCGGATCTGATACTTCACCTCCTCCAGCTTCTCCAGCGCCTTCTTGGGACTGTCCTCATATACGCTGATATTTTCACCCTGCAGTTTTGACCGGCCTTCATATAACCCGTCAGGGCGCTGCCGTATGCCGCGCGGCAGCGCCTTCCCGTTTCTGTCCTGTCCCACCTTCCTACTCCTCTTCTATTTCTTTGAGTTCGTAACGAATGCCTTCCAATTCATCAAGACAATTATTTGCCATTATTAAAACAACCTCCGCTGCTGCGGCATTCGGCTTTGACTTATCCTTGTCTTTCCTTTCTGAAGAAAAATAAATACTATTCTCCAATACTTCCAGGCAGCCCATAGTATTTATAATATCGCGGGATACTTCCTCCTGTTTTGTTCTGATGCTCTCTACTGTTTTGTTATGCATGGTGTTTCCTCCTTTATGTTTTGTTTTAGATTACATAATACATTATTTAGATTACCTTTCCAAACACATTTTAACATTTTTGATTACATTTTATATTTTTTTGATTGCAATTATTTCTTTCTTGTATTAGAATACGAACATCAATAAAAAGCAGAAAGAAGAGAGCAAAATGGTTAGTGATAAAATAAAGGGGTTATTAAGTATAAAAGGCAAAAAATATAAGGAGTTAGCTCAACTCTTCGGAATTAGCGAACAGGCCATGCGAAACAAGTTTGTTCGCGGAAGTTTCTCAGCTGATGAGCTGATCATGATCGCCGATTTTACTAACTGCCGTCTCGCCTTTGAAATAGACGACACACAAAAGATATTCCTCACAACAGAGGACATGAGAACCGGCCGGGCATCCTGACGCATACCATCCGATCAGCAACATATACTATCACCATGAAAGGACGTGACACTATGAGCAACAGAGAATACGCAAAGCAACTGATTGACCAGATACCGGAAGGAAAAATACTCTACGCTGTTTATTTCCTGCAGGGCATGACAGCTCCGGACGACACACCGAATGACGAAACACTGGAAGCCATAGCGGAAGTAGAACGCATGATCCGGACCGGAGAAGGGGAACATTTTTCCGGTTCTACGGCTGATTTCCTCGCTATGATGACGGAGAATTAGAACATGCTCAAACTGAACTCATCCACCAAATTCAGAAAAGATTACAAGCTGTGCGTAAAACGTGGCTATGATCTCGGCCTGCTGCGGGAAGTTATCGATACGCTCCGGATACCCGCCCCTTTATCAGGAAAGAACCGTAACCACAATCTGACCGGAAATTATGCAGGCTGTATGGAATGCCACATATCTCCGGACTGGCTGCTGATTTATCGTGTAAACGATGATGAGCTATACCTTGCCCGTACCGGCACGCACTCCGATCTGTTCAAAAAGTGATCCTGCTGCCCTTGACAGCTCCGGCAGAGTAACATATTATGATTTCAGGTATTACAAAATCCATATAGCACTGAAAGCTCCGGATCCGCACTCCGGACTTTCTTTTTGTCTCGTATATATGCAAAGGACCTCACTTTTTTGGTTATATTGTCGGTTTCATTGGTGGGCGTCCGCTCCGATCGTGTTCACCTGCAGCAGCTTCTACCGTCAGAATTACCAATAATCACGATCAGAACTATTCTTTCTTGTCTTAGTCCTTATACATGCGGCCACCATTATTTGAAGTAACAGTGGCCGCATTTCTCTTCCCACAAACGCGCCACAGGCTCGAGAAACGTTTTTAATTGATTATGTGGGAGAATGTAAGGGAGAAGCAATACAACGCGAAATCGGTGCCCTGGGGGCCTCATATTGAATTTTTTCTTGCTTCGTTTCTATTTTTTCTTTGTTCGTTCTCTGTTCGTTTGAAAATTACACATCTTCAACCTCCCCAAAAAACTTGATATAATTCTCCTGGTTAATTCCTTCTGCATGATGATCCATAAATGCAAATGCCTGGTCTTTCGTGATCAACTCCGGCGAATGGCTCCCGCCAGAATCTTCAGTATCAAGAACAAATGCTTTCCAGGTGTCTTATCATGGTATTCGCCAATTTCTGTAGGCGTTCCTTTCGCTGCTCCGTGCTGACTGTAGGAATGATTTCCAAAATCTAATCGTGTCATGGCTGCTTCCATGCGCTTGTAATGTCTCTTTAATTTTCGCATCTATGACCGCGCACGCTATCGGATCCTCATTGAACACAGATAATCTGTCTTTAAGTTCCTCTGGCTTTGCACTCTCAACCATAGAGGGAAGCAGCTGCAGAGTGACCGCAAGGTTATTTTGATATACTGCATCGTTGTTTCGTCTTTCCTGTTCGGCATTTGCCAGCCCGGGGAAGCTCTCGCGTCTTTTACCGCCTGCATGATCTTATCAAACGTCTCTGTATCCGGATCAATTTTATTCCAGGCAGCAAGCGCGGTTTTTTTGCTCACCTTTTTCGGGTACATTGTCCAAAACTCTTTAAAACGCTGCTCGCAAATTCCCCCAGCGGGGGATTTAGGGGGAGTGTTTCCTTTATCCTTTATCCCTTGTCTTTTATCCTTTATCGCTTCGGGTTTTTTTGAATTTGCTTCAATTTTGCTTGAGGTTTGCTTACTATTTGCTTTTGAAGCCTGTCACAATTTGTAAATAACCCGGTGACAAAGCATTTTTACCATATCTAACATATTTTTTGCAAACAGACTATTTTCCCAAACAAAGGGAAAAAAGTATACACAGGAAACAGATTCATCAAATTATGATCGTGATTGGGGAACTGGGGAACTTTAACAAGAGAATTAACACGATTTACAGACAAATACCGCCGGAAGCGTTGGCATACTGATTAATTTTTGCAAAAGTGGGTAAAAAGTGGGTAACAGACAAAAAAAGAAGCATCTCACCCAATATGTGAAATGCCTTAAAACGTTGAATTTACGCCATTCAAAGCGGATGATGGGAATCGAACCCACATGGCCAGCTTGGGAAGCTGGTGTTCTGCCACTGAACTACACCCGCATACCATCACACAGACATAATCATATCATGAATCTGCGCTCATGATATGATGTCAGCTGATGGAAATTATTCTATCCTTTTTTTTATGCCATGTCAAGATATTTTCGTATTTCCTCACCGTTTCTGGAAATATTCCTGCGCCGACAGCAGTTCTCCCTCCGTCCGCACACGCACATACCGGCCGTCCGCCTGCTGCACGCGCGCCTTTACATTGTCCGCCATCAGTATTCGGAAGATATGGAGCACCTGCTCCCGGATCTCCGGATCCATCACGGGCACCGCTACCTCAACGCGGCGTGTTGTATTCCGCGTCATAAAATCAGCCGATGATATATAGACCTCCTGATTTTCCGACCCGAAGATATAAATACGCGAGTGCTCCAGATATCGTCCCACGATACTCCGAATCGTGATGTTCTCCGTCAGGCCGGGCACGCCGGCAACCAGACAGCAGGCGCCGCGGACGAGCAGTTCCACCTTCACGCCTGCCGCGGACGCCTCGATCAGCTTGTCCATGATCACCTTGTCTGTCAGAGAATTCGTCTTCGCTCCCACATAGGCAGGTCTGCCCATGCGCGCCAGTTCAATCTGCCGGTCAATCTTTTCAAGAATCGGTCCGCGCAGACATTTGGGTGCTACCAGCAGCCAGGTCGTATCATGTACCACCTGACCCAGATAGAGATCCGTCATGACCCGGTTTGCCTCCGCCCCGATGCCCTGATGCGCTGTCATCAGAGAAAAATCCGTATACAGGCGCGCCGTTTTTTCGTTATAATTGCCGGTTCCGATCTGTGTATAATAGAAAACCTGGCCCCTCTCTCTCGTTGTGATCAGACAGAGCTTGGAATGCACCTTCAGATTGTCCAGACCGTACAGGATGCGGCATCCGGCCTCCTCCAGCCGTCTCGACCAGCCGATGTTGTTCGCCTCGTCAAAACGCGCCCGCAGTTCCACAAGGACATCCACCTCCTTGCCGTTCTCCGCCGCGCGGATCAGCGCCTCGACCACCTTACTGTTGCTTGCCACACGGTAAAGCGTCATCTTGATCGACACTACATCCGGATGATCAGCCGCCTCGGCCAGCATCTGTAAAAACGGTTCCATACTGTCATAAGGATAAAACAGGAACCGGTCTTTCTCACGCACCTGTTCCAGCATACTCTTCCTGCGGTCCAGGTCGTCCGGCATCTGCGGCGAAAACTTATCAAAAAACAGCTCTTTTTCATTGCGCAGGATATCCTGTACCGCAGAAAAAAACGACAGATCCAGCGGTGATTTCGACCGGAACACATGCCTTTTTTTCAGCTCCAGGCGGTTACAGAGAAGGTTCAGCACCGCCGGATCCATCAGCCGGGTATACTCCAGCCGGATCGGACTCAGACGGCTCCTTTTATGAACCAGCTGTTCCATAATGTTTCGAAAATCTGCATCGTCGTCATACATTTCTTCATCCGGATCAATGTCCGCGTTGCGCAGGATGCGGATCAGAGATTTACTGCTGATCTCATAGCTGTCAAAAATCTCCGACATAAAATGCAGAATCAGTTCTTCCATCAGCATGTAACGGTTTTCATGCTGCGGAATCCGCACCAGACGCGAGAAAACCGGTACACTGCACGGTACAATCCCCAGTTTTTCCTTTCCTTTTTTGACAAGGACAGCCATCGCGTAAATATCCCGGTTATTCAAAAAAGGAAAGGGCTGCTTATTTCCAACCACCTGCGGAGAAAGCAGCGGCAGTATCTCATGTCGGAAGCAGGTCTCCAAAAACTCCTGATCCTGCGAATTCGTCTCAGCAAAGCTCAATATCTCTATGCCTCTTTTTTTCACGCCTTTCATAAGATCGGCATAGACCGCATCCTTGCGCTTATTTAAGAGCTTCACCTGATCAAAAACCGCCAGCAGCTGCTCGCGGCAGGTCATGTTCGTCTTGTTATCGCGGATATCCTCCGATATGAGCATCTGGTCATAGAGAGAGCCGACGCGCACGCGGAAAAACTCATCCAGATTCGTCTGAAAAATCGAGGCAAACGACAGACGCTCACAGAACGGATTGCGCTCATCCTCCGCCTCCTCCAGCACTCTGGCATTGAACTTCAGCCAGGATAACTCTCGATTGTCATAACACGGCTTCACGCCGGGAACGGCCGCCGCAGCATTCTTTTTCCCGGATACAGCTGCCGGGGACGGATCATCCGGAACAGCTATCGCTCCCTTTTCTTCACATGCTTGTCTCTCTCTGACTCCGTTTCCCTTATCATCTGTAGTTTCTTTATCTGCTGTATCTGCGTTCTTTGTATTCTCTGCTTTCTTTATTTTCCCCGTTTTACCTTCTATATCAGCAGCATCCGGTTTGCCTGTTGTATCTGCTTTGTCTGCTGTATCTGCTTTATCTGAAATATTTGCTTTGTCCGTTGTATCTGCCTTGTCTGCATTTTCTATATCAGAAAATTTCCTCTTATCAGTTGCTTTCGTGTTTACCGAAATATCTTTTTCGTTTCTTCCGTTCTTCATCCCGGAAGATTTTTCCTCTGCCAAAATTCCGCCGAACAATCTTTTTAAAAACGCTCTCAATTTATCCATAACAAGCTTTTATTTCTCCTGCATCCTGTATATATAGTAAACGTCAAAAATATTTGCCGTTTACTGAAAATATTATGCACACGATCGCGTAAGGAACTGTTCAGTACCCACAGTTACGAGGAAAAGTCCATTAAAATCACTGCGCGATGGAAATTTTCCTTCCGGATTGATTCCAGAAAATTTCAGGGAGTGTCCTTCCGGATCTGCGCCATGAGTTCGCGAATACGTTCGGGGGTCTCCAACAAATCTTCCGCGATTTGATCCACAGACTGACCGAACGCCAGTTTCCCTTCTATCTGCGAAATCAGTTTCTGCTCAGCGCCCTGTTCGATACCCTGTTCGATACCCTGTTTAATGCCCTCATCGCGAACATATTCATCCCGGGCATTCCGATCCCGAACCTCTTTCAGATGAGCCTCATAACGCAGGCGCATCCTTTTCCCCAGGCTCATAATCCTGACCTCCTGAATCGCTTCCGTAATTCCGGGATTCTTTGTCGTGATCATATTCAAATCCTCCTCGCTTTCCGCGTTAAACAACCGGATCCAGTTCGACAGTTCTGCGTCATCTAATTTCTTTCTCAACTCAATGATATGTATCTCAAACTGATCTGAAAAATCATTTCCTTTTCTGTCCCGCAGACGGTAATCCGTGTGATACTCTGCACGGCCGGTGTAATCAAAATCCAATATGCTGATGCAAATGCACCGCTTCAGCCGCCCGTAACGTTCCCCCGTGCGCAGGTCATCCGTATACATCTTCGCAAGATAGAACAGGTTCCTTTTGTCCCAGTGTTTAAATACGGTAACCTGCAACTCGATATTGACCTTTGTGTCATCATTCATCTCCACCAGGACATCCAGGATGCCCTGCCGCTGCTTCCTGTAACGCTTCCATAGAAATGTATTTGCCAGTCGCGCGGTGCGGATATCCTCAACAGGTATACCAGTCACATCGCTGATAAAGTGCCTGCGGATAACCTCGTTAGAAAACAATTCTTTCATGCAATAGTCATACTTTGGTGAAATAATCCCCATAAACATCTCCTCCTTTCGGAAGGCGGAAATGCCGCATGACCTTACTCATTGATATGGGTATAGTGTAACACACTCCCGCCTCACCCTTCAATATCTTTTTCTGAAATCTGTGTGATAAGCACATGGGATACAGCCAGGTCGGCTGTATGCTGAATTTTTGCCGTCAGAAAACGGCTGATAAATGGAATGTAACATAGCAGACGAGAATATACAAGAACTATTTTGATTTTCTCACAATCATTACCCCACCCTCTGAATAGAAACTTTATCGTAATTATAAACTGATACCCCTGAAACTCGAATATTGTCCGGATGACACCGAAAATTATGCGGATGAAAACATCCAAACAAACAAAAAACTGTCCATAACAATACGAACAGTAACAAAGAAATAATGGGCGGAGAAAGATTCGGAACCGTTTTGTTTTCATGCGACGGATTCTTCCTCTTTTTTATCTTTATAATAGTGGGCGGAGAAGGATTCGGAACCGTTTTGTTTTCATGCAACAGATTCGTTCTCGTTTTATATCTTTTAATAGTGGGCGGAGAAGGATTCGAACCTTCGAAGTCGTCGACAACAGATTTACAGTCTGCCCCCTTTGGCCGCTCGGGAATCCACCCATGGCCTAAGCATAGCACAACAAAACCTGATTTGCAATCTTTTTTTCCATCCTTCAGATCTTTTTTCATCCCGCAGCGGTACTTTTTTCAATCGGTCACTTTTCAAATATTTTACTGGTAATTTACAGCATCATGGTTTCAGCAACAGATATAAAGCGATATAATTATATGCTAATGGAGGTGGTTGATTGACGGTGATAATTTCTGATCTTGATAAATTATATGAAGATCTGCTCCAGGCAAATTGTGATGTCATGATCTGCGCAGATGGAAAATACGCGCTGTGCCGGGGATGTTTTAACTGTTGGACAAAACACCCGGCGGAATGTTTTATAAAGGACAATTTGCAGCAGATCTGCCGCACAGTCGGGAAAGCGGACGTTCTTACCGTTGTAACGGAAAACCTCTATGGCTCATACAGTCCAAATGTCAAGACCATCCTTGACAGAAGTATCGGCCTTTCCACGCCGTTCTCCACCTGGAGGGGAAGGCAGATGCATCATACCCTGCGCTACGGAAAGCGCAACCTTCTCCGGGTGATTGTTTATGGTGATATTACAGTACAGGAAAAAGAAACTTTCACCTTAATGGCTAAGAGAAACGCACTGAATTATGGTTATGTGAACTCTGAAATTATTTTCCTGGAAAATCCTGCCGTTCTGGAGAATGTGGTGTGAAAACGATATTTATAAATGCCAGCCCTAAGCTTACGTTCAGCGCGTCCTCTTATTTTCTTGAACTGCAACGTCTGCTAATAAGGGGAAATACGATATCGGAAAAGCTGCAAAGCAGAAATGATTATAAACGAATTCTGGATGAACTTCCGGATACCGATACTGTCATTTTTTGTCTGCCGCTGTATGTAGATGGCATACCGTCTCATGTACTGCCTTTTTTGAAAGAAATGGAAAACTTCTGCAGTCAGAATACGAGCCGCCTGAATGTATACTGCATTGCAAATAACGGATTTATTGAGGGAAAACAGAACGAACCGCTGATGCAGATATTTCGCAATTTCTGCGCAAGGAGCGGTTTGAACTGGTGCGGAGGAATCGGAATCGGCGGAGGAGTCATGCTGAATATCACCCGTATTCTGTTCGCGGTAAACGCGGCTGTCTTTTGTTTACGTGCCGTACTGAATGGCATACTGCACGGAAGCTTTATGACTGCGGAAATAGCAGCAGATTTTTTATCCGGAGTACTTATCCTTATTTTTCTGAATCTCGGCGTATGGATTTGTATATTCAGAATGAGCCGTGTAATTAACAAGAAGAGCTGCTATTATTTTGGAGAAAAATATACGCGCATTTTATTACCTTCGTTTGTTTTCATTCTCATTGCTGACGTTTTTTTTACAGTTACTTCTGTCTTCAAAGGCGGAATTTTCAGAGGGTGGCTTTCCAGAAAATAATCTGTACAGTGATCCGACCGATGAATTCCAACTCGAAATAGCTGACATATTATCTGATTCTTTCCCGAAGCTCGCGGATATATTCGACTGGCTCAAGAAGATCCTCCGCGATCCGCTCATCGGTCTGTCCTTTTGCAATCTTACGCTCAACCAGAGATATTAATTTCCGTTCCGCTTCTTCCTTTGCCGCTTCTGCTTCTGCCCGGGCCTGTGCGGGATTCCGCCGCTCTGCCTGTATATCCATCTTTTCTATATTCTCGAATAAATATCCCATACGGCACTCCTCCACTGATTCTGCATCGGTTTGCTTCCTCCACAGGTACATGCTGCCTGCTAATATTCAGATTCACGTATTCTGTTGTTTTTTCTCATTCATTTACCTCCTGTCCTGGCAGACAGGAGGATGGTCTTCCCGCCTGTCTGCATTTGTTTAAAAAATTGTAACTGGCGAAAAGCCGGATTCAGGACATCCCGCGCCGAGAACCGGCAGGCGGGACGCAGAAACACATCATGAAATTTTAGAATCCGGCAATGTGTTTTTGAATGAATCTACTATAACACAGGCCAGGTTAGTTGTCGAGTCTCACAGCACCGCCACCTTTTTCTTATAGCTGCCCCGCAGCAGGAAGATACCGATCACCGTCGTAATCACCTCCGCGATCGGAAAAGTCCACCACACGGCGGAAGCCGCCATATTTCCCGCCACGATCATCCGAACGAACAGCCAGGCTACCGGCAGGACAAAAATCAGCTGTCGGCAGACGGAAATGATCAGGGACTGAAAGCCGCCGTCGATGGCCTGGAAAATCCCCTGAAACGCGATACTTGACCCTGCGAAGACGAAGCTGATGGATATGATCCGCATCGCCGCGACGCAGAGCGCCTGTGTCTCGCCGGAGATACCGAAGACGCCGCAGAGCGGCACCGCCAGCAGTTCCAGAATCACCGTGCCGGCAATCATGATCACCAGCGTATAGATGATGCCGTATTTCATTCCCTCCTGAATGCGTTCCCGGTTTCTCATGCCGTGGCTGAAGGATACGACCGGTGTGATGGTATCCCGGAGTCCAAACGCGGCAAACAGGATGAACTGCTGAATCTTGTAATACAGCCCGTAGGCGGTCACCATGTTTTCCCCGATGATGACGAGGATACGATTCAACCCATAGGTCATGATCGACATGAGCGCCTGCGCGATGATTGCCGGAAGGCCGATCGCGTAGATCTCGCCGATGATCTTCGGCACCGGCTTTAAGTAACGGAAAACGCTCTGGAACTCCTTATCAAACTTCAGATGGAAAAGGAACGCCGCCGCGAAGGAGACGATCTGTCCGATCACCGTGGCGACCGCCGCGCCCCGCACGCCCATCTGCGGGAAAAACCCGAGTCCGTAAATCAGGATCGGATCCAGCACGATATTCGTTCCCGCGCCGAGCACCTGCGCGATCGTGGAGTAAACGGACCGCCCGGTTGACTGGAGCAGCTTCTCAAACACGGAAAAATACACCATACCGAAGGAAATCACGCAGCAGATGCGCAGATAGCTGACCGCCATCCCGTAGATTACTTCGTTGGATGTCTGCGTTCCGATGTACCACTCCACTCCGAATATACCGAACAAAATCCAGAAAATATATATGAGAAAGGTCACGAAGCAGGCATTGCCCGCCACGCGGTTCGCCTTCTCAAAATCCTTCTGTCCAAGCGCCTTGGACGCCAGCGCGTTCGTGCCCACACCTGTTCCTACTCCGACCGCTACGATCAGCAGCTGCACCGGAAACGCCAGCGTCAGCGCGTTCAGCGCCTCCTCTCCGTATTCCGCCATATTTGATACAAACGCGCTGTCCACAATATTATAAAACGCCTGCAGCATCATCGATAAAATAATGGGGATTCCCATACCCATCATAAGCTTGTTTACGGGCACGGTACCCATTCTGCTCTGTTCCACTTTTTCTTCCATATCCATACGCCTCCTGCTCTCTGATCAGAGAATTGCCAGGTCAGGCAGACATACTCCCTGCGGGGCATGTCTACCTGACTCATTGTCATGCATCCTCGGACAAAACATCTGTTTTTCCGGTCATCGTTTTTCCGCACTCAGTTTGCGGGCCCGCGGCTTGCGTTCATTTCTCATAAAGACTGCACAGGATATCCGTGCAGGTATCGATCCCCAGCACCCCGCTGTCCAGACAGATATGATAATTCTGCGCCCGGCCCCACTTCTCATCGGTATAAAATCGATGATAGGTTTTCCTCCGTTTGTCCTTTTCCTTCACACGTTTCAGAATCGGCGTATCTACATCCTCCCCGTAAACACGCACAATGCGCTCCGCGCGCTTCTCCATATCCGCATGGATAAACGCAGTCAGCACATCCTGCCGCTCCCGCAAAATATAATCCGCACATCGTCCGACGATCACACAGGATTCCTTCTCCGCGATATCGCAGATCACCTGCCGCTGTACCTTCCACAGATAATCCTGCATGGAAAATCCGCCGTTCGACCGGTCGGACATAAAAATATTCGCCAGCGGATTCGCATGAACCGAATGTTCGCCTTTTTCCCTGATATAATCGCCGGCGAGTCCGCTCTCCTCCGCGATCTTTTCGATCAGCTCCGCATCGTAGCACGGGATTCCGAGGCGCTGTGCCGCCTGTCTGCCGATGGTACGGCCGCCGCTGCCGAACTCACGGCTGATCGTGATAACTCTGTTTGTCATGTCCTTCCTCCTCGTATAATTGCTGATATAAAATGTGTCTGATTCTGTATCATGAAACTTTAAGAAAATGAGTAACTGTGAAGTGCTGAACAGTTACGATACTTATACCGCTGTGCGGTATTCTGCGCCCCGCGGGACGTTTTGTGCCAAAAAGAGTGTTTTTCGAACACAAAAAAGCGTGCAGCAATAACTGGTTTTACGCAATTTGCTACACGCTATGCAATTATTATAACGATTTTGCCCGAAAATGCAAGTGTTTTTTCGGTTCAGATTCACTGTAAAAAACAGCAGGCACATATTATTATGCGACAGTTCCTTACCGCAGCTGAACGACCTCCTCCGCTGTATATAATTTCAATGTATCTGATTTTTCCGCCTCCGCAAGAAGCATTTCATCGAAACCGGATGCCGAAAAGAGATAATAATAAAACTCTGCCTGTTTTTTTTCAGCAGCAAGCTTTGCCGTCGTATCCAGGAACTCCGAATAACGAAACGGGGCATTTTTAAATTTACACTCGCCGATGAGATACTGATCCCTTCTCTGTGAGAGGGCGAGGATGTCAATCTCCGTCTCCGCCATGCGGCATCCTGATTCTGAATTCACCTCACGCACGGTTGTCTTTCCCATCCATCTCCCTATCCTGTTATATCGAAAAGGAAGCTTATTTCTCTTTTGCAGCTCCCGCACAAACTCCCTGCACACGTCCTCGAACACACCGGACGCGAATGCATGAAGCTCCGGCGCGATCAGATACCGGTACACGCCGTCCACATCTCCGTCCTCCAGCTGTGAATAGTTTCCAAACCCGAACGCATACCAGAAACGGAAAAAATTGTCAGTCAGACGATACATTCCGCGGTTGCTGTTCCCCCTTTCTTTTTCTGAGATATCTACGGAAAACTCTCGTTCCACAATTCCCAGTTCCATAAGATTTTTCAGATAAACACTGGTCTTGGAATTGTTACAGAGAAGCGATTTCTGACTGATTTCATTCAGCTTTGTGCTGCCAAGCGCCACCGACTCGATAAGAGAATTGTAGACGGGTGTCTCCCTCATCTCCTGATGAAGAAGGAACTCAACCTCACTGTATAAAATACAGCCCTTTGTAAGAATATTTTTCTTAATATTTTCCTCCAGGCTCAAACCATTTTGAAACTGATTCAGATAATGCGGTATTCCTCCGAGAACCGCATAAGCCAGAATCTGATCCTCCGGCGAATAATCCGGAAAAAATTTCTTCGCGTCATAAAAAACCATCGGATTCATCTTATAGATGCCGGTCGCTCGTCCGTACAGAGGATTTTTTTCATCCAGAAGCTCTTTTTCAATAAAACTCATGGCGCTGCCGCATAGAATCAGCATAATCGAATGATCCTTAAACTCCGCATCCCACATATTCTGCAAAAGCGACGGTATGGCGGTATTGCGCTGACACATGTAGGGAAACTCATCGATCACAACCAGTTTTTTCTTCTCTCCATAGGGCAGATCCAAAATAGAGTGAAACGCCTTTTCCCAATCCGGAAACACGGTGACGTACTGTTTCGCCGGGAGATCCTCGCGCAGCAACTGTGCCGAAAACTTTGCCAGCTGCGCCTGGTCCGTACACTGTGTGCAGGAATAAAATACATGCGGCTTCCCCTCGCAAAACTGTTTCAGGGTCTCTGTCTTTCCGACACGCCGTCTCCCATACAGGACAACGAACTCAGCATGCGATGAAATATATCTGTCCTCCAGAAACTGAAGTTCTGCTTCTCTTCCTATAAACATATCCATCCCTCGATTTTATATGCACAGGGACGCGTAAGAAAATTTTGCAGCTTTGCCGCACACGCCCCGCACAACGAGTATGAGGCAAAAGCTTCCTCCTGCTCGATTGTTCAAATCGTGATTAGTCTAATCGTGATTTGATCGTATTATACATGGGATGCAGAAAAAATTCAAGATATTTTCCGCTTTCCAGGCATAATTATTTCTCCAGACTGCTCCTAATTGCCGCTTTCTGTCTTTTCCGTCAAAAACGCACTGAGTTCATCAATGCTTTTGTGGGAGTGACCAGTAACTCTATTTACCAATCCTGCCGACTTCAATTTATGAGCCAATGTAGTCAAAAGCAAAATCGTGTGATATAATGAGCGCAAGTGAGGAAAATCCATGCCTGCATGGATTTTCCTCACAGCGAAGCACACAATATACCGAAAAAAAGGAGCCTCAAAGACCTGTGAATAAACGAAAATTTTTCTCAACCATCGGAATAGCCTACTTCCTTCTGATTCTGCTGATGCTTGTTTTACCGACGATTCTGGCGCTGATCATACAGGCGGCCGCTCCCGGAAGCCTGTACCGCTATCCCCTGCTCTACTGGATCGTCTCCCTGGCACCGCAGTATCTGGTGGCAATGCCGCTCTGCGTCTGCATCATGCGCCGTCTGCCCGCCGTAAAACTATATCAGAACCGTATCGGAGGCAGCGGAACATGGTTCTCCACGCTGTGCATCGCCATATTTATCATGGAAGCCGGGAATATCATCGGCAATCTGGTCAGCACACTGATCGGCCGGCTTTCCGGTATGGAGGTAATCTCCGGTGTCGAGGAGCTTTTATCCGAAGGCAATCTCGGCATGATCTTCCTTTTCTCGGTAATCCTCGCGCCGATCCTGGAGGAGCTGGTCTTCCGCAAGCTGCTGATCGACCGCGCCGTCGTGTTCGGAGACCGGACCGCCATCCTGCTGTCCGCACTGCTCTTCGGGCTGGCGCACGGGAACTTTTATCAGTTTTTCTACGCGTTCGGACTGGGATGCCTGTTCGGCTACGTTTATATCCGTACCGGGAAGATCGGATACACCATCTCTTTCCACATGGCGATCAATTTCCTGGGTGGCTTCGTCAGCTCTTTCCTGCTGGACAGACTGGAGTACAGCCGGTGGATCAGCTCGGATTATAATGAGATGATGTACGCCATGTTTGCGCATCTCGGCGCTCTGCTCGGTCTCGCTCTGTACGTCATCCTCATCATCGGCCTGTCGATCGCCGGACTGGTGCTGCTCATCACGTCCATCCGGAAGGTAAAGCTGTATCCCGGGGAATACGAAATGCCCGCCGGAAAAACCGCCGGAGCCATATTCGGAAACGTGGGGATGATACTGTTTCTGATCATGGCGGCGGTGACATTCGTAATTGAAACGATTCCGTAAAGATACTCCTCCGCAACACATTCTTTACCTGTCACCATAATGCCCTCTGCAGTGAGAGATATAGATGCGCCCGTCTTCCATATGGTATACCAGCCGATCCTGCTCATTGATCCGACGGCTGAACTCTCCCTGCAGATTTCCGGAAAGCGGTTCAGGTTTACCGATTCCTTCCGTACAGCCATTTCGCTCGATATCCTTTATCAATTTATTGATACGTGCCAGTGTTTTCTTATCCTGCTTTTGCCAGTAGAGATAATCTTCCCACGCATCATCTGACCAGATTTTTTCACTCATCTTCCACCTCAATCAACTCATGCGCATGTCCTTTTCCCTCCCGAAGCTCCCGGACTGATTTTTCAATATAAGCCAGATTTTCATCTGAGAAAAAAGGATCCGGATTATACATGATATCAAACGGTATCCGATTTTCCCGAAGAACTGCCTTCACAAAAAGGTTAATCGCAGCAGAAGTATTCAATCCTACATTCGAGCAAAAAGTATCAAACCGGATTTTATCACTTTCATCCACTCTCGCAGTTATCGTTGCCTGTGCCATAATATTCTCTCCTCATATAATCAGTTTATAACTAATAGTTACATGATACTCTGTGTGCTATTTACATGCTATCTATCTGCAATATATCACTATTGTATGCTAATTGCAATATTTTTTATAAAATCAAACAAAAAACTGCCGCACCAACGAATTTCTCCGTCAGCGCGGCAGTTATAATTACAATGACTCTGCTGTCTGTATATAATTGTAGTGTCAGTGGCAGCCTCCGCAGCCGGAACAGTCGCCTCCACAGCCGGAACAGTTGCCGCTGCATCCGCCGCAGCCGGTCTTTCCCTTGTGATGAATCTTGTCATCCAGTAGGTACCAGACATCCAGACCAACAATTCCGAAAACAATAATCGCTACGATCACGGTTGCCATGACTGCCTCCTTTCATTCTCTGTAAGAATCGACACGCCTGATTTCTTAATATCAGCCCTATGCGGTCACTTCCACACCGACCTTTTTCTGATACGGATTCCTCCGAACCAGCATGTAAATGTAGAACGCCAGCATGATGATCGCGACCACCAGTCCGACCGGATGGACATTTCCCGCCACCGCGCAGCCGATCTGATATACAATGATGGAGACCGTATAAGCCAGGATGCACTGATAACCGATCGCCGCCCAGAACCATTTGTTGTTGTTCATCTCTCTCCGGATCGCGCCCATCGCGGCAAAGCACGGTGCACACAGGAGGTTGAAAATCATAAAGCTGAATGCCGCCAGCGGTGTGTAAGCAGCCTGCAGGGCAGCCCAGATCTCAGCGCCGTCCTCAGCGACCTCATCAAATCCGCCGTACAGGATACCGAAGGTACCGACAACGTTCTCTTTCGCAATCAGGCCGGTAACAGCCGCCACCGTCGCACGCCAGTTGCCGAAACCGGCCGGGCGGAAGATGATGCATACAGCATTTCCGATCGCCGCGAGAATCGAATCATCCGCGTCCGCAACCATACCGAAGCCGGATCCTGTCATGCCGAATCCCTGCAGGAACCAGATCAGCACGGTAGCCGCCAGAATGATGGTACCTGCACGCTTGATGAAGGACCAGCCTCTCTCCCATGTGGGACGAAGGATAGAACCGAGTGTCGGGATACGGTAAGCGGGAAGCTCCATGACAAACGGAGCCGGGTCGCCCGCGAACGGTTTCGTCTTCTTTAACATAATACCGGATACCACGATCGCGGCGATACCGATAAAGTAAGCGGATACGGATACCAGACCCTGATGTGCGGGGAACATGGCGCCCGCGATCATGGCGATGATCGGCATCTTCGCGCCGCAGGGGATAAATGTCGTCGTCATAACGGTCATACGGCGGTCTTTTTCATTCTCGATGGTACGGGAAGCCATAATGCCCGGAACGCCGCAGCCCACGCCGACCAGCATCGGGATAAAGGACTTTCCGGAAAGACCGAACTTACGGAAAATACGATCCAGCACAAACGCGACACGGGCCATATATCCGATCTGTTCCAGAATGGAAAGCATCAGGAACAGCACCAGCATCTGAGGTACAAAGCCGAGTACTGCGCCGACGCCGGCCACAATACCGTCGTTGACCAGTCCGGCCAGCCAGGGAGCCACACCCGCGGCATCCAGAGCGTCGCCCAGAACTGCACAGATGCCGTCAGCAAATACCGTATCATTGACAAAATCCGTCAGGAATGCGCCCAGTGAGTTCATCGCCACCCAGAATACCAGGAACATAACGCCCGCAAAAATCGGGAGACCCAGGATACGGTTCGTCACGATGCGGTCAATCCGGTCGGACATCGTCATATCATGCAATGCCGCCTTTTTCTGAACCGTGTTCTCACAAAGCTTCGCGATATAGGAATATCTCTGGTTCGTGATAATACTCTCCGCATCGTCGTCGAGCTCATTCTCACATTCCGTAATATGCTCCTCAATGTGCTTCATCAGATCTGCCGGGAAGTTCAGCTCCTCCTGCACTTTGGAATCACGCTCGAACAGCTTCATCGCGTACCAGCGGAGGTTCTCCTTTGCGACCTTCGACTCGATGGACTCCTCAATATGGGCGATCGCGTGCTCCACACTTCCGGTGAATACGTGCAGCGGCTCGGCAAACTTTGCTTTCTTCGCTGCCTCAACGGCCTTCTCCGCCGCCTCGACGCCGCCCTCCCCCTTCAGCGCGCTGATCTCGATGACCGCGCATCCGAGCTGCTGACCGATCTTCTTAACATCAATCCGGTCACCGTTCTTGCGGACCACATCCATCATATTGACTGCGATGACAAGCGGAATGCCCAGCTCCATCAGCTGCGTCGTCAGATATAGGTTTCTCTCAAAATTCGTGCCGTCCACGATATTGAGGATGGCATCCGGGCGTTCATTCACCAGATATGTACGGGATACAACCTCCTCCAGTGTATAGGGGGAAAGGGAATAGATACCCGGAAGATCCTGAATGATAACCTCTCCCTTATGTCCTTTTAACTTTCCTTCTTTTTTCTCAACGGTAACGCCGGGCCAGTTTCCCACATACTGTGAGTTACCGGTCAGCTGGTTAAACAGCGTCGTTTTGCCGCTGTTCGGATTACCTGCGAGTGCAATTTTAATACTCATGTAACTCTCCTCTCATAAAAATATCGCAACTGTCCAGTACCTTCACAGTCACTCTACTTCAATCATCTCAGCGTCCGCCTTGCGGATACTGAGCTCATAGCCGCGGACATTCAGCTCGATCGGATCACCGAGCGGCGCCACCTTGCGCACCATAATCTCAACACCCTTGGTAATGCCCATATCCATGATACGGCGTCTGGTCGGACCCTCGCCATGAAGGCGTTTTACCACCGCAGTATCGTTTACCTGTACATCCTTTAATGTCTTCATGCTATCTCCTTTCCCGAATCATGAATCTGCGATTCACAATTGCATTTCGTCACCCGGCAATTTTATGCAGGCGAAAGCTTCCCCGCCTGTGCTCATCAAATCGTGATTTCATCACGATTCACTTCGCCGCTCGTCAGATCATGATCCTGTTTGCCATCGTCCGGTCCAGGGCGACCCGGCTGTCCTTCACCTGAATGATCAGATTCCCGCTCACCTCGCTCACGATCTTGACCGATTCCTCCACAACCAGCCCCAGTTCCGCCAGGTGCTGTCTGACCTCATCCTTGCCCGTGATCTTTTTAATCACGACAACCTCTCCCGCTTTTGCCATAGATAAAGGCATCATCGCATTTCCTCCCTGATTAGCTCCCGGCAATCGTTTTTATGGTATGCTATTCATCATTAGCATTTGACAATCATTTTTACGATAGGCTATTCAATATTAGCATTCAGCAATCATTTTTATAAAGTGCTATTAATTGTTAGAACTTTCTAACCTGACATTAAGGAGTTTATCACTGCTCATATTTATTGTCAAGCACTTTCCGATTTTTTGTTTATAAACAT
>JAJQEU010000036.1 GCA_021201535.1 Clostridiales bacterium | reverse complement strand
AGAGCAGCTGGTCGGTCGATTCAAACAGAGAATCGGGAGAAGGTTTCTTTGACATCGCGATTGAGATAGAAGACGAATCGATTGGGATCATCATAGAAGTAAAGTACGCGGAAGGCGAAAATTTTGACGAGGCCTGCAAAGAAGCACTGCAGCAGATCGATGACAATGATTATACTGCCGAGTTGAGAATGGATGATATGCAGACAATTTTAAAATATGGGATCGCATGTTATAAGAAAAGGTGTAAAGTTGTTATGCTAAAAGAAATGTATTGACTACAAATCCAAACATATCCTGCAGCCTGTATTTTATTTCACATACGTAGAAAGAGAGTGCTCTCGGAAACCCGGCAGACAATTATAGGAAACGACTTAAGTCGTTTCCTTTGCGCCAGACGCAAGGCTGCGAAAGCAGCCATTCCTCATGCGTCTGTGTGCATTCTTTATAGTGAATGACAATTTATTTTTGTGATTCACTATAAAACAATTCTGAAAAACAGAGGATATGTGACTCATGGAGTTGAAGAGGAAGTTAAAAAAAGGAAAAGAGTCTGATGTCGACGATGATACCGAAGCGATGAAGAGCATGCTTCTAAGGAACTGTCCCGAAATAATATGATTCTAATGTTTCTCTAATATTTGTCTGCTATAATACATGCATATGACATAAACAGAAAAAAGGAGAACTCTCTTATGAAAAGAATAAATATCATCTGTCCAGACATAAAAAAGAGTACATCCCGACGCATCCTCTCGATCATATGTATCGCCACTGCCATCGCCCTGACAGGTATGAGCACCGCATGTACGTCAACCACGACCGACACAACAACGACATCCGCCGAGGCCGAATCCATGGACAGCGCGTCAGTTATAATTACAGAAGACACTGCATTGCCAGCCGAATCGACAGACAACACTACATCCGAAGAAACAACGGAAAACACTACGACCGAAGAAACGACAGACAACACAGCAACCGAAGAAACGACGGAAGACAGCACCGCAGCGTCCGGGGCCACTGATAACAGTACTTCAACCGCTGTCGCTGACACCACATCCGGAATATCTCTGGAAGACGCGAAGGCCATCGCTCTCGCTGATGCCGGATTGGCAGAGACAGACGTAACCTATACAAAGCAAAAGCAGGACACCGACCACGGCATCGCGGTTTACGAAATTGATTTTTACACATCCACGGCAGAATATGACTATGAGATTCAGGTGTCGGACGGTACGATTCTGGAAAAAAGCACAGAAGCCTTTCACACCGACACTTCCGGCACAGGCAGCACCTCCTCCGATTCCTACATCACCACAGAAGAAGCGAAATCCATCGCATTGGGAAAAGCCGGTCTGACCGCAGCCGATGTGACCTTCCAGAAAGCCATGCTGGAGAGAGACGACGGCATCATGGTCTATGAAATTGAGTTTTACCAGGGACGGACAGAGTATGAATGTACGATAAACGCCATTACCGGCGCCATTCTGGAATACAGTACGGAGATTGATTAATGCGGCAGCTTTGCCGCATTTTTCATTCCCGGTTCAATCATTTCTGATGATACACCAGGGTCAAAAGGTCATAAATGGAGCGCCTGCGGTCCATTTCATGACTTTGGGACCCGCCGAAACCATTCCAGCAAAATCTCTTTCCGGTTCATCTCCGGGTGCTCCAGCACCGCCTCCAGCATATCCTGCAGAATCCTTCCGATCTCCTTTCCCGGCTGCACTCCCTCAGCAATGAGATCGGAGCCGGATACTGCCAGATCTTTCAGAGAAAGGCACTGTTCCTTCTCCATGATCCGATGATAAACCACTTCATACTCCTCGAGATGCTCCAGCTTTTCTTTTTTCAGATAATCGCTCTGTGCCAGTATATCCGCGCGTTTTACCGCAAACAATTCCGGGTATTGCGCCTCACCGTTCCGGAATATGCTGCGGCGCACATTCCGTTCCGACAGCGGAAGGGGGCGATCGTCATGGGCGCGCACCAGCGCTTTGACCCTTGTGATCGTATCGTTGTCAAACTTCAGCCGCCGCATGATCTGTCCGGTCATCTCGGCGCCCTTCTGCGGATGTCCGTGAAAATGATCAATTCCCGTCTCATCCCGCTTCGCGCAGACCGGCTTCGCCACATCGTGAAACAGCATGGTCAGGCGCAGCACCCGATCCGGCGGCACCTCACACAGCGAACGGATCGTATGTTCGCCAACGGTGCCGCAGTGATGAGGATTCTGCTGCGGCGTCCGCATCATGGCGGAAAACTCCGGCAGAAAGATGTCTGTCATCCCGGTCTCATACACCGTGCGCATCTTCTCCGGATGCGGGGACAAAATCAGCTTCACCAGCTCCGCCTGTATCCGCTCCGCACTGATCTTTGCCAGATTCGGGGCGAGGCGGACAATGGCCGCACGGGTGGCGTCATCCAGATGAAACCCGAGCTGCGCGGCGAACCGCACTGCGCGCAGCATGCGCAGAGCATCCTCACGGAAACGGTCCTCCGGGTCGCCCACACAGCGGACAATTCCCCGATCCAGGTCGCTCAATCCGTCAAAGGCATCCACCAGACCGGTCTTGTCATTGTACGCCATCGCGTTGATTGTAAAATCCCGGCGCTTTAAATCTTCCAGAAGACTGGTCGTGAAAAACACATCCTTCGGATGGCGGGCATCCTCATACTCCCCGTCGATCCGGTAGGTCGTCACCTCAAACCCTTCCCGATCCAGCATGACCGTCACCGTGCCGTGCTGAATGCCGGTATCGATCGTATGTCTAAACAGAGTCTTCACCTGCTCCGGCTTCGCGGATGTCGTGATATCCCAGTCCTGCGGCTCACGGCCCAGAACAGAATCCCGCACGCAGCCGCCGACAGCGTAGGCGTCACAACCGTTTTGCTGTAATTCTTCTATTATAAAAGACACCTTTTCCGGCAGTCTTATTTTCATACGACACCTCTGCGTTTCTGCTTCCCCTGACGACCTTCACAAGTCTGCGGATTTTTATAGAAAATTAATAAAATTTATAAATTTTTTCCGGGGTCTGACCCCATTAATACGCTTTCCCCCAGTAAATCAGCTTCTTCGCCGGTCTCCCACAGCATACGCACACATCGGAGATCTTCTCCTGATCTCTGAACGGGATACACCTGGATGTCGCAGTGGTCTCCTCCTTTATTTTATCTTCGCAGGCCTGGTCTCCGCACCACATGCCGCGGATGAAACCCGGCTTCGTGCTGACCGCCTCACAGAATTCCTCATAATCATGCGCGTCGCTGATATGTGTATCACGGTGTTTCCTCGCGCGCTCAAACATCTCCAGCTGGATCTGATTCAGCAGCTGCGGTATCACTGTCTCGATTTCATCCAGTGAAACCGTGATCTTCTCCCTGGTATCGCGGCGCACGGCCACACAGTGGTTCTCCGCGAGATCCCGCGGTCCGAGCTCGATCCGCAGCGGAATCCCCCGCATTTCCTGCTCAGAGAACTTCCAGCCCGGGCTCTTGTCCGAGTCGTCCAGCTTCGCGCGACACACCTTCCCCAGGCGCTCCTTCAGCGCGGCGCAGGCTTCCATCACGCCCTCTTTTCTCTGCTGTACCGGAATCACCATCACCTGCGTCGGCGCAACCGCGGGCGGCAATACCAGACCGGAATCATCCCCGTGTACCATGATCAGCGCGCCGATCAGTCGGGTCGTCATACCCCAGGAGGTCTGATGTACGTATTTCAGCTGGTTATCCTTATCCGTGTACTGGATGCCGAAAGCCTTCGCGAATCCGTCGCCGAAATTGTGGCTGGTGCCGGACTGAAGCGCTTTGCCGTCGTGCATCAGCGCCTCAATCGTGTAGGTGGCCTCCGCCCCGGCGAACTTTTCCTTATCTGTCTTCTGTCCGCGGATAACCGGAATCGCCAGAAACTCCTCCGCAAAATCCGCGTAGAGATTCAGCATCTGGATCGTCCTTTCCTGCGCCTCCTCTGCAGTCGCGTGCGCCGTGTGTCCCTCCTGCCACAAAAACTCCCTGGAGCGAAGGAACGGTCTCGTCTCCTTCTCCCAGCGGACCACCGAACACCACTGGTTATACAGTTTCGGCAGATCCCGGTAAGACTCGATATCGTTTTTATAAAAATCACAGAACAGGGTCTCTGAGGTCGGGCGCACACAGAGGCGTTCCTGCAGCTCATTCATCCCGCCGTGCGTCACCCACGCGACCTCGGGTGCGAATCCTTCTACATGATCCTTCTCCACCTCCAGAAGGCTCTCCGGAATAAACAGCGGCATATAGACATTCTCCACACCGGTCTCCTTAAAACGGCGATCCAGCTCATGCTGGATATTCTCCCAGATGGCATAACCCGCCGGCTTAAAAATCATGCATCCGCGGATGCTGGAATAATCCATCAATTCGGCCTTTTTTACCACATCCGTATACCACTGGGCGAAATCAACGTCCATGGAAGTGATGGCCTCCACTAATTTCTTCTCTTTTGCCATAACAAATATCTCCTTATTATAATTCTGAATTCTGATTTGTATTCATGATTTATGAAATTCGCCGTGCTCCGTACACAATTCGTGAGCTTCGGTCACAGCGCTGTACGGTTCATTATAGCACATCCATTATCATAGGAAAAGGGTGTTTTTTCAGTTCAATTTATCGAACTTT
>JAJQEU010000115.1:2235-23846 GCA_021201535.1 Clostridiales bacterium | reverse complement strand
CCTTTTTTTACAGGTCATACGTTACCTCTATAGAGAAACAATTCACCACGAGCGGAGCGGCATTAAGGCCATTGTGGCGGATGGGATATGGGTATCTCATACCGCCGTGAATAATTCAGGCTTATGATAATTATGAGATAATTTTGGCAATTTTGATGATTTTGATAAACTGCCCGCACCGTCTCCGGTGCGGGCAATAAACGGATGAAAAGAAATCACCCAAATGAATTCTAAAATAAACTAATTACTCAATGATAGAAGCAACACGGCCGGAACCAACGGTACGTCCGCCCTCACGGATAGCGAAGGTAAGACCCTGCTCCATAGCGATCGGATGGATCAGCTCGATGGTCATCTCTACATTATCGCCGGGCATGCACATCTCAGTACCTTCCGGAAGATAGGTAACGCCGGTCACGTCGGTCGTTCTGAAGTAGAACTGCGGACGATAGTTGTTGAAGAACGGTGTATGACGTCCACCCTCATCCTTGGTCAGTACGTATACCTGAGCGGTAAACTTGGTATGGCAGGTTACACTGCCCGGTTTTGCAAGAACCTGTCCGCGCTCGATGTCTGTTCTTCTGATACCACGAAGCAGTGCGCCGATGTTGTCGCCGGCCTGAGCCTCGTCAAGCAGCTTACGGAACATCTCGATACCGGTAACGGTCGTCTTCTGAACCTCCTCGCTGATACCAACGATCTCAACCTCCTCGTTCAGATGAAGGGTACCACGCTCTACTCTGCCGGTAGCAACTGTACCACGGCCGGTGATAGTGAATACGTCCTCAACAGGCATCAGGAACGGCTGATCTGTCGCACGCTGAGGATCCGGGATATACTCATCAACGGTATCCATCAGCTCCATGATCTTGTCAGCCCACGGGCTGCTGGAATCCTCCAGAGCCTTCAGAGCGGAACCCTGAATGATCGGGCAGTCGTTGAAGCCATACTCCTCAAGCTGCTCAACGATCTCCATCTCAACCAGCTCAAGCAGCTCCTCATCATCTACCATATCGCACTTGTTCATGAATACAACGATATAAGGTACGCCTACCTGACGGGACAGAAGGATGTGCTCCTTGGTCTGAGCCATAACACCGTCTGTAGCAGCCACTACAAGGATCGCGCCGTCCATCTGGGCAGCACCGGTAATCATGTTCTTTACATAATCGGCATGACCGGGGCAGTCAACATGTGCATAGTGACGCTTCTCAGTCTGATACTCTACGTGAGCGGTGGAAATGGTGATACCACGCTCTCTCTCCTCCGGAGCCTTATCAATGTTATCGAACTCCGTAAACTCGTTGCCGGCAACTCTCTCAGCCAGTACTTTTGTGATGGCTGCGGTCAGAGTCGTCTTGCCATGGTCTACATGACCGATGGTACCAATATTACAATGGGGTTTGGTTCTGTCAAATTTTGCTTTTGCCATTTCAGGTCCTCCTTAACATTTTGCCTTCCGGCGATCATCTCGTTTTCGCTAAAATACCCGCATACACCGATTATATTAGAAACGGCCGAGTATTTCAAGTTTTATTTTGTTATTATTTCCGGTTTTACTGAATTTCGTTATATCTGTCCATGGCTCCGGTTTTCAATGCGTTTCCGCTTATCTGTCCATGAATCCTGTTTTAATGCGTCTCAGGTTATTTGGCCTTATTGGAAATGATCTTCTCCTGCACGGATTTCGGCACCTGCTCATACTTCTCAAAGAACATGGAGTAGTTGCCGCGCCCCTGCGTCCTGGAACGCAGATCTGTCGAATATCCGAACATTTCAGCCAACGGCACAAACCCTCTTACGATCTTGCCGCCGCCGAGATCATCCATGCTCTCAATACGTCCGCGCCGGGAATTGATATCGCCGATGACATCGCCCATATACTCCTCCGGCATGGTCACTTCCACCTTCATGATCGGCTCGAGCAGAACCGGATCCGCCTTGCGCATGGCCTCCTTGAAGCACATGGAACCAGCGATATGGAATGCCATCTCGGAAGAATCGACCTCGTGGTAGGATCCGTCGTATACGACAGCCTTCACGCCGAGCACCGGGAAGCCGGCAAGGATACCCGCCTGAGCGGCCTCCTCGATACCTTCTCCGACTGCAGGAATATATTCCTTCGGAATCGCGCCGCCGACCACTTCGGATTCGAACTTGAAAAGCTCTTCCGCATTCGCGTCCATGGGCTCAAAACGTACCTTACAGTGACCGTACTGACCGCGGCCGCCGGACTGCTTCGCGTACTTGTATTCCTGATCCACCGCCTTGGTGAAGGACTCCTTGTAGGCAACCTGAGGAGCGCCTACGTTCGCCTCTACCTTGAACTCGCGGAGCAGGCGGTCAACGATAATCTCCAGGTGAAGCTCTCCCATACCTGCGATAATCGTCTGACCCGTCTCCGGATTGGTGTGAGCGCGGAAGGTCGGATCCTCCTCCGCAAGCTTCGCGAGAGCTTCGCCCATCTTGCCCTGGCCGGCCTTGGTCTTCGGCTCAATAGCGAGCTCAATAACCGGATCCGGGAACTCCATCGACTCCAGGATAACCGGGTGCTGCTCATCGCAGATGGTATCACCCGTCGTCGTAAGCTTAAAGCCCACGGCAGCAGCGATGTCTCCGGAGTAAACCTTGTCAAGCTCCTGTCTCTTGTTCGCATGCATCTGCAGAATACGTCCCACACGCTCTTTTTTACCCTTCGTCGCATTCAGCACGTAGGAACCGGAATTCATGGTTCCGGAGTAAACGCGGAAAAACGCAAGCTTCCCTACGAACGGATCCGTCATGATTTTAAACGCGAGAGCAGAGAACGGCTCCTCATCAGAAGAATGTCTCTCGATCTCATTTCCGTCAAGATCAGTACCTTTGATCGAAGGAATGTCCGTCGGAGCCGGCATATACTCTACAACCGCGTCAAGCATTTTCTGAACGCCCTTATTGCGGTAAGCGGAACCGCAGCATACCGGAACAGCGGTACACTCACAGGTGGCTCTGCGCAGAACTGCTTTCATCTCCTCCGCGGACGGCTCCTCGCCCTCCAGATACATCAGAGTCAGATCATCATCCAGCTCGCAGATCTTCTCGATCATTTCATCGCGGTAAAGCTCCGCCTCATCCGCCATATCCTCCGGGATCGGTACAATGGAAATATCCTCGCCCTTCTCATCGTTGTAGATATAAGCCTGCATCTCAAACAGATCGATGATGCCCTTAAACTCGTCTTCTTTTCCGATCGGAAGCTGGACACAGATCGCGTTTTTACCCAGTCTGGTACGAATCTGCTCTACAGCTCCGTAAAAATCAGCGCCCATGATATCCATCTTGTTGATGAACGCCATACGGGGCACATTGTATGTGTCAGCCTGACGCCAGACATTCTCTGACTGAGGCTCAACACCTCCCTTGGCACAGAACACGCCGACAGCGCCGTCCAGCACGCGAAGGGAACGCTCCACTTCAACAGTAAAATCCACATGACCAGGCGTATCAATGATATTGATACGATGCTCCAGCGCACCCGGCGCAGGCTTGCATTCCTTTTGCAGGGTCCAGTGACATGTCGTAGCTGCCGAAGTGATCGTGATACCTCTCTCCTGCTCCTGCTCCATCCAGTCCATGGTAGCGGTGCCCTCATGGGTATCGCCTATTTTGTAGTTAATTCCAGTATAATAAAGAATTCGCTCAGTCAATGTGGTCTTACCCGCATCGATATGAGCCATAATTCCGATATTTCTGGTTCTCTCAAGCGGATATTCTCTTCCAGCCATGATGAATTCCTCCTCTTAGAATCTGTAATGGGAGAAAGCTTTGTTCGCTTCCGCCATCTTGTGCATATCTTCTTTTCGCTTTACAGATGCACCTGTATTATTTGCCGCATCCATGATCTCATTGGCCAGTCTCTCTGCCATGGTCTTCTCCGATCTCTTTCTGGAGAACATGGTCAGCCAACGCAGCGCCAGTGTCTGGCGGCGCTCCGGTCTCACCTCGATCGGCACCTGATAGGTGGCGCCGCCGATCCGTCTCGCCTTTACCTCAAGTACGGGCATGATGTTGTTCATAGCCTCCTCAAATACTTCGAGCGCCGGCTTGCCGGTCTTCTCTGCAACACGGTCAAATGCTTTGTATACAATCTTCTGGGCTACGCCTTTTTTGCCGTCCAGCATGATATTGTTGATCAGCTTGGTAACCACTACGTCATTGTACACAGGATCTGCTAAAACTTCTCTCTTCTGAGTATGTCCTCTACGTGGCACGGTCCTTCCCTCCTTAACCATCTTTTAGATTAAATCAACGGTACTCACATCTCATTCTCTAATGTGTACATGCCGGAATCGTCTTATTTATGGTCATTCGCCATCCAATGTACAACCATCCGCGTACAGATGCCTCATCTGATGACTGACAACACGTTTACAGTAATAGAATTCCAACACTTACAATAGGTCTGTCTGTGATACTATTGGTTTCGCAGCCTTATTTTTTCGCTGCTTTCGGTTTCTTAGCGCCATACTTGGAGCGGGCCTGATGACGATTCGCAACGCCTGCCGTATCCAGCGTACCGCGAATGATGTGGTATCTGGTACCGGGCAGATCCTTGACACGTCCGCCGCGGATCAGCACTACGCTGTGCTCCTGCAGGTTATGTCCCTCGCCCGGAATGTAGCTTGTCACTTCAATCCCGTTCGAAAGACGAACTCTGGCGATCTTCCGGAGAGCCGAGTTAGGTTTCTTAGGCGTAGCTGTCTTCACTGCCGTGCAGACGCCCCTCTTCTGCGGAGAAGAAGTATCTGTGGTTCTCTTCTGCAGGGAATTGTATCCCTTCTGCAGTGCCGGCGCCGTCGATTTCTTAACCGATGTCTGACGACCTTTTCTTACTAACTGGTTAAATGTTGGCATTCTATTCACCTCCTGTATTAATATGATGATGTTGGGGTCAAAAGTGTCAGACCCCTGTAATGACATGAAAAAACTTCCACATCAGAAAACACGTACAATCGAATGCACGCTTGGTTATTATAGTAAATACAAATATCGTTGTCAAGCATATTTTTCAGGCTCACAAAAATTTATGATACAATGAGGCCGGGTTCTACTATATATAGCAGAACCCGATTCTGTAAAAAATGCCATGTTCATTTTATATCGGCAACGTCTGTCCCCGCTCTCCGGAACTTTTGCAGCATCTACTCCTCGTCCGAATCGTCTCCGTCGCCCGGATCCTCCGGCGCCGTCTCCTCCGACTCATCAGCATCCGGTGTGAAGGCATCCTTCAGACCAAAGATATCCACCGTCTCCTCATCGTCCGGTTCAGCGGTATCCGATTCATATCCGCTCTCCATACCGGCAGTATCCTGAACAAAGTCTTCACTCATTTCAGAATAATCGTCATCCTCAAAATCCAGATCGCCGAGATCGATCTCATCATTCGCATTCATGTCAGAATCCAGACGAATGGATCGATAGCGCTTCATGCCGGTTCCGGCCGGAATCAGCTGACCGATGATCACGTTCTCCTTCAGACCGATCAGCGGATCTGCCTTACCCTTGATCGCCGCGTCCGTCAGAACCTTGGTGGTCTCCTGGAAGGAAGCCGCAGACAGCCAGGACTTCTTCGCGAGAGAAGCCTTCGTAATACCGAGCAGCACCTGCTTGGCCTCGACGGGCTCTTTACCCTCCGCCGCAAGTCTCGCATTCGTATCGTCATACTCGAGCACATCGACCATGGTACCGGGCAGGAAATCGGAATCTCCATTGTTCTCAATGCGGACGTTCTTCATCATCTGGCGGACGATCACTTCCACATGCTTGTCATTGATCTCCACACCCTGCAGCCGGTATACACGCTGCACTTCGCGAAGCAGATAGTCCTGAACGGCACGAACACCCTTTACCTTCAGAATGTCGTGCGGATTCACACTTCCCTCGGTCAGCACATCGCCGGCCTCCAGCACCGCCTCATCAGAAATCTTGATTCTCGATCCGTAAGGGATCAGGTAAGTCTTTGAGTCACCGGTTTCCGCATTGGTAACAACAATCTCCCGTTTTTTCTTTGTATCCCGGATTGTGGCAACACCGGCGATCTCTGTGATAATCGCCAGACCTTTCGGCTTCCGCGCCTCAAACAGCTCCTCCACACGGGGAAGACCCTGCGTGATATCGTTTCCGGCAACGCCTCCGGTATGGAAGGTACGCATCGTCAGCTGCGTGCCCGGCTCGCCGATGGACTGCGCCGCAATGATACCTACCGCCTCGCCCACCTGAACAGCCTGCCCGGTCGCCATATTGGCACCGTAGCACTTTGCACAGATGCCGACATGAGAACGGCAGCTTAAAACGGTACGGATCTTGATCTTCGTGAGCGGCTCACCATTTTCATCCACACCTCTGCTCATAATCAGGGAAGCGCGGCGCGGTGTAATCATATGATCCGCCTCAATCAGGAGATTGCCGTCTTTATCGTAAATATTTTCACAGGAGAAACGGCCGGTAATACGCTCCTCCAGGCTCTCAATCTCCTCTTTCCCGTCCATGAATGCGTAAACATGCATTCCCGGGATCTCATCATGACCGACGCTGCAGTCGATTTCACGGATAATCTGATCCTGAGATACATCGACCAGACGACGCGTCAGATAACCGGAGTCAGCAGTACGAAGTGCGGTATCGGACAGTCCCTTTCGGGCACCGTGTGCGGACATAAAGTATTCCAGTACATCCAGACCCTCACGGAAATTCGACTTAATCGGCAGTTCGATGGTTCTTCCGGTCGTATCTGCCATCAATCCGCGCATGCCGGCAAGCTGCTTAATCTGCTTATCCGAACCACGGGCACCGGAATCCGCCATCATAAAGATATTATTATACTTATCAAGACCGGAAAGCAGCTCGTGCGTCAGTTCATCATCTGTCTCTTTCCAGGTCTCGATCACCTCTTTGTAACGTTCCTCTTCCGTGATCAGCCCTCGTTTATAGTTCTTGGTGATCACATCCACGGTATCCTGTGCCTGACTGATCAGTTCCGGTTTTTTGGCCGGAACCGTCATATCGGAAATAGATACAGTCATGGCTGCCTGGGTAGAATATTTATATCCCATCGCCTTGATATCATCCAGAACTTCCGCAGTCCGGGTAGCGCCATGGATATTAATGACCTTTTCCAGGATCTGCTTCAGGCCTTTTTTCCCGACATGAAAATCCACTTCAAATTTCAGCACATTTTCCTCGACGGTACGATCTATCAGGCCAAGATCCTGCGGCAGGATCTCATTGAAGAGCATCCGCCCCAGCGTTGTCTCGACCATGGCAGAAATATGTCTGCCCTCGAACTCTCCCTCGCGACGTACATACAGCTTCTGATGGAGAGTAATATACCCGTTCTCATATGCCAGAATTGCTTTATTGATACTGTCAAAGCGATGTCCCAGTATATCCTCGATCGTGCAGACAACGATGCGTCTCCGCTCAGGGTCAATATTTACACGGACAAATGACTCTTCCGACAACACAAGATGATTTTCTTTATATTCTTTCAGCGCCTCCTGCGCCGCGGGCAACGTGTCATACTGTGACGCGATTTCCGCCAGCTCAGACTGAGATTCCTCAAAAGCCCGGATCGCCCGGTCTGCAAAATAATCCTTTGTCAGCTCCTCCTCCGGTACAGCCGTCACTTCCGCCTCGTCCACACCGAATTCCGCTGCAACCAGGGTCTCTTTGTCCGTGCCGGTATAATCAGGAACCTTATGCATCGTCAGATAGTAAATCCCCAGCACCATATCCTGAGAAGGAACCGCCACCGGACCGCCATCTGACGGCTTTAAAAGGTTATTCGGAGAGAGCAGCATAAAGCGGCACTCTGCCTGTGCCTCCACAGACAACGGAAGATGCACGGCCATCTGATCGCCGTCAAAATCTGCGTTAAACGCGGTACAAACAAGCGGGTGAAGCTTGATTGCTTTACCCTCGACCAAAATCGGTTCAAACGCCTGAATGCCGAGACGGTGCAGTGTCGGCGCACGGTTCAGCATCACCGGATGCTCTTTGATCACATCCTCCAGGACATCCCATACTTCCGTCTGAAGCTTCTCTACCATCTTCTTCGCACTCTTGATATTATGCGCCGTACCGTTGGCAACCAGCTCCTTCATAACAAACGGTTTAAACAGTTCGATTGCCATCTCTTTCGGAAGTCCGCACTGATATATTTTGAGCTCCGGCCCGTCGACAATCACCGAGCGCCCGGAATAATCCACACGTTTTCCCAGAAGATTCTGACGGAAACGACCGGATTTTCCTTTCAGCATATCCGAGAGGGACTTCAAAGCGCGGTTGCCCGGTCCGGTCACCGGCCGGCCGCGGCGTCCGTTATCAATCAGGGCATCCACTGCTTCCTGCAGCATACGCTTCTCATTTCGAACAATAATATCCGGAGCACCCAGCTCCAACAACCGGCTCAGGCGGTTATTACGATTGATAATTCTTCTATATAAATCATTCAGATCTGAAGTCGCAAAACGTCCGCCGTCCAACTGTACCATCGGGCGCAGGTCGGGCGGGATGACCGGAATCACCGTCATGATCATCCATTCCGGCTTGTTCCCCGATTCGCGGAAAGACTCGACGACCTCCAGCCGTTTGATGATCCGCGCGCGTTTCTGTCCGGTCGCGGACTTCAGGGCTTCCTTTAACTCAGCGGAATCCTTATCCAGATCGATTGCCTGCAAAAGCTCCATGATTGATTCCGCACCCATACCGACGCGAAAATCGCTGCCGTACTTCTCGCGAGCCTCCTGGTACTCAATTTCAGACAGCACCTGCTTATACTGCAGCTCAGTGCTGCCCTTATCCAGCACAATATAGGAAGCAAAATATAACACCCGTTCAAGAACCCTCGGCGACAGATCAAGGATCAGTCCCATACGGCTCGGTATACCCTTGAAATACCAGATATGAGAGACCGGAGCCGCCAGCTGAATATGACCCATACGCTCTCTGCGCACATTGGATTTTGTGATTTCTACACCACAGCGGTCGCAGACCACGCCCTTGTAGCGAATCTTTTTGTATTTCCCGCAATGGCACTCCCAGTCTTTGCTGGGTCCAAAAATACGTTCGCAGAACAGGCCGTCTTTTTCCGGTTTCAGCGTCCTGTAATTGATCGTCTCAGGTTTTTTCACCTCTCCCCGGGACCATTCCAGTATTTTCTCCGGTGAAGCCAGGCCTATGCGAATCCTGTCAAACGCTACAACCTGATTTGTCTCGTTTTTCTTTGTCTCTGGCATTGCGACACTCCCTTCCTGATCTAATACTCATAACTGTTAACTGTTCATTGCCTTCACAGTCAGATATATCTTCGCGACTGTTCCGTCCCTGTACAGTTACACGGATTCTTCATCAAAGCTGTCATCCTGCAGATCTTCAAAATCATCCGCCGTCACATTATCCTCCTCTTCAACATCCACAAGCTCTTCATTCTCATCAAACTCCTGTTTTGAAAAGCCCATGGCGCCAAAGGATTCCTTTTCCTCGTAATTAAAATCGCGATCCCCGGAGATGATGGAATTCAAACTGGTATCGCCGTATTCACTGGTCTCCAGCAGCGTCACTTCCTCGCCGTTCTCATCCTCCAGCGTGATATCCAGACCGAGAGCCTGCAGTTCTTTCAGCAACACCTTGAAGGACTCCGGAATCCCAGGCTCAGGGATATTATCACCCTTGATGATCGCCTCATACGTCTTCACGCGGCCGATCACATCGTCGGATTTTACGGTCAGAATCTCCTGCAGGGTATAAGCAGCGCCGTAAGCCTCCAGAGCCCACACCTCCATCTCGCCGAAACGCTGGCCGCCGAACTGTGCCTTGCCGCCCAGAGGCTGCTGTGTCACGAGAGAGTACGGACCGGTCGAGCGCGCGTGAATCTTGTCGTCCACCAGATGGTGCAGCTTCAGGTAATGCATATGACCGATGGTAACCGGACCGTCAAAATACTCACCGGTTCGTCCGTCACGCAGCCACACCTTGCCGTCACTGGAAATCGGAACGCCCTTCCACAGGCTTCTGTGGTCACGGTTCACATCCAGATAATCCAGCACGTCCTGATCCAGGACATCCTTATACTTATCATAGAAATTCTCTCCGCCTTCGTCTGCCTCATCCGTATCAAACGGCAGATTGACATAATCATTCGCCAGATCCAGCGTATCCATGATATCCTTCTCGTTCGCGCCGTCAAAAATCGGCGTCGAAATATTAAATCCAAGTGCTTTCGCCGCCAGGGAGAGGTGGATCTCCAGCACCTGTCCGATATTCATACGGGACGGAACACCCAGCGGATTCAGCACGATATCCAGCGGACGTCCGTTCGGCAGAAACGGCATATCTTCTATGGGAAGTACACGGGAAACAACACCTTTATTTCCGTGACGGCCCGCCATTTTATCTCCTACAGAGATTTTCCTTTTCTGTGCAATGTATATACGAACCGCCTGGTTCACACCCGGAGACAGTTCATCCCCGTTGTCCCGTGTGAAAACCTTGGCGTCAACCACAATACCATACTCGCCGTGCGGAACCTTCAGTGATGTATCTCGCACCTCGCGCGCTTTCTCTCCGAAAATGGCGCGCAGCAACCGCTCCTCCGCGGTCAGCTCAGTCTCACCCTTCGGAGTTACCTTGCCGACCAGGATATCCCCTGCCCGGACCTCTGCCCCGATCCGGATAATACCTCTCTCATCCAGATCCTTCAGCGCGTCATCCCCGACGCCCGGAACATCCCGCGTGATCTCCTCCGGTCCCAGTTTCGTATCACGGGCTTCCGCCTCATATACTTCTATATGAATCGATGTGTAAACGTCATCCTGAACCAGCCGTTCCGAGAGCAGTACGGCATCCTCATAATTGTAACCTTCCCAGGTCATAAAGCCGATCAGAGGATTCTTTCCGAGACCAAGCTCGCCGTTTGATGTGGACGGACCGTCCGCGATCACCTGTCCGGCTTCCACATGGTCGCCCTTATAGACAATCGGAATCTGATTGTAGCAGTTGGACTGGTTGCTTCTGGAAAACTTCGTCAGCTTATATATCTCTCTGGAACCGTCGTCGTCATATTTGATATGAATCTCGCTGGAGCACGCACGCTCCACAACGCCGGCACGCTTTGCGAGAACGCACACACCGGAGTCGACAGCTGTTTTCGCCTCCATACCCGTACCGACCACCGGAGCCTCCGTCGTAAGAAGCGGCACCGCCTGGCGCTGCATGTTGGCTCCCATCAGGGCGCGGTTTGCGTCGTCATTCTGCAAAAACGGAATCAGAGCAGTCGCAACGGAGAACACCATCTGCGGAGAGACATCCATAAAATCAAACAGGCTGCGCTCGTACTCCTGTGTCTCCTCGCGATATCGACCGGAAACCATCCGGCGAACAAAATAACCGTTCTCATCCAGCTGCTCGTTGGCCTGCGCCACATGGCAGTTATCCTCTTCATCCGCTGTCATATATACAACTTCCTCCGTGACGCGCGGATTTTTCGGGTCTGTTTTATCTATTTTACGGTAGGGCGCTTCCACAAATCCGTACTGATTGATCCTCGCATAGGATGCCAGAGAATTGATCAGGCCGATGTTCGGTCCCTCGGGTGTCTCGATCGGGCACATCCTTCCATAATGAGAATAATGGATATCGCGCACCTCGAATCCCGCGCGATCTCTGGACAGACCGCCGGGTCCCAATGCGGAGAGACGCCGCTTATGTGTCAGCTCACCCAGCGGATTATTCTGATCCATAAACTGAGAAAGCTGGTAGGAGCCAAAGAACTCCTTCACTGCCGCCGTCACCGGTTTAATATTGATCAGGCTCTGCGGGCTGACGGTCTCCAGATCCTGCGTCGTCATTCGCTCACGGACAACTCTCTCAAGTCTGGACAAACCGATCCGATACTGATTCTGCAGCAGCTCGCCGACCGCACGGATGCGGCGGTTGCCCAGATGATCAATATCATCATCGTTTCCAATGCCGTACTCCAGGTGCATATTATAATTAATGGAAGCCAGAATATCCTCTCTGGTGATGTGTTTCGGAATCAGGTCATGGATATTCCGGCGGATGGCGTCTTTGATATCCTCCGGATCGTCATGCTCTTCCAGAATCTGTGCCAGAATCGGATAATATACCAGCTCCGTCACGCCGACCTCCTTCGGATCCACATCGACAAAACTGGTGATATCCACCATCAGATTGGAAAGCACCCGGACATTCCGCTCCTCCGCCTGAATCAGGACAGACGCAGTCGCCGTATTCTGAATCCGATCCGCCAGCTCACGGTCAACCTTCGTGCCGGTCTCCGCGATCACCTCACCCGTGGACGGATCTGCGACATCCTCCGCAAGAGTCTGTCCGTTGATGCGGTTCCGGAACATCAGTTTTTTGTTGAATTTATATCTGCCGACCTTTGCCAGATCATATCTGCGCGGGTCAAAAAACATCGACAGGATCAGGCTCTCCGCGCTCTCCACGGAAAGCGGTTCGCTCGGTCGTATCTTTTTATATAATTCGAGAAGTCCTTCCTGATAGCTCGTTGCGGTATCTTTCCCGAAGCTTGCCAGAATCTTCGGTTCCTCGCCAAACAGGTCAAGAATTTCCTGGTTCGTACCAACGCCCATCGCCCGGATTAAAACCGTGATCGGAACCTTTCGGGTGCGGTCTACCCTTACATAGAAAACGTCATTGGAGTCTGTTTCATATTCCAGCCATGCGCCGCGGTTCGGGATCACGGTACAGGAATATAACTTTTTGCCGAGTTTATCGTGTGTGATTCCATAATAAATACCCGGAGAGCGAACCAGCTGACTGACGATGACGCGCTCCGCGCCATTGATCACGAATGTGCCCGTCTCAGTCATCAACGGCAGGTCACCCATAAAGATCTCATGCTCATTGATCTCATCCGCCTCTTTGTTGTAAAGTCTGACTCTCACCTTCAAAGGCGCCGCGTAGGTCGCGTCTCGTTCTTTACATTCCGGAATCGTATACTTCACATCATTTTCGCATAACGTAAAATCCGTAAACTCCAGACTCAGATGACCGCTGTAATCAGCGATCGGGGAAATATCGTCAAACACTTCCCGGAGGCCCTCGTTCAAAAACCAGTTGTAGGAGTTCTTCTGTACTTCAATCAGATTCGGCATTTCCAGAACCTGTTTCTGTCGGGAATAACTCATACGCAATGCTGTTCCGTTTTTGACTGGACGTATCCTGTTTTTCTCCATAGACGTTCACCTCTCGTTATATTTTTATAGTAAAATGGGCGCACGAAACCCACAAACCGCAATAGTGCGTTATCCATAATAACACAAAGTTTTTGGGAAGTCAAGCTAATTTTTCCATTCCGAAAGCTCCGGAACTTTTCTGTCAATTTGATTGCCAGGATACTCTTCACCGCAGCCCGGAAATGATTATGAGGGAAAACAAAAAAGACCCGCCGGAAAATCTATTCCGGGAGTCCTTCTCGTTTTGTATTCACTTTGCGAATGCAGCGATCTCGTATCCGGTTCGACTACAGATTCGCATTCTACTTCAAAGTAACTTTAGCGCCTTCAGCCTCCAGCTTGGACTTGATATCCTCAGCCTCTGCCTTCTCAATGCCCTCTTTAACAGCCTTGGGAGCCTCATCTACAACAGCCTTCGCCTCCTTCAGGCCAAGTCCGGTTACCTCACGGACAACCTTGATGACTTTAACCTTGTTCGGGCCAACCTCGGTAAGCTCAACGGTGAACTCTGTCTGCTCCTCAGCCTCTGCCACCTCGCCGCCGGCAGCCGCGACAACTACACCCGCAGCTGCGGATACGCCGAACTCTTCCTCGCATGCCTTTACAAGATCATTTAACTCTAAAACGGTAAGCTCTTTAATCGCTTCAATAAATTCTGCTGTGGTTAATTTTGCCATGATTCTTTCCTCCATTCATTATCAAATCATTTTTATTTAGTTGCTCTCAGCCTCTGCAGCCGGAGCTTCTGCCGCAGCCTCTTCTGCCGGAGTCGTTGCTGCCGCGCCGCCCTGCTCCGCAATCTGACTGATCACGCGCGCAAAGTTTGCGATTGGCGACTGGATGCTTCCAAGCAGCTTGCCGAGCAGCTCTTCTCTGGACGGAACAGCCGAAATAGCCTGCATGCCCGCCGCGTCATAGAAACCGCCTTCCACCACGCCGGCCTTGATTTCAAGCGCCGGGGCTGTCTTCGCGAACTTCGCGAGCACCCGCGCCGGGGCTGTCGCGTCATCCTTCGAAATGGCGATCGCGCTGGGTCCTTCAAGAACCTGATCCAGCGACGCAAAATCCGTGCCTTCAAACGCGCGTCTCATCATCGTATTCTTATACACTTTATAAGTAATACCGGCCGCTCTCAGTTCTCTGCGCAGCTGTGTATCCTGCTCTACCGTAAGTCCGCAGTAATCAACCACAACGACCGACTGCGCGCCATCCACGTTTTCAGAAATCTCCTGAATCACAGGTTGTTTTAACTCTACTTTTGCCACGATTCGTGCACCTCCTTTTCATATTTATGTACGAGAGTACATATTTTATATGCTTACGAAAATCCGGATAAAGCGATTCCGCAAACATATAATACAGGGAAAACAAATCCCCTCTGCCGAAAAACAGAGGGGAGAAAAATCAGCAACATCAACACACACGTGTATCAGTACATTCCCTCGGCAGGCCAACTGTTACGCCATCCGGCACCTGCTGTCTTCGGCAATCGCTTTCGCATTATAACATTATATTTTTGTGATGTCAACAACAAACGCAAAACCGCTTAAATCAGTTTGGTAACGTTTAATTTCACACCGGGTCCCATCGTGGAAGCCATAACAACGCTCCTCAGATACTGACCTCTCAGCGCACTCGGTCTTGCTTTATTGACGGCATCAATAAGGGTCTGGAAGTTGTCCGCTAATTGTTCTTCTGTAAAGGATGCTTTTCCAATTGGCACATGGATAATATTTGTTTTGTCCAGCCTGTACTCAATCTTACCAGCCTTGATATCATTGATCGCTTTTGTCACGTCCATCGTAACCGTGCCGGCCTTCGGGTTCGGCATCAGACCCTTCGGACCGAGGATACGTCCGAGACGTCCCACAACACCCATCATATCCGGAGTGGCAACTACCACATCAAAATCCAGCCAGCCTTCTTTCTGGATCTTCGGGATGAGCTCCTCGCCGCCGACAAAATCAGCGCCCGCCGCGGTAGCCTCGTCTACCTTCGTGCCCTTGGCAAAAACCAGAACGCGAACGGTCTTGCCGGTACCGTGCGGCAGAACCACCGCCCCGCGGACCTGCTGGTCTGCATGACGTCCGTCACAGCCGGTCCGGATATGAACCTCAACGGTCTCATCAAACTTTGCAGTGGCATTCTCTTTTACGATCCTGATCGCATCCGCTGTATCATACTGAGTCTGCTTATCATACTTTTTTAAAGTTTCAAGGTATTTCTTTCCTCTTTTCATGAATAAAACCTCCTGTGGTAAATCGGGAGAGGCCCCTCCCACTAAATTTTATTTATCTGTTCCGTCTGCGGCTCACCGGCCGCCGACTGCTGTCGGTCAGTCAGCCACCGTGACGCCCATGCTCTTTGCCGTGCCGATGATCATGCTCATGGCCGCCTCCAGGGATGCCGCGTTCAGATCCTTCATCTTCAGCTCCGCGATCTCCTGAATCTGTGCTTTCGTGATCGAAGCAACCTTAACCGTGTTCGGTGTGCCGGAACCGGACTTGATGCCGCACGCTTTTTTAATCAGAACCGCTGCCGGCGGTGTCTTGGTGATAAAGCTGAAGCTTCTGTCCGCGTATACGGTAATCACAACCGGAATGATCAGATCACCCTGATCCGCCGTCCTGGCGTTGAACTGCTTTGTAAACTCAACAATGTTCACACCATGCTGACCGAGTGCAGGTCCGACCGGCGGTGCAGGTGTCGCTTTCCCGGCAGGAATCTGCAGCTTGATATATCCTGTAACTTTCTTTGCCATTTGAAATTGCCTCCTTTGGTCTTTGCAGCCGCTCCTTTACCAACGGCCGCTCAGTTCATTTTCTGTATCTCTGCGAAACTTATCTCTACCGGCGTTTCGCGGCCGAATAACTCAACATTGATCGTCACCGTCTGTTTGTTGTCGTTCATAGACTGGATCATGCCGATGGTGTCCTTCCAGACACCGCTGATCACGGAAACCGTATCTCCGATCCTGAAATCATACACGACATTCTCTTCCCTGATCCCCAGCGGCCTCATCTCAGCCTCCGTGAGTGGTACCGGCTTGGAACCCGGACCGACAAATCCGGTTACGCCTCTGGTATTTCTGACAACGTACCATGTGTCATCATTCATAAACATATTAATGAGCACATAGCCGGGGAACAGCTTTTTCTGGACCTGTTTTTTGGAGCCGTTCTTCATCTCGATCACTTCTTCCATCGGAATGCGTACCTCCAGAATCTCATCCTCCAGATGTCGGTTCTCGATTGTCTTCTCGATATCAGCCTTTACCTTATTCTCATATCCGGAATACGTGTGAACTACATACCAGTTCGCCTCTGCCATATCCTCACCTCTGCCTTCCTTACAGGTTTACCAGGAAATCAATGCCATTCTGAATGCCAAGATCTAACACAGCAATAATCACGCCCAGGATGACCGAAACAATGATGACGGCTAAGGTTTGTTTCCCGACTGATTCCCGGTCAAGCCATTTGATCTTGTGGAACTCAGTCTGAAGACCTTTAAACCAACTCAGCTTTGAAGCCTCGTTCTTTTTGCCTTCTTCCATTCTTTACTCCTTCCGTGTCCGATTATCTGGTTTCCTTGTGCAGAGTATGTTTCCTGCAGAACTTGCAGTACTTGTTTACTTCCATTCTCTCAGGATGTGCTTTCTTATCCTTCGTCAGGTTGTAATTCCGCTGCTTGCACTCTGTGCATGCCAAAGTAATTTTAATGCGCACAACTTTCCACCTCCGATTAATTTCTAGTTTTGTTACTCTCCGCAACCTTCCATATATATGCAAAAAGTAACATTTTTAGGCATAAAAAAAAGACCTGCTTCCATCGCCTATCCACTATAGCATAGAAAGCAAGTCTCCGTCAACATCTTTTTTCAGTTTTGCAGCGGCAGTTCGAAAGCGCTCTGGATACTATAATAATGAAGAAAAATCCCCTGCTCTGCCAGTGACCGGATCTGATCCGCGTCCGCCAGCATAAAACCATCCGTCTCCGTCTCCTGCGGCCGGACATCCGCCTCGTCAAAATCCAGCACAAAGCGGTAGACATCCACGAAATAGTTATCTCCTTCACCCGGATTCTCCCTGTGGTACGTAAAAAGATAGCCGTCATCACAGCCGGACACATCCAGCCCGGTCTCCTCCTTCAGCTCACGGATCACCGCCTCACGGGACTCCTCTCCCGCCCGAACGCCGCCTCCGGGCACCTCCCACCAGCCGGGCGCCCAGCTCTTCGTCTTCACTCTCCTGGTGATCAGGAATCTCCCGTCCAGGCGCACAATGACGCCGAGTACAGTCAGGTGATACTCTCCATCCTTTAAACACCAGTCATTATGCTTCATCGTCCGTCCGGTGCGTTTTTTATCCTTATCATATATATCCCAGTATTCCATGGTTTTGTCTCCCTCCTGTCTGATCCGGATCATGCCGAAATGCATGCCATACGTCCCGTACCTGCTTTCGCGGACGGCACAGGATAATTGCCGCTCAGCAGCAAGCGCGGGCGGCACGGGCTGTTCCGAAGCCATATCCCGTCCGGCACCCAACAGTATACAGCCTTCTGTCAAAAATGTCATCCCCCATTCGAAAAATCAAAGCTCTTTTATCAATTTTTTTATTCATTTCACATTTTTTACAGTCAGACATTTTACAATAATTTCTCAAAATTTGCCGCCTCATGTTTATTTTAAAGTTCTTGCATTCTGTATTTATTTGTATTATTATGATACAAAGCGCTGGATGCTTTATGAAGATTATTTAAAGGAGGGCTATATCATGGCATATGTAATTGGTGACAGCTGCATTTCCTGCGGCGCCTGTGAGGGAACATGTCCGGTCGGGGCGATTGCAGAGGGCGACGCTCATTTTGAGATCAACGCGGATGAGTGCCTGAGCTGCGGCGCCTGCGCAGACGGATGTCCGGTTGGCGCGATCGAGGCCGAGTAGAGTTCACGATTTACTTATCATTTAACAGAAAGACGCTGCTATCTCCTTCCCGGGGATAGCAGTTCTTTTTCATAACAGGTACACACATGAATAAAAGAGAAATATCAGAAATCAAAAAAACCTTTACGAAGGAGCGCTGCTGCATCAACCGGCTGACCGGCTGCTATGTGGATGCGGAAAAAAATAAAGTTGTACAGTTCCGGGAATCCTTTCTTGCCCTCCCGGATGAGGAGATGTATAAATATCTCGACATTTTCCGCAAAGCACTGTCCGGCACGATCGGAAAGAATCTTCTGAATATGGAATTTCCTCTGGAGCAGGAGGATGTCGACGGCACACAGACACGCCTGCTTGAGCTTCGCGACAGTGAATTAAAAGACGATGCCGTTCTGGAGCGTTTCTATGACCGGATCATCGAGAGCTGGTACCATCCGGAGAACTATCTGATCCTGCTGATCCACGGTTCCTACGATATCCCGGTGAAAACTTCTGACGGCATGGATCTGGAGGACGCGTCCGATTACATTTATAATTTCGTTCTCTGCTGTCTGTGCCCGGTCGCACTCTCCAAAGCAGGACTCTGTTACAACGCCGAGACGAACAGCATCGAAGACCGCATCCGGGACTGGCTTGTGGATCTGCCGGAGCAGGCATTTCTGTTTCCGGCTTTCAATGACCGGAACACCGATATCCACAGCCTGCTGTACTACTCCAAAAACACAAAGGAATTCTGTCCCGAGATCACGGAGCAGCTTCTCGGATGCGTACAGCCTCTCCCTGCTCCGCAACAGAAGGAATCCTTTCAGTCCATCATCGAGGAGACGCTGGGCGACGCCTGCGATTTTGACACCGTCCGGAATATACATGAGACGCTGAATGAAATGATTGAGGAAAACCAGGATAACCCGGAACCTCTGGAGCTGGACAAATCCGAGGTTCGCCGGCTGCTCGCACAAAACGGAGCCCCGGAGGAACATCTGGAACGTTTTGAACAGCAGTACGATGAGGAGATCGGCGCAAGGGCGACCGTGATGGCAGATAATATATCCGACACGCGGAAGTTCGAGGTTCGGACGCCGGACGTGACCGTGAAAGTGAATCCGGCATACGCGGGAATGGTGAACACGCGGGTGATTGACGGTATTCCCAGCCTGGTCATACCGCTGACCGGGGAGATCGAGGTGAACGGGATCCATGTGCGGCCTCAAATGAGTGAAATTCCCGAAGACTAACCCCATTCTGTACCGCAAAACCTGAGATTGGGTAACATAGGAACTGTTACGAAATAACTTTTCCTTACAGTCTGAAAAAATCGACTTTCACAGATGTTGGCGCGCTGCGACAGAAGCGCATGTGTGTTTCCGGAGAAAATCAGGCAAAAACAAACCGGGAAGTCACCCCGGAGAGAAATCTGCCCAAAACAGACACGGAGAAATGATCATGCAGAAATCATTCTATGACAGGCTCTCCCGCCCCTTCGAGGAGGATGAGCGAAAAAAGAAACGGCTAACTGCGGCAAACAGCGTCATCACGAAAGCCTTTTATATTGCCTATCCGGTTCTGCTGTTCCTTCTGGTGCTCACACGGGACGGGCGGTTCTTACGCGTCCTCCTTGTGCCGCTGATCTCATTTTTGATCGTAACCATATTTCGCAAAACCTGCAACACCAGACGGCCCTACGAGGTCTGGGAGGCGCCGCCGCTGATTCAAAAGGGCACAAATGGGAACTCCTTCCCCAGCCGACATGTTTTTTCCGTTTTTATGATCGCCATGGCGACCGCTTACATCTGCCTGCCCGCCGCGATCATCATGATGACCGCCGGGGTGTTTCTCGCCGCCGCGCGCGTCCTGATCCGGGTACATTTTGTGAGAGACGTCGTCGCCGGGGCACTGATTGGCGTCGGGCTCGGGCTGCTGGGTTTCTGGGTTCTGTGAGAGCACCTCATATGTCCCTGTAGATTTCCATACGCGGCCCGGTTCATAAAAAGACTCTGCACACGATACCATGCACAGAGTTTTATTGTTTTACGGATATATATTCATCATCATATTGCAGCATCATATAACAGTAACCCATCACAGATTCAGTCAACATCGCCATACTGCAGCATATAATCCAAGCCATCCACCGTATAGTATTCGATCTGATCCTCATTCACATACTGCATGCCAAGCTTCTGGCGGGCGACTGTCTCCACCTCCAGAAGATTCTCCGAAGCGGCCAGCCGTTTTTCCGTCGAGTCATTCTCCTCCGCCAACTCAGAAATCTGTGCCTCCAGAGACGCCATCCGAACAGAACGGCTGTAAACCTGATTCTGCATGGCCAGAAAGGCACAACACACCAGCGCAAAAAACATGAGTGCCACGGCAAGAAAAGCTACGGAGCGCGCATTGACCGACTGCGCTCTCTGCCGGTTCTCCTGCGCATGGCGCTGTATCTCTCTCCTGCGCCGCTGCTCCGCGCGCGCCGCCTTCACATGCGCCGGCACCTTTACCGGTTCCAGTACATAGGAACCGTCCGCCGTCTGCACAAACTGACAGTATCTGCCCTTTTCCTCATAAACATCTGAAATATCAAACTTTTCCTCTGCCAGCGAGGACTGACTCATACCACAACATCTCCACTATTGATCAATTATCAACCACAAGATATAGTATAACCCATTCGACCGCAGATGTACAGTGTTTTTCGACAAAAACACACAAAAATACAGCCGGTCCGCCATGCAAAATCACATGACCGACCGGCTGCCGATATCATCTGATGAAGCTCTCATTCCGATAGCTTCCGGTTCACTTTACGCCCAGGTTCCGACATATACCGCATCGGCCGCCCGTCCGTAGGAAACCACCGTCACATCCGTGTCCGGATTGCTGATACTGTTGCTGAAATAATAGATATTGCCGTTCCTGCGCACTGCCAGCGTATCAATCCCGTCTCCGTCCCAGTCGCCGACCAGCACCAGATCCGCAGTCCTTCCATAGGAAACCCTTGTCACTTCGGCATTCGGATTATTGACACTGTTGCTGAAATAATAAATATTTCCGTCACGGCGCACCGCCAGTGTATCAATCCCGTCTCCGTCCCAGTCGCCAACCAGGACTTCATCATCTGTCCGCCCATAAGAAACCTCTGTCACTCCGGCATCCGGGTCACTGACGCTGTTGCTGAAGTAATATGTATTTCCATCACGGCGTACCGCCAGCGTATCGACTCCGTCTCCGTCCCAGTCACCGACCAGCACCTCATCGGTTGACCGTCCGTAGGAAACCACTGTCACATCGGCGTTCGGGTCGCTGATACTGTTGCTGAAGTAATACATATTCCCGCGGCGTACCGCCAGCGTGTCAATCCCGTCTCCGTCCCAGTCGCCGACCAATACCTCATCGGTTGACCGTCCGT
>JAJQEU010000115.1:0-2135 GCA_021201535.1 Clostridiales bacterium | reverse complement strand
TCAATCCCGTCTCCGTCCCAGTCGCCGACCAATACCTCATCGGTTGACCGTCCGTAGGAAACCTTTGTCACTCCGGCGTTCGGATCGGTGATACTGTCGCTGAAATAGTAGATATTGCCGTCGCGGCGTACTACCAGCGTGTCTGCTCCGGATATCGCGTCAGAATCCGTGCTTCCGCTATCTGAACCACCAGAACCGGTGCTTCCACTATCCGTTCCGTCAGAACCTGTACTTCCGTCATTTTCTAACAGAGAGGTACTAACTCCTTCTGTATCGGAGCTGCTGCGATAATAACCGGAAACAGCTTGAACCGTATAGTAATAAACCATTTCTGCATCCGCAGTAGTGTCCGTATAACTGGTTTCTGTTGTGCATTCAAGCGCAACCCAGTCACTTTCCGCAGTTCTGCGATAAATCTGATAGCTTTCCGCACCCTTAACCGCTTCCCATGTCACTATGGGTTCAGAACGCGATCCAGACATCAAAGGAACCGGTTGAGATAAATACATGATTGTTACTGTATTTGTTGTCACTGTACCAGATGAAGTATACGCTTTCACATAAATGGTATATATATCTCCGCTGTTCTGTTTATCATTCGTAATAATTTTTGTATAAGTATCGAAATCATCGCTTACATCTCCATTTGCTTTATTCAGTTGCTGAACATAAGTAGATGTATAGCTGGTATGCTGATATGTAATATTATAGTATTCCGTTCCCTCAATCGCGTCAAAAGTAACCTGAAGCCCTTCACTGGTATTTAATACGCTGAACATGTACTCCAAACCAATGCAGGAGTCATAATATGCACAAACCAGATAGTCATCACCTTCTGTGGCAGTATTTTCAATATCAAACCAATAAGTATCCGTGGTCATTCCGATCAGTGTATCATTCTTCCCTGCAGTTCTGTGAAAAATCAGATAACCTTCTGCACCGGTAACGGCATCCCAGTTTATCAGAACACCATTTTCAGTCTCTGTCAACATGATAGCAGGCGCGTCCAGATAATAAAAGGTTTCTTTTTCTGTTGGAAGACTCCTGATTGTACCCGAATAAGCTTCCATCCAAATCTTGTAACTGCTTCCGCTTGTCAGATCAGAGATACTGATGATCGTACTGGTGCTGTTACCATCTGTAACTTTCACATATCCGCTATCACTATCTGACGAATAATAAACATAGTACCCGTCTGCTTCGTCAGCGATATCCCAAGTCACTTCTACTCCTGCCGTGGAAACAGAACTCCCTGTTATATTTGGTGATTCCAGTGTAGAATGCACTGCATAATTTCCATCAGCAGATATTGTGCAAAAATAGGGAGCAGTAGCACCTGTGCCGCCTCCTGTCACATACCAGATAACTGTTCCGTTTGATACAATAGGATGACAATCAGAAAGGCGCCCGACTACAGTAAAAATGTCGGTGGTTGTATTACCTTCTCCATCCAAATAAACATAGTGTAACCAGGTTTCAGAGTCCTCATATGTAGTTCAGAGAAGCAAAAAGGAATCACTGTCCAATTTGACAAGCTGTGGTGTCGACGAAGAAATACTGCCATCCGTATCGTAATCTGTAATCCATTTAATGGTGGTTCCATCCGAACTAAAATTATCACGCGATGTTACAGAAACAAAAATATTCCTCGCTGTATGGCTTGACCAGTTATCATCTTGGTCGACTGAATTCCCGGCAACTATATAAGAGGTACCTGAATATTCCAAACCGCCAAGAGAAGCCCCGGTATAGTTTACTCCAGTTGTTCCCATAAACGAATATAAACGAATACTTTGTGTCTGTCCACTGGAAGTGTTGTCTCCATCTGTTATGTTGTATCGGAATAAAATGGCCGCTCTCGGATAAGCGTCTCCATGATCTAACGCAATGAAGTTCGAATTATCATCAACTAATATAAACTGATTAAAAGAGTGGCTTACATACCCATAAGGGGAGCTTGATACAGCATAATAGGACTCTGTTACTTCCATGGCTAATTCATCTATTTTTATAGTCATATTTGCCTGATGATTCAGACCATCAGATGACGTGTACATTGTGTGTGAAGTTCGAATGTATAAATGTGAACTTCCAATCAAAATTAACTCTCGATCCTGTTTTTAATCGCCACTTTC
>JAJQEU010000051.1 GCA_021201535.1 Clostridiales bacterium | reverse complement strand
GCAATGAATACCTGCCAGGTTTGCAACGGATCCCCCTATGCTTATTTTGAACAGGAAGGCGATGATTTTGTCTGCCAGAACTGCGGGAATCACTTCTCATCCGATGAAATCGGGCTTACAGGCGGAGGCTGCAATCCCGTCCCGATTACGGAGGATGATTACACTGAAGAAAACGGGATCATTACGGTTTCCGACTCTTTTCTGGAAGAAAATGCATATCGTTTTTCCAACTGGAAACAGTTTTAAAGGGGGGCGCTTTAGTGAGTAAGGTTGTTTTTCACGTTACCGGCATGACCTGCTCCGGTTGTGAGCGCCGACTGGAAAAAGCTGTATCAGCACTTCAAGGCGTACATTCCGTAACTGCGGATCACAGCAGAGGGGAATTAACAGCTGAATTCAATCCTCCCTGCACGGAAAGCGTCATCATTGAAGCAATTCAAAAAAACGGTTACGGAGTTGCGAAAAACGCAAAAAAAGCCCGGGATACGGTGGCTGTTCTGGTTGTCATTCTGGGAATCTATGTTATCGCCCGGCAGATGGGATGGCTGGAGATATTTCAGAACATCCCGACGATCAGTGAAGAACGAATGAGTTATTTTGCCCTGTTCGCGATTGGCCTGCTGACCAGCGTCCATTGTATTGCCATGTGCGGAGGATTAAATCTGGCTCAGAGTATTTCTTCCAGAGATATAAAACCCGTGCGTCGCAGTATTTTATATAATCTTGGGCGGCTGACCAGCTACACTTTGATCGGCGGTATCCTGGGTTTTATCGGTGAAAAAGCTGCCATTACCTTACAGGTGAGGGGATTGATCGGTCTGATCGCCGGCGGGGTTATGCTGCTCATGGGCGTTAATATGCTGGGAGGCCTTTCCCTGTCTGTTCGCCTGTTTCCGAAGCTGTCCGGGAAACTTTCTGCCGGAATACAGAGCGTGGGGAAACATAGTTCTTTTGCAACAGGTCTGGCAAATGGTTTGATGCCCTGCGGGCCGTTGCAATCCATGCAGATTTACGCAATCGCCAGCGGCAGTATGCTGGCCGGAGCGCTGTCCATGTTTTCCTTTTGTTCAGGCACGGTTCCCCTTGTCTTTGCATTCGGCCTGGCGGCGGGAGTGCTGAAAATGCACTGGCGGCAGCGTATGCTTCAGGTCGGTTCTGTCCTGCTGCTTATTATGGGAATCTTTATGATACAGAACAATCTTGTCCTGACAGGCTTTACTGTCACGTCGACAGTTGCTGAAACAGATGAGACTGTCGTTTCAACCATTGACGGAGACGTCCAGTATGTCACAACAGAACTTCACGCCAACGGCTACGACGATATTCAGGTTGTAGCAGGGATTCCTGTCGTGTGGACGATAGATGTTGATGAGAATAATCTGAACGGCTGCAATAATGAGATTGTGTTGTCGGCGTTTGATCAGCAGGTGAAGCTTATCGCAGGTGAAGTTGTCATAGAGTTTACACCTGAGGAAGAAGGAACATATACATATTCCTGTTGGATGGGAATGTTAAAAAATACGATTACAGTCGTTGAAAAGTAAGGAATATGAGCGGTGTCTGCAGGGAAGCCGGGGAGGAGGTTCACTGTTGACAAATGGATTTTATTAGTATAAAATACCCTTTATAACATAGTAAACATATATGATAGATATGAAATAAAAACGACCGGTAAACAGGATACAGAAGGAGAATACCATGGGTTTTCTGCTGGACGAACGAGAATTAAAAAAATATATTTCCAAAGGGGAATTTGGACTGGAGAAGGAGAGCCTGCGCGTGGATGCGCATGGATACCTTTCTCATACGCCGCATCCTTTCCCGGGTGACAGCAGAATTGATCGCGATTTCTGTGAAAATCAGGCAGAACTGATCACGGGCGTAAGTGACAGTATTGAAAAGGTGTGGGCGGAGCTGGCAGGTCTCTGTCGGGAGACGGCAGACCGACTGCTGAAACTGGAAACGGGCAGGGAGTATCTCTGGCCTTTTTCCAACCCTCCCTATGTCCGCGGAGAGGAGGATATTCCGATCGCGCAATTTTCAGGAAATCAGACGGGAAAGGGTGTTTACCGGGAATATCTGGCCGAGAAATACGGCAAAAAGAAAATGCTTTATTCGGGGATACACTATAATTTTTCCTTTTCAGAGGAGTTGCTGCGAGCGGATTTTGCCTGTCACAGAGAAAAGAAGCCCGTTGATCACGGAACGGATGAAGAGAAGGCATACCGTGATTATAAGGATCGGATATACCTGGAGCTTGGCAGGAAAGCGGTCAGGTACAGCTGGCTGATCGTTTATCTGACAGCGGCGAGCCCTGTCCTGGACGGTTCGTATTATCGGGCCGGCGATCTGGACGAAACCGTGGTCAGCCGCTATGCTTCGCCGCGGTGCAGCGAGATCGGCTACTGGAATTCTTTTGTCCCGATTCTGGATTTTACCAGTCTGAACGGATACGCGGACAGCATCGACGGCTATGTGAAGAGTCGGATGATCTCTGCTTCTACGGAGCTCTATTACCCGGTGCGTTTAAAAGCGCGCGGCGCGAATACCACGGATAACCTCCGGGAAAACGGCGTCAGTCATGTGGAACTGCGGATGCTGGACTTAAATCCGCTCTGTCCGGTGGGGATTCGGCGGCAGGATCTGCGATTTATCCATCTGATGCTGGTCTGGCTGATGCTTCAGGAAGATGAGACACTCGGGACGACGGAGCAGACAGTCGCGATTCGCAATATGAAGGAGGCGGCACGTTTTGCACCGGAAGAGATTCAGATCGAGTCCGGCTGGTATCAGATCCGGCCGGTGCGGGAGGCTGCGGCGGAAATTCTGGACGACATGACAGAGAAGCTGCCGGGATATTTCCCCGGTCAGGAGGATATGGTTCGCGAGTGCTTAACGTTCCAGCGGGAAAAGGTGACGGATCCGTCGAAGCGCTACGCGGAACAGATCCGCGAACGGTTTCAGAGAGGGTATGTGAAGAAGGGGATGCGTCTGGCAAAAGAGTATGCAGACAGATTTGAAGGATGACGGGGAGTTGCGATCATGTGTGAATTATTCGGCGTATGTGCACGCCAGTCGGTGGAGTGCCGTGAGTATCTGAAAGAGTTTTACCGGCACAGTCCTCATCATCCGAACGGATGGGGGCTGGCGATTCTGGACGGCAACAGTGCGGTCATTGAAAAAGAGCCGCTGGAAGCGGACAAAAGCAGTTACCTTCATGAGCGGCTGACGGTTCCGGTGGAGGGCAGGCTGCTTCTGGCGCATATCCGCTACGCGACCATCGGAAATGTGGAGTATAAAAACTGCCATCCGTTTTCGGGCGTGGATTGTACCGGGCGGAGATGGACGCTGATCCATAATGGGACGATTTTTGAATACGAGCCGCTGAACCGCTATGTCGAAAGGCAGATCGGTGACACGGACAGCGAGCGGATCTTTCTTTATCTGCTGGACGAGGTAAACCGTCGGACACGGTCAGAGGGAAAGCTGGATACGGAAAAGCGTTTTCGGCTTCTGGACGAACTGATTCCCGCTATGGCGAAAGGCAATAAGCTGAATCTGATGATCAGCGACGGAGAATGTATGTATGTGCATACAAACTACGAACATTCTCTGCACTTCCGGCAGCGGAAAGGACAGGTGTTTTTTTCCACGGAGCCGCTGGGACGGGATGCCTGGGAGCGTGTCCCGATGACTACGCTTCTGGCCTGGCGGAACGGTGAACTTCTGTACACAGGGACAGATCACGGACAGGTATTTGAAGATAATGAGGAGAACATGAAGTTCCTGTATCAGATCTTCTCAAATCTGTAAGGAACTGTGGAGATAAATTTTTTGACAGTTCTTAAGAGGAGGTTATCTATGATAGATGAAAAAACAGTGCGCGAGCACCTGTATCGAAAATATATTGAACCGACGAAAAAGGAACGGGAGCTTTATATCGGTATTGAACTGGAGCTGCCCATTGTGAATCTGGACAGAGAGGCAGTGGATTTTGCCAATGTCCATCAGACGGCGCGGGAATTTATCGAACATTTTCAGTTTCGCCCGACCGGGTGGGATGACGAGGGAAATATGTACGCCGCCGAATGTCCGAAAACAGGGGATATTTTTTCTTTTGACTGTTCTTATAATAACCTGGAGCTTTCCATGGGACGGGAAAAGGAGCTTCATACGCTGAATGAACGTTTTTCCAGATATTACCGTTATCTGAATAAATTGCTGGGGCGATACCATTACACTCTGACCGGGATGGGGATCAATCCGTATCGGATTTATAATCATAATGTCCCCATTGAAAACGGGCGATACCGGATGCTGTTTCATCATCTGTCTCTTCGGGACAAATATCAGCAGAACGAACCGATGTATTTTCATGAGTATCCGGCGTTCGGGACGTTCTGCAGTGCGTCCCAGGTACAGCTGGATGTGAGCTACGACGATCTGCTGCTGACCATGAATGTGTTTTCCCGACTGGAACCGATTACCGCGCTGCTTTTCGGGAACTCCGTCCTTCTGGGGGAGCATGAGGATCTGCTGTGCAGCCGGGATATGCTCTGGGAAAACAGTTCGCAGGGGATCAATCCTCACAATATCGGTATGTTTGACTGTCATTTTGATACGGTGGAGGATTTGCTGTCGTACATCGAATCCACAAGCATTTATTGTGTGGAGCGCGAAGAAAAATATATTAATTTCCGGCCCGTGTGTGTCAGAGACTATTTTCAGAAAGAATCGGTTCGGGGAGAATATTTTGCGGACGGCGGTTATCATGAGATTGATGTGATTCCTCAGATTGATGATCTGGCCTGGCTTCGGACCTTTAAGTTCGAGGATCTGACATTTCGCGGAACGGTAGAGTTTAGGAGCGCGTGCTGCCAGCCGGTTTCTGCCAGTATGGCGGTCGCGGCTTTTTACGTGGGACTTAAGGAAAAGCTGTCGGAGCTGTCCGGCATTCTGGCAAATGACCGCGTGATCTATCACCATGGCTATAACCAGATGGAGTTGCGGAAGCTCTTTGTGAAGAGAGAATTGCCGGGGTTTGTGAATGCCGACAGACTCTATCATCTGGCCGGCCGGATTGTGAAGCTGGCCGAGGAAGGACTGCGGGAGAGAGGGTTTGGCGAGGAGTGTTATCTGGAGCCTTTGTATGGCCGCGTAAAATCGAGAGAAAATCCGGCCATGCGGATGCTGAGGGAGCGTGACGCGGGGCGCAGCATAGAAGAAATTATTCTTGAGTATCGGAACCTGTGAGTGAGTTGGCGGCTTGCGAGAGGAGTTCGAGAGGAAATGACCTGTTATAGTACGAAATTATAGCGGGTTATTTTTTTTGGTATTAGACAGAATTCCCGGTCAATGGTATGATTTCATACATAACATATATGAAAAGTATGTAATACATGAAGGAGGGAACTATGTTCTGTCAGGCGGTATTCGTGTCAGCGGGAGGGAAATCTTTCTGTTGCACAAAGAAGACGTGTAAGAAGAAGAACGTATGGCGTTTCCGGGGCAATCGGGAGTTGTACGGGACATCAGAGAAACTGTGAGGAAGTTTGTATGAAGAAATGGAGTACAGAAAGGAAAATCTCAGTCATTACCGTCGTTGTGATTTTGTTTGCATGGTGGCTGGTGACAAAGACCGGGACTTTTCCGGAAATTATTATCCCGTCGCCGAAGAGCGTCTGGTCCAGTTTTGTGACGATCATACAGAACGGATATAAAGGATATACGCTGCTGCAGCATCTGGGTACCAGCCTGAAGAGGTTGGGTATCGCATATCTGCTGGTCGTTGTCACCGCGGTTCCGCTGGGATTGCTCAGCGGATATATTTCAAAAATCAGGGCGATTCTGGAACCGATCGTAGAATTTTACCGTCCGCTGCCGCCGCTGGCATATTACACAATCCTGGTTTTGTGGATGGGTATCGGTGAGAGTTCTAAACTGACACTTTTGTATCTGGCGGGATTCGCGCCTGTCTATATTGCCTGTGTGGCGGGCGTTATTCGAATCAAAGAGGATTACATCAACGGCGCGAAGACGTTGGGCGCGGGAAAGGGGCAGATATTTTTCTATGTTGTCTTCCCGGCGGCGCTGACAGATGTATTTACCGGTCTCAGAACTGCGCTGGGTGTGGAATATACGACCCTGGTTGCCGCGGAGATGGTAGCGGCCGCGAAGGGAATCGGCTGGCTGGTTCTGGACGCGAGCAATTATCTGCGAAGCGATATTGTGTTTATGGGCGTGATTCTTATGGGAATCACCGGTATCGTGCTGGATCAGCTGATCCGTCTGGCGGAACGGAAAATCGTCCATTGGAAAGGAAAGAACTAAGAAAATGTCTTTCCTGTAAATCATGAAAGGAAAAGGAGTGTAAAGCGATGAAACAGAGAGTAAAGAAATTATTGGCACTGGCTATAGCAACGACCACTGCGATGGGGATTCTTGTCGGATGCGGCTCGACATCCGCAGATAGCGCCAGTGCGGAGAACGAGGACATTGAGGACAGCAGTGCTGCTGCGGAGACCGGGGGCAGCGAGACTGCGGAGGATACGGACAGTGACGCCGGTTCGGATGTGACGGTGCGGATCGGAACCATGGATCTGGTAAACGGCGACCTGATTGCGCGGTATGAGGAACTCTACGAGCAGGAGCTCGGAGTAGATGTGGAGATTATCAACTTTGATTCCGGCAGTTCGGTGAATACAGCGCTGGCGGCCGGCAGTATTGATATTTCGGAACTGGGATCCTCACCCACGGCTCTGGGCATTTCCAACGGGCTGGAGTATGAAGTGATCTGGATCGGCGATGTCATCGGCTCCGCGGAGACACTGGTGGCGACCGAAGAGTCCGGAATTACTTCCGTAGAAGATCTGGCGGGCAGGACGGTTGCCACTCCTTTTGCGTCGACGGCACATTACAGCCTGTTAAATGCTCTGACGCTGGCGGGACTCTCAGAGACAGACGTTACGGTTCTGGATATGCAGCCGGATGATATCTATGCGGCATGGCTTCGCGGGGACATTGACGCGGCATATGTATGGTATCCGGTTTTGAGCGAACTGCAGGAGACCGGCGTCAATATCACGGATTCCGCACAGCTGGCGGACCAGGGAGTGATCACTGCGGATCTGGTAGTTGCAAGGACTGAATTTGCCGAGCAGTATCCGGAGATTGTGGAAAACTATATCAAAGTTCAGATTCAGGCGAATGAGGTTCTGCTGGATGATCCGGAGACCGCTGCGGCAGAGATTGCAAGCGTTCTGGAGATCACGGAAGAGGATGCGGCGGATCAGATTACGCAGTTTGTTTACCTGAGAGGAGAAGAACAGGCGGATTACCTCAATGATTATATAGCGGATGCCCTGAAAGCGACGGCAGATTTCCTGGTGGAGCAGCAGAGCATTACCAGTGCGCCGGATCTGGAGACTTTTGTAAACAGTATTAACACTTCTTATCTGGAGGCGGCTTTGGCGGAGTAAAGGAGTAAACTTATGGCAGATTTCAGAGACCTGCAGGAACCGAGCGGCGAACTGGTATCCGTAGAGCGCCTGCGCTATGAGGGAAAAGAGCCGATTACGGAGGAAGAGCTGATTTCGATTCAGAATGTGGATCTGTATTATGAGGCGAAGCAGGATCAGATCAAAGCGCTGGATGACATCACGTTCAACATCTACAGAGGTGAGTTTATCTGTGTGCTCGGCCCTTCCGGCTGCGGGAAGAGTACGCTGCTCAAAATACTGGCAGGTTTTATTAAGCCCACGGACGGAACCGTCCGCCTGGATGGGGAGTTGATTGACGGCATTGACAAAAACCGGGGTGTCGTCTTTCAGAATCCGCCGCTCTACGAATGGTTTTCCGTCCGCAACAACGTGAATTTCGGACCGCGGATGAACAGGGTGCCAAAGGCTGAGTATGAGAAAATGACCGATGAGTATCTGAAAAAAGTGGGTCTGACGGAGTTTGCGGATAAAAAGATATATGAACTCTCGGGAGGTATGCGGCAGAGAGTGTCCATTGCGAGGGCGCTGATCAATAATCCGGAAATACTGCTCATGGATGAGCCGTTCGGCGCACTGGATGCACTGACCAGGGAAAATATGCAGAATCTGACCCGTAAAATCTGGTGGGATACCGGTAAGACCATCCTTTTTATCACGCATGACGTGGAGGAGGCGCTGCTTCTGGGATCGAGGATACTGGTATTAAGTAAGCGGCCGGGCCGACTGATCGAGGACCTGCAGGTAACGTTTTCCAGACAGGTGATCGAGGACGGGGCGGAGGATATCCAGTTCAGTGAAAAGTTTTATAAATACCGCGAAAAGCTCCTGCGGTTGATTAATGATCAGATTTGAGCAGGAAAGAACATTGCAGGGAATCATTTTTAATATTCAATCTTATTCTCTTCATGACGGCCCGGGTATCCGGACGATGGTGTTTTTAAAAGGATGTCCGCTGCGCTGCCCCTGGTGCGCGAATCCGGAGTCCCAGCTCATTCGTCCGGAGGTATATCTGGATGATTCAAAATGTATCCGGAATGCGGGCTGCACCCTGTGTGACGGGATATGCCGCTGTCATGCGCTTTCGGGTGGCAGGCTGCTTCACGGCAGATGTATCGGCTGTGGGGCATGCCTGCCGGTCTGTCCCTCCCGTGCTCTGGGTATTTACGGTCAGACTGTTGAGACGGAGGAGGTGCTGGACCGCGTTGAACGGGAGAGCGTTTTTTTGCTCACGGTGAGGGCGGGCTCACTCTTTCCGGCGGCGAACCGTTTTTCCAGAGCGAATTCGCGCTGGAACTGTTGAGAGGAGCAAAAAAACGGTGCATCCGCACGGCTGTGGAGACCTGCGGATATTGTAAGACGGAGGTGCTGCGGGAGGCGGCGGGCTATCTGGATTATATTTTGTATGACTTAAAGAGTATGGATGCCGGGAAGCACGCCCGTGTGATCGGAGTCGACAACAGTCTGATTCTGAATAATCTGGAGATGCTGTTTGGGGAGTTCCCGAATCTGCATAAGCATGTCCGCACGCCCGTGATTCCCGGATTTAACGATACGGATGAAGACATCCGGGCGATTCGTGTATTTCTGGAGAGACGGCAAAATTACACGTATGAACAGCTGCCGTATCATCGTTTCGGAGAGCGGAAATATGAACTGCTGGGACGGAAAGCTGAGTGGTTATAAGCGAATAAGTGAAAGAAAGAAGGGACATATGAATGGTTTGGAATTACCGGCAGCCGGTGAAGCTGATTTTCGGAAACGGCAGGGTGGATGAAATACAGAAACTTCTGGTCAAAAGCCGGCGGCCGCTTCTGGTGTGTGATGTATCTGCCGTAAAAAATAAAGTGTCGGATCGAGTTCTGGCAATGCATGACGTGATGGAGATTTTTTCTGATATCTCTCCGAATCCAGATGTGACTCAGGTCGACCGCTGCAGTGCACTGATTCGGGAAAAACAGGTTGACCATATAGTTGCTCTGGGCGGCGGCAGCGTGATTGACCTTGCCAAGGCGGCATCCGCGGCGGTGGAGCGGATCGAGGAATATCACGGGACAGGAAAACCGATACCGGAGATCCGGATACCGCTGACTGCGGTTCCCACCACCTCCGGGACAGGGAGTGAGGTTACATGCGTGTCCGTTCTGACGAATCGGAAAACCGGGAAAAAGGCGCCGATCAATTCGGATTATTTTTATCCGAAGACAGCGGTGATTGATCCGGAGCTGACATACACGCTGCCGCCGCAGGTGACAGCTTCCTGCGGTATCGATGTACTCTGTCACGCCGTGGAAGGGTACTGGAGCCGGGGACATCAGCCAATCTGCAGCGCACTGGCCATTCATGCGATCCGGACGGTGTTTGCATATCTGCCTGTGGCATACCGGCAGCCGGAAAACCGGATTGCCAGAGAAAAGATGGCGGAGGCTTCCGTCATGGCCGGACTGGCATTTACTTTGCCGAAGACAACGTCCTCTCACGCGTGTTCGTTCCCGCTGACCAGCCGTTACGGAATCCCTCATGGGGAAGCCTGCGGGCTGACACTCGATTATTTTATAAGACTTAACGCTGCTGACAGCCGTACGCAGGAGCTGTCGGATTTGCTGGGGTACCGCAGCACAGATGATTTTGCGGACGCGGTGCTGGCACTGAAACGGGAGCTGCATCTGCGCACGAATCTGAGGGATCTGCAGCTTTCCGGGGAGCAGATACGGGAACTGGTCAGACAGAGCCATCACCCGAATCTGGACAACAATCCTGTGACGGTCAGTGATAAGGATCTGGAGAGACTGTATCAAAGCCTGCGATAAAGATATAGTGAATAACAAATTATTTTTGCTGTTCACTATATCAGTCGACAGAAGCAGGAAGTGCGGTGTAAACAAAAACAGAGAACAGAAGATCAGGAACTGCGAAGATAATGAACAGTTACGAATAGAAGATTATGATGGAGGAAATGAACAACGTGACGGAACTGACAAGAGAACAGATATTGGAGTATGACCGGGAATATAACCAGCACCCCTGGCTGACAGGAACAGTGAACGCAATTCCGATTGAGCGCGCAGACGGGATTTACTTCTGGGATTATAATGGAAAACGGTATTTTGATATGTCTTCCCAGCTGGCGAATGTGAACCTGGGGTATGGGAACCGGGATATCATTGAGGCGGTGCAGCAGCAGGTGGAGAAACTTCCGTATATCGCACCGGCTTTTGCCTCCGGTCCGCGCTCGGAGCTTGCAAAAAAGCTGGTTGACCTTGCGCCGGATAACATGGGGAAGGTACTTTTTACCTGTGGCGGATCAGACGCGAACGAGGCGGCCATTTATGCGGCGCGAACATTTACGGGGAAGAATAAAATCATGTCCCGTTATCGGAGCTATCACGGTTCCACACTGGGCTCAGGCAACCTTTCCGGCGACCCGAGGCGATTTGCCCTGGAACGGCCGGCAGCTACGGGATTTCTGAAGTTTTATGATCCGTATGTATATCGATCAAAGACACCATTCCGCGATGACGCGGAGGCTTCCGCTCATTATCTGGAGCAGTTAGAAGAGCAGATTCAGTATGAGGGACCGGATCAGATCGCGGCCATTGAGGTGGAGTCTGTCACGGGAGCTAACGGCGTCATCATTCCGCCCGACGGATATCTGCAGGGATTGCGGGCACTTTGCGATAAATATGGGATTCTGCTGATCTGTGATGAGGTCATGACCGGATTCGGGCGTACGGGAACGATGTTCGCTTTTGAGCATTGGGGTATCAAACCGGATATCATCTCCTTTGCCAAGGGAGTTACCTGCGGATATGTACAGCTCGGCGGTATCATTATGAGCCGGAAAATCGCAGATTATTTTAAGGATAAGACGTTCCTCTACGGATTGACCTACAGCGGGCACAGCCTGGGCTGCGCAGCCGGCGTCGCGGCGGTGAATTACTATCAGGAACACCATATTCTGGAGCATGTCAATGAGGTTGGCAAGGTCTTCGGTGAACTGCTGGAAAGCATGAAAGAAAAGCACAGATCTGTCGGCGACGTCCGTTATATCGGGCTCTTCGGCGCGGTGGAGCTGATGAAAGACAGGGAGAAAAAGATTCCGCTGGTTCCCTACGGTTACGATGAGAATGCAACGATGGCGCGGATTCAGACTCTTTTAAAAGAACGTGGATTTTCTGCTTTTGGGCGGGAAAATAATATTAATATTACTCCGCCGCTGATTATTACGGAAGAGGAGCTGCGGGAAGGTTTTGAGATACTGGATGAAGTGCTGACGATTGTGGATGAGACATTTCTTTCATAGATGTTGGCGCGCTGTGACAGCAGCGCATGTATGTTGATATAAGAGGAGGCAGTACATGGCAGCATTAACACTATCCCCGCAGGAAGAGCGTATCTACGGGCAGTACAGACCGGAAGAAAAACGAACCCGGCAAATCCTTGAGACTTTTGCGGGCACACGCCCTGGCATTGATATTGAGCGGGGCAAATACTTTACCGAGTCTTTTCGGGAGACAGAAGGGCAGCCGTTGATCCTGCGGTGGGCGAAAGCGCTGTACCGCTACGCGGAGCGGGCAACGGTTTATATTGACGACCGGCAGCTGATTGTCGGGAGAGCCGGACGGGAAGGTCGGTATGGCATTCTTTATCCGGAACTGGACGGCGATGTGCTGGACGAGGCGATCAGAAGTCTGCCGTCCAGGGAAACTTCTCCGTTTGATATCAGTGAAGAGGATGCGGCGTATGTGATTCATGAAATTGCGCCCTACTGGAAAGGGAAGACATTTCATGAAGCTCTGGTAAATGCGCTTCCGGAGGAGACAAAACGACTTACCTGTAATGAAGATGAGGAGAATTCCTCCCGTTATATTGTAAATGAGACAGCGTCTTTCCGTTCTTCCATCCAGTGGGTGCATGATTACGAAAAGCCTTTAAAGATCGGTTTTCTCGGCATCCGACGGGAGGCGGAGGAGGCGCTGCATGAGCTGGATGAGTTTTCGGCGGTGGACAGTACAGAGAAGAAACCTTTTCTGGAGGCTGTGATTTTGACAGCGGACGCCATCATTCTCTGGGCGAACCGCCATGCGGAGGAGGCGGAGAAAAAAGCGCGGTTTACATCCGACCCGCAGCGCAAAGCGGAGCTAATGGAGATCGCCCGCATCTGCCGCAGGGTTCCGGCCAACCCGCCGGAGACGTTTCATGAGGCAGTGCAGAGCCAGTGGTTTATCCAGCTTTTCTCCCGTATTGAGCAGAAGACCGGTACGGTTATCTCCAACGGGAGAATGGATCAGTATCTCTATCCGTTTTATAGAGCAGATAAGGAAAAGGGAATTCTGGATGACGATCGGGCGGAGGAGCTTCTGGAGTGTGTCTGGGTATCCATGGCGCAGTACATAGATCTTTACTTATCTAAGGCGGGCGGCAGTTTCAATGAAGGCTATGCCCACTGGGAGGCGGTAACGATCGGCGGGCAGACGAAAGACGGCGCCGATGCCACGAATGAACTGACCTATCTGTTCCTCCGGTCGAAGCGGGAGTTCCCGTTAAATTATCCGGATCTGGCGGCACGGATCCACACGCGGTCTCCGGAGCGTTATCTCTATGAAGTGGCGGAGACGATCAAGGACGGCTCCGGTTTTCCGAAGCTGATCAACGATGAGGAAGTGATTCCCCTGCTGCTGGCAAAGGGAGCGACATTTGAGGAAGCCTATGATTACTCCGTATCCGGCTGCGCCGAAGTACGGATGCCGAACAGGGATACTTATACTTCTCCCTGCGCCTACATTAATTTTGCGGCGGCGCTGGAAATGGCATTGTACAACGGAAAAATGCAAAAGTACGGGGATGAGGTCATTGGCCTGACAACGGGCGAACCGGAGATGTTTGAAACCTTTGATGAATTTCTGGAGGCATATCTGAAGCAGCAGAAAAATTTCATGAAGCATGCGTTCATTCAGCAGCATGAGATTATTCGTCTGCGCGGGAATTATTTCGGTTCTCCGCTGGGATCCATGCTCCACGAGCTTTGCATGAAAAACTGCAAAAACCTTCATGAGCCGAAAATTGAGGGCGGTATCGATCTGGGATATTTTGAGTTTATCGGGTACGGGACGGTGATCGATTCTCTGGCGGCGATCAAAAAGGTGGTATATGAGGATAAACGATTGACAATGCCCCGCGTGAAAGAGGCTCTTCTTCATAATTTCGAGGGATATGAGATTGAACGGCAGATTTTAAAAAACGCCCCTGCCTACGGAAACGATGACGACTTTGCAGATGAGATCGGCAAACGTCTTGACCGTGAGCTTCTTGCTTTCACAAAACAGTATTCCGGGGAACTGGGGGTTCATCTGGACCTGCGGTATGTACCGTTTACCTCCAATGTGCCTTTTGGAAAAGTTGTTTCGGCGACTCCGAACGGAAGGTACGCGTGGACGCCGCTTTCGGACGGATCCTCCGCATCCCAGGGGGCGGATAAAAACGGACCGACGGCAATTCTTTTGTCCAACTACGCGACGAAAAACTATGATTTCCGCAATCGGGCCGCACGTCTTTTGAATGTCAAACTGAGCCCTCAGTGCGTCAAAGGAGAGGAAGGAACGAAAAAGCTGGTCGCCTATATCAAGAGCTGGCGGGATTTGAAGCTCTGGCATCTTCAGTTTAATATTATAAACCGGCAGACACTTCTGGAGGCACAGAAACATCCTGAGAACTACGGGAATCTGCTGGTGCGGGTAGCCGGTTACAGTGCCTACTTCTGCGAACTGTCTAAAGATCTACAGAATGACATTATCGCGAGGACGGAGCACGGAGAATTTTGAGAGAAAATGAAAAATAACCTGTTATAGTTACAAGCTATAATGGGTTATTTTTTTTATGTATTAGACACGCAGATTTTGGCGTGTTAACATATAACATATAAAACCGATATATAAACTCAGATAAAAATATTCCTGTAAGAGGGGATTGCGATGAAATTTAACACGATTTTGTTACACGGGACGGAGGGGATTCCCTTCTCTGGCTCCATGGAATCGGAATCAACCCTGCCGCCGGTCTGTCAGACCAGCGCTTTTCGACATACATCGGCGAAGCGCATGGAACAGATTTTTCACAATAAAGCGCCGGGCTTTTCTTATACAAGGCTGGGTAATCCGACGGTGGAGGCATTTGAAAAGCGGATGACTGTTCTGGAGGGCGGGATTGCCAGCGTGGCCTGTGCTTCCGGCATGGCGGCGGTATTTAATGCGTTGATGAATATCCTGCGGACCGGAGATGAGATTGTATCCAGCGCCAGCCTGTACGGCGGCTCGATTGACCTGTTCCGTGAACTGGAGAGCTTTGGAATCCGAACGCATTATGTGGAAAATCATGATGCGGAAGAATTTCTTAAGAAAACAAATGACCGCACCCGATGTTATTTCGCGGAAACCATCGGAAATCCAAAACTGGATGTCACAGATATCAGGAGCCTGGCAGATCTGGCTCACAGTCAGGGACTGCCGCTGTTCATTGACAATACGGCGGCAACTGCTTACCTCGTAAAACCGATTGAACTGGGAGCGGATATTGTCGTCAATTCTACATCCAAATATATCAATGGCAGCAGCAATTCCATCAGCGGCGTGATTACGGATGGCGGAAAGTTTCGCTGGGACGCGAAAAAATATCCGGGATTGCGCGAGTTTTCGAAGTTCGGACCGTTTGCTTATATCGTGAAGCTGCGCAACGGTTTTTTCCGCAACACAGGCGGATGTCTGTCCCCGCAGAATGCGTTTTACAATATCATTGGTATGGAGACGCTGGGCCTTCGAATGGAGCGGATATCCGGCAATGCGCTGGCGCTGGCGCGGTGGCTGCAGAAAGAATTTCCGGATATTGTGGTAAATTATCCGGGACTGGAGACGAATCCCTGTTATGCGATTGCGAAGAAGCAGTTTGACGGTCATTTCGGCGGGATTCTTACCATCCGCGTTGGAACCCGGGAACGGGCGTATCGGATTCTGGATCAACTGAAGATTCCTCTGCAGGTATCAAACATCGGGGATACAAAAACACTGGTGCTCCATCCGGAATCTACATTGGCCGTGCACAGCACGGAGGAGGAAAAGGAGGCGGCAGGGGTTTACGATGACCTGATCCGGGTGAGCGTCGGGATTGAGGATGTGGAAGACCTCATGGAAGATTTCGGGAGAGCAATCCGGGAGACGTCCATGTAACAATAGTGGAGAATTGCGACAAAAACTGACATATCTGCAAAGAGAGTTTTGCGAGGGAGGAAGAGAGATGGCAGATATTGATTACACAACACTGAAAAAAGGAGGTTTCATGCGCCAGAAGCAGAAAGGGTATTTCTCTCTGCGGCTGCAGGTGACCGGCGGTCAACTGACGGCGGAGAATATCCGAACGATTGCAGAGGTTGCGGATGAGTTTGGAAAAGGATATGTACATATGACTTCACGTCAGGGCGTGGAAATTCCCTTTGTTCACATTGATGATATTGAAAAAGTGAAAGCCCGGCTTGCTGAGGGAGGCGTAAGCCCGGGTGTCTGCGGACCGCGTGTCCGGACGGTGACGGCCTGTCAGGGCGGAGCCATCTGCCCCAGCGGATGTATCGATACTTCCGCTCTGGCAGAGAAGCTCAACGACCGCTATTTCGGCAGGGAGCTTCCCCACAAATTTAAATTTGGCGTCACCGGCTGTCAGAATAACTGCCTGAAGGCGGAGGAAAACGACCTCGGTGTCAAGGGCGGTATGGAAGTAACATGGAAACCGGATCTCTGCATCAACTGCGGTGTCTGCGAAAAGGTCTGCCGCGAGGGAGCGCTTACCTGTACAGATTCCGAAGTCCTGATTGACCGGGAGAAGTGCAATTACTGCGGACGCTGCGTAAAATCATGTCCCACAGATGCCTGGGAAGGCGAGAGCGGCTACCTGGTTTCCTTTGGCGGGCTGTTTGGAAATAAGATTTATACCGGAGAGCAGTTCCTGCCTCTGATAAAAGATGAGGCGACGTTTTTCCGTGTGGCGGACGCGGCAATTACTTTCTTTGAAGAGAACGCTAAGACCGGCGAGCGCTTTCGGTTTACCCTGCAGCGAGTGGGGGAAGACGCGTTTCGAGCGAGAATGTGGGCAGCCTGTCAGGATGTGTAATTGTTTGTTATATGTGCTTCCCGAACACTGTATTTGATCAGATGAAGTATATATAAAGATCAGGACTTTGGGTGAGTGCAGGCACGGAGAGATCCGTGTGTCGGCATTTATATACAAAGGAATAATAGAAGGGATGGAATGATTATGAGCGCAGCATATGAAATTGATGAGACAGTGGATATCACCGACGTGGTATGCCCGGTCACTTTTGTAAAGGCAAAGGTAGCGCTGGAGGAACTGGATGAGGGACAGATTCTGTCGATTCACATGAATGACGGAGAACCGGTGCAGAATGTTCCGCGAAGCATCAAAGAGGAGGGACATCAGATTTTGAAACTTTTGAAAAATGAGGACGACACCTATGATCTGATTGTGAGAAAGGCAGGTGATTAGATTATGGCTCAGAGATGGACGGAGGCGGATTTTGATACAGAAGTATCAGCCAGTGAAAAACTGGCGATCGTGGATTTTTATTCTGACAGCTGCCTGCCATGTAAGGCTCTTTCACCGGTGCTGGCGGAATTAGAGGAAGACTATGCGGATCAGGTGATAGTGGGCAAGGTGAATGCGGTGTATGAGCGTGGACTGGTTTTTCGCTGGGAGGTTGCCTCGGTTCCGACGATTTTATTCCTGAAAAACGGAAAGGAAGTCGCTCGATTTAGCGGCGTACAGCGGAAAGACGATCTGATCCGTGAGATTGAAAAGAATTTATAGCTGTTCCTGCATTTTGGCAGCAGTTAAAGACAATCTATATTTGAGATGTAAAATACTATGAAAGTGTCATCAACAGACAGGCAGATGGAAGTGCTTGCACACCCGGATGACTGCGAAGCAGTCATTTTCCGTTTGCTATAAATGCAGAAGCCAGAAAGGATTGATATTATCATGAACATTATTGTCGCAGGGGAAAAGAAAATTTACGAGGAAGGCATTACTGTCGAGAAGCTCATCGAGGAGGAGAAGGTGGAGACACCGCAGTACGTGACGGTTTCCGTCAATGAAGAATTTGTACAGAAAGCAGATTTTGCCACTCGCCGCCTGACGGAAGGGGATGAGGTGGAATTTCTTTATTTTATGGGAGGCGGGAGATAATGGCTTTCACGAATGAACAGCTGGAACGTTACTCCAGACATATTATTTTAAAGGAAATCGGCGTAAAAGGTCAGAAAAAGCTTTTAAATGCGAAAGTATTGATTATCGGTGCGGGAGGACTGGGAGCGCCGGCTGCCATGTATCTGGCGGCCGCCGGAGTCGGGACGATCGGTATCGCCGACGCAGATGAGGTGGATCTTTCAAATCTGCAGCGTCAGATCATCCACGGAACGCCGGATGTGGGAAAAGCAAAAGTACAGTCTGCGAAAGAGACGATGAACCGGATGAATCCGGATGTCACGGTTCACACGTATCAGACGTTTGTGAATTCAGAAAACATTATGGATTTGATCGGAGATTATGATTTTATCATCGACGGAACGGATAATTTTCCCGCAAAGTTCCTGATCAATGATGCCTGCGTGATGGCGAAAAAGCCTTTTTCCCATGCCGGAATCATCCGTTTTCAGGGACAGCTGATGACCTATGTGCCGGGAGAGGGACCGTGTTATCGCTGCGTTTTCCGTGATCCGCCGCCAAAGGATGCGGTGCCGACATGTAAGCAGGCCGGTGTGGTGGGCGCCATGGGCGGTGTGATCGGAAGCCTGCAGGCCATGGAAGCGATCAAATATATCGTCGGACAGGGACAGCTGCTGACGGGGGCGCTGCTGACCTATGACGCGTTGACCATGAATTTCCGAAAAGTGCCGCTGCCGGGCAATACCGATGACTGTCCGGTTTGTGGGAAACATCCGACAATCACACGGCTTATAGATTATGAACAGACGGAATGTGAAGGAATATAAAGCGGGTGAAAGTGTATGGAAATGATACTGAAACCGGGAGATTCTTACGCGATACCGGGTAATCAGATTCACTCATTTAAAGTTATTGAGCCTGGCGAGGTAATCGATGTGTTCACGCCTCCGAGGGAAGATTATCTATAAAAAAACGAGCATTATTTGCAAGAGCGACTTTTTACAGCCGCTCTTTTATGTGTGCCGGGCATGGCGCAGTTCTGGTTATATATTATCAAGGACTATAATGACTCCTGCTCGTATGCTCGTCTTGGAACTCAGGAGGATTCGACCGATTCTGAACAGATTTTTTGGTTGCTTTAAAGGCTGTCTTCGGATATACTTTGAAGCAGCCAATCTGAAATGACTGGCTGGGGAATCGGAAGGAGAATGATTTATGAGTACCATGAAGGAACGAATGCACACAGGGGAACTGTATCTCCCTGGAGATGACGAAATCATGGAGGGTCAGCTAAAAAGGTTAGACAGATTGTACGATTTCAACTCCACGCGCCCTACTGAAATCCTCCAACGTGGTAGCTGTAGGGAACCCCTGCCGTGTGCTGCGCCCGGTGAACGAACACGACAAAGAATACTATTTTAAGGATAGAAAGATTTCTACAACAATTTAAGCAAAAAGCTATGAACTGATTGTTAAAAAAGTGAAAATGGATAGTTATTTTTATGGGAACAAGAAGAGCAAGAAGATTCTACATGTGAAGCCTCCAAGATCTTCTTGGAAAATCCATCATATGGTGATGGCGGAATGGCATCTGCAGTAAGAATTGCTGCAAATTCTAATAATAAGATATAAAAGCACTGGATTATACGGATTTGATACATATGCCGGATTTTATAAGGAAAAAGCAAGATTTGTTGGCGCGCTGCGACAGCAGCGCATGTGAGTTTACTATGATGAGTCAGGAAGTGGTATAGATATATTTTGATGGATTCCATATGGATCTGTTCCCGACAATGCAAAATACAGCGAAAGCAAAACAGGAGGCTTTATGCAGATACGGCTGGACAAATTCCTGGCGGATGCGGGAATGGGCACACGAAGTGAAGTGAAAAGCATTATAAAAAGAAATGTTGTCACTATCAATGGCGTGCGTGCCGCGAGAGCGGAGACAAAGTTAAATCCGGATACAGATGAGGTTGCCGTGAATGGCAGGATTGTGGCGCTGCGCGGTCATGTCACTTATCTGCTGCACAAACCAGCGGGCTATGTCAGTGCTGTAAAAGACAACCGCTTCCCCACCGTGATGGAACTCATACCGCAGGGCAGAGATCTGTTTCCGGTTGGCCGTCTGGACAAAGATACGGAAGGACTGATTCTGATTACGAATGACGGCATGATGGCGCACCGTATGCTTTCCCCGCGCAGCCATGTGGATAAAACGTATCTCGCTCTGCTTGATGGCCCGGCAGAGAATGCATTTGTTTCTCTTTTTTCGGAGGGTGTCGATATCGGGGATGATACGCCGACCCTCCCTGCTGAGCTCGTGATCTGTGAAGCGGATCATCCCGCGTTTCAGTATTTGCCGGAGGAGTATCGTGACGGTCTGTGCGCGGGTCAGATGGTTCTTCTGACGATTCAGGAGGGACGCTATCATCAGGTAAAGCGGATGTTTCATGCGGTGAACAGGGAAGTCGCCTATCTGAAACGATTGTCATTCGGACCGTATGTGTTGCCGCTCTCTCTGAAGAAAGGGGATGTAATTCTCTGTGCTCCTGAGAAGCCTTCTGATGCGGTGCAATAAAGCTGAGATATGGAAATGTTATTTCCGGTGTCAGAATCCGGCCTGCAACGACAAATGTCAGAAACTGCAAATGTCAAAAAATGCTTGACATTTCCTCCGGGATATTTATAATGAGTAGCAAAGGTTTATATCCCCGTACGGGGGATATCAGTTGTTTTTGTTGGCGAAGGAGTCTGCTTTTAGTGTGGACTCCTTTTTTTGTTGTATGCAGTTGGCCGGATATGGATTTTTGCGACCGGACGGTACACGGTGTGTTTGGTCTGGCAGCCGGCAAAAGCCACCCGGCGTATTTTAAAGAAAGGAAGAGTGTTATGCGTTTGAATCCAAAGGAACAGGAAAAGCTGATGCTCCACATGGCGGGAGAGTTGGCGAAGCAGAGGAAGGACAGAGGTCTGAAACTGAACTATGTGGAGGCAGTCGCCTACATCAGTTCCGAGCTGCTGGAATATGCCAGAGATGGAAAGAGTGTGGTTGAACTGATGTCCATCGGCACAAAGATCCTCGCGAAAGAGGATGTCATGGACGGCGTGGCCGATATGGTGCACGAGGTTCAGGTGGAGGCGACTTTCCCGGACGGAACAAAGCTGGTAACCGTACATAATCCGATTCAGTAAAGAGAGGAGTGACAGAATATGAAAATTGGTGCAGTAATTCCGAAAGACAGAGAGATTATTTTAAATGAGGGGAAGCCGACCGTTACGGTGACTGTAAAGCATACCGGAGATCGTCCGGTACAGGTGGGTTCGCATTTTCATTTTTTTGAGGTAAACCGTCAGCTGTCCTTTGACCGTGCGGCAGCCTACGGCTATCATCTGGACATTCCTTCCGGTACATCTGTCCGTTTTGAGCCGGGTGAGGAAAAGGAAGTGCAGCTGACACAGATGGGCGGCGCGAAGCGCGTGTACGGCTTGAATGACCTGACCTGTGATCAGGCGACGGAGAATACAAAGGCGGCATCGGTGCAGACCGCCACGCTGCGCGGTTTTATATAGAGGACTGTCTGTTTAATCGGTGTAATTCATTACAAAACATAAAGGAGGCAATAGAATGAGCTGTAAAATTTCCGGTGAAAAATATGCCATGATGTACGGCCCGACCGTGGGAGACCGGGTCCGTCTGGCGGATACAAACCTGATCATAGAAGTGGAGAAGGACTATACGACCTATGGTGACGAATCAAAATTCGGCGGCGGCAAGACCATCCGCGACGGCATGGGCCAGTCTGTGAAAACCTGCAGTAAGGACGGCGACCTGGATCTGGTCATCACGAACTGTCTGATCCTGGATTATACCGGTATCATCAAGGCGGATATCGGTATCAAGGACGGAAAGATCGCCGGCATCGGCAAGGCCGGCAACCCGAATATCATGGACGGCGTGACGCCCGGCATGACGATCGGTGCGTCCACGGAGGCGCTGGCCGGAGAGGGCATGATCATTACGGCCGGCGGTATCGACAGCCACATCCACTATATCTGCCCGCAGCAGATTCCGACATCCCTGTACGCCGGGATTACCACGATGATCGGCGGCGGTACGGGACCGGCCGACGGCACGAACGCGACAACCTGTACGCCCGGTCCGTGGAATCTGCGCATGATGCTGAAGGCGGCGGAGGAGTACCCGATGAACCTCGGCTTTTACGGGAAGGGGAACTGTTCCGACGAGAAACCGATCATCGAGCAGCTGGAAGCCGGCGCGATGGGCATGAAGATACACGAGGATTTCGGCTCCACCCCGGCGGCTATCAATCACTGCCTGAACGTAGCCGATGAATATGATATCCAGGTGGCAATCCATACGGATACCTTAAACGAGGCAGGCTGTGTGGAGGATACGCTGAACGCGATCGGCGGGCGTACGATACATACCTTCCATACCGAGGGCGCGGGCGGCGGACACGCACCGGATATCATTCGCGCAGCGGGTGCGAAGAATGTGCTTCCTTCCTCCACCAACCCGACGATGCCGTTTACGGTGAATACGCTCGATGAGCATCTTGACATGCTGATGGTATGCCACCATCTCGATAAGAATATTCCCGAGGATGTGGCTTTTGCGGATTCCCGTATCCGTCCGGAGACGATTGCGGCGGAGGACGTGCTCCATGACATGGGTGTTTTTTCCATGATGAGCTCTGATTCCCAGGCGATGGGCCGTCCGGCCGAGGTCATCACACGAACCTGGCAGACCGCGCACAAGATGAAAGAGGAGCGGGGGCCGCTCGGCGTAGATCAGGAGAACGGAAACGACAATTTCCGCGCCAAACGCTATATCGCAAAGTACACGATCAATCCGGCGATCACCTGCGGTATCGCGGACTACGTCGGCTCCGTAGAGGTCGGCAAGTTTGCGGATCTGGTGCTCTGGAACCCGGCCTTTTTCGGTGCGAAACCGGATATGATCATCAAGGGCGGAATGATCATTGCCTCGAAGATGGGTGATGCCAACGCGTCCATACCGACCACGCAGCCGGTGCTGTATCAGCCGATGTTTGCGGCGCACGGCGCGGCGAAATATGAGAGCTGTCTGACTTTTGTCTCGAAAGCGGCCATGGACAACGATGTAAAAGGTAAATATGATCTGAAAAAGACCGTTGTCCCGGTGAAAAACTGCAGAAATATCGGCAAAGCGGATATGAAGTTCAATGACATGACGCCGGAGATCACGGTGGATCCGGAGACCTACGAGGTATGCGCAGACGGAGTGAAGCTGGAGTCAAAGCCGGCGCAGACGCTGCCGCTGACACAGCTGTACAGCCTGTTCTGAGATGGTATATGAACGATGATTCCGGAAACTGGTTTCGATATTTATAGTTATGACATGGAGGATTGAATTATGTTGGGTGTATGTTTGCTGTTTGTTGGCATTGTCCTGATCAATAACGGCGTTTGTTCCCTTTCAAAGGTCGATAAAAAATCTGCAGCGGCCATGAATATCCTCACCGGCGGCCTTTCCCTGTTCATCAATTTCGTCAATCTGGTGCAGGGAAACTATTACGCCGCCGGTACGGGATTGCTGTTCTGTTTTACCTATCTGTTTGTGGCGATGATGAATATTTTTGACCTGAATCCGCTTCCCTTTGCCTGGTTTTCCAGCTTTGTGGCGGTCAATGCCATTGTGTTCGGTATCATCGAGGGTGTGACAGGCAGCGTTCAGCTCGGTATCACTCCTGACTGGAGATGGGCGGCTATCTGGTGGCTCTGGGCAGTGCTCTGGGGATCTTCGTTTTTTACCGATATTCTGGGAATGAAGAAGCTGGCGAAATTCGTGCCGGTGATCCAGGTCGTCGAGGGTGTTATCACCGCCTGGATCCCGGGCGTGATGCTCATGCTCGGCGTCTGGTAGGAGAGGTGAAAGCGTATGTTATGTGAAAAGATATTGGGAACATTATCGGATGAGGCATTTGCGGGCCTGCGGGTCGATTATGTGGATATTGAGTGGCATGAGGCATTTTCCCGTCTGCACAGGAAGACATCTGCAGATGGGGAGGATGTCGGCATTCGGATGGACAACGATATTTTAAGCCGGGGACTGAACCAGGACGATGTGATTTACGCGGATGAGGAAAAGGTGATCGCGGTCAACATTCCGGCCTGCGATGCCATCCGCGCGGTGGTACGCCAGGATCACCCGCGTCAGATCGCAAAGCTGTGTTACGAAGTAGGCAACACGCACACGACGATGTTTCGGGGAGAGGATGATTTTACATTTTATACTCCCTATCATGAGCCGCTGCTGGAGAAGCTGAACGGTATCCATGGCGTGACTGCGGAGAAAGTGACCAGAAAATTTGATTTCAGCAAAGCGCTTTCTTCCTCGGTGAACAACCACCATCACTAAAGCTGTGATGAATGACGCAGTGAAGTTCCTTAGAGTGGAGAAGATGAATGGATAGTAAGGATCGGAAAAAACATTTTCTGCTGCTGCAGGTCAATGATGCGCTGTTCCCGATCGGGGCGTATTCCCACTCCTATGGTCTGGAGACCTATATTCAGAAGAGTCTGGTGACAAATGAGGAGGAAGCCTGGGCCTTTATTTACCGACGGATGACTTACGGCTTCTGTTATAATGAATTCCTTTCTGCCAGGCTGGCGTATGAGTATGCCGCGGAAGGGCAGACAGAAAAAATCATGCGCCTCGAAGATATTCTGGAGGCGAGCCGGATCCCACGGGAGACGAGGGAGGCGGGGCGTAAACTCGGCTCCCGTTTTGTAAAGACCGTGCGCGGTCTGGATATCCCTTTTGAGTCGGATGTGTTTACAGACTATACGCATCTGCGCGGAGGGGCGGGTGTGACGCACTCCGTGGTTTACGGTGTGTTTTGCGCGGCGGTCGGTATTCCGCGGGAGGAAACAATGGAAAATTATCTGTATGCCCAGGCCTCGTCGATGGTGACAAACTGTGTAAAAACGATTCCGCTGAGCCAGACGGGCGGGCAGCAGCTGCTCTATCGCTGTCAGGAGATGTTCCAGGAGATACTGGAGCGTCTCGATACATTGACAGAGGAGGAGCTTTGTCTGTCCGCGCCGGGGTTTGATATCCGGTGTATGCAGCATGAGGGCCTGTATTCACGGATCTATATGTCATGAGGAGGGCAACAGGTCAGAAATGGATGCTCGTATCCGTATTCCTGACCCTGAGAATTACAAACATCCTGCCCTTTTGTCGCCTGAATCAGTTCCTGAGCGAGTTTGGTGAAAATTGGAGGATTCTATATGTCATATGTTAAAATCGGCGTGGCCGGTCCGGTCGGTTCGGGCAAGACAGCCCTGATCGAGTGCCTGACCCGCGAAATGGCGAAAGATTACAGCATCGGTGTGATCACAAATGATATCTATACAAAGGAAGACGCGGAATTCCTGTGCGAAAACAGTGTGCTGCCGATGGAGCGCATTATCGGAGTGGAGACCGGCGGCTGTCCGCACACGGCGATCCGCGAGGACGCATCCATGAATCTGGAGGCGGTGGATGAGATGATGGACCGCTTCCCGGATATTGAAATTTTGTTTATTGAAAGCGGCGGAGATAATCTGTCCGCCACCTTCAGCCCGGAGCTGGTGGACGCTACCATTTTTGTCATCGACGTGGCAGAAGGAGATAAGATACCGCGGAAGGGCGGCCCGGGCATCACCCGTTCCGATCTGCTGGTGATCAACAAGATTGACCTCGCCCCTTATGTGGGTGCAGATCTGGGCGTGATGGAACGGGATTCCAGGAAAATGCGCGGAAACCGACCGTTCCTGTTTACAAATATCCGTGACCGCGAGGGCATTGATCCCGTGCTCGACTGGATCAGGAAAAGTGTCCTTTTAGAGGGATGCAGCTGATGATGGAGAATCAGTTCGGAAAGCTTTCAAAGCTTCAGATTACCGCGGCGGAAAAAGACGGAAAAACGATTCTGGAAAATATATATTTTACTGCTCCGTTCAAAATCATGCGCCCATTTTATGAGAAGGGTGATTTCATGACCGTCATGCTGCTGACCGCCTCCGCCGGGATCATGGCCGGGGACAGGCAGGAGTTTGAGATCCGGGTGCGGGAGAATGCGAAGATGGAATTTGTATCGCAGGCCTACGAGAAAATCCATAAAATGGCTGACGGCTGCGCGAAGCGGCAGACACAGATTACGGTAGAGCCGAATGCCTGTCTGCACTATACGCCTTTGCCGACCATTCCCTTTGCCGGATCGGATTTCCGCAGTTATGTGGATGTGGAACTGGCGGACGAGACCTCCCGTTTTGTGTTCAGTGAGGTTCTGACCTGCGGCAGAGCCGCGCACGGCGAGGAGTTTCAGTATCACAGGTTCAGCAACAGGGTTTCCATCCGCCAGGGCGGCAGGATCGTCTATCGCGATCATACCTGTTATGAACCGGCGCAGACGGATATGCGGGGGTTCGGCATGTATGAGGGCTTCACACATCTGGCGAATCTTGTCATCTGCAATGAACAGAAGGGTGAGATATGGATGGAAAACGTGAGGAAGCTGCTTGACGCGTCAGAACAGATGGAAGGCGGCGTCACGAGAACAACGGCCGGGCATATGGTTGTACGTATCCTCGGCAGGAGCGGTCAGAAGCTGACGGACGCGATGGAGAAAATATTGACTTTGGAGTAACTATGAAGATACTGAGCAGTTACGAGTAATTATAGATCCGGAAAGTGAGGGACGAACCATGCAGGATCATCATTCGACAGGACATACGGATTATACTGATCATTCTCACAACCATTCGACAGGACATACCGATCATTCTCACAATCATCCGAACGCGAAGGCTGTTTCCGACCGTCTGGCCAGAGCGATCGGCCATCTGGAATCCGTTAAGCGCATGGTGGATCGCGGCGAGGACTGTTCGCAGGTACTCATTCAGCTGGCTGCGGTTCGTTCCGCCATCAATAATGCCGGGAAGGTGCTGCTCTCCGATCATATCAATCACTGTATCGTAGAGGCTGTTGAGCATAAAGATTATCAGAAAATACAGGAGTTGAACGAGGCCATACAGAAATTTGTCAAGTGAGGTTTTAGTGATCCGTATGATAAATGGGTCAGGCAGACATATCCGTAAGAGTTATGTTTGCCTGGCTCTTCTGTTTTTATTTACAATATTATGGGGATTGATTTAGACGATCATAAGTGATATAATAAAAAAATCAGAAAACTGGTTTTGGATCAGATGATTTGTCTGACAAAAATCTGGCATTATCAACCATGTGTTGAGGAAAGGAGAGGCAGTATGGGTAAACTTATAACAATCAGCCGCGAGTTTGGCAGTGGGGGGCGTGAGCTGGGACGCAATCTGGCAAAGAAACTGGGATACGCTTACTATGATAAGGAGATTGTAAAGGGAATTGCGGCCAAGACAAAACTGTCAGAGGATTATGTCAACAGTATCATAGAGAAGCGTCCGTTTTCGATGTTTCCGATTCACACCGGCAGCAGTTTTCAGACAATGACGAATCCGATTGATGATCAGAATCAGTTGATCTTCCGGGAACAGTGCAATATCCTGAAGGCGATGGCGGAGAAGTCGGACTGCGTGATCGTGGGACGCTGTGCGGATTATATTCTGAGTGAGAAGCAGCCGCTGCGTGTCTTTGTCTACGCGGATATGGATTATAAGATCAGACGGTGCATGGGAAACCAGAGCGCTGAGGAGACGCTGAACACGAAGGAAATCAGGAAGAAAATCCAGTCCCTGGACAGACAGCGGTCTCAGTATTACATGTTTTTCTCCGGACAGAAGTGGGGAGACAAGGAATACTATGATCTCTGCATCAATATGTCGAACATCGGGATGGAGGCGGCAGTCGCCGCTATTGCGGCACTTGTATAGTATTTCCGGATGCCGTTGTGGATTTTTAAATATGTATTTATAGTAAACGGCAAATATTTTTGACGTTTACTATAAATATCCGTGAAAAATGTTCCCGATTTCAGAATACAGCAGATCGCTGATTGTCAAGAAAATCGAAAATCTCCCGCCAGTACACCGCCAGCACAGGATCGGACGAATTATAGATTTCGTGTTTTGTGCCGTGAATCTTTTGTAATGTGGTGCTGCCGGGGGATTTTCTGTTTCGGAGCACGGCAAAGGCTGTCTGTGCGTCAGCCGATACAAAGTCGTCCTTTTCCGCCTGAAACATGAGCATGGGAAGCCCGGCTTTTTTCCATGAGTACGTCGTCAGTTCTCGGCTGAGTTTCATGGAGGCGCGCAGCCATCCGTTAGAAGCGGCCGAGGTCTGAAACAGAGGGTGTGCGGCCTTGATAGCCTGGTAATAGTCGAAGCGCGGACGGGAGACGGCTGCGCTCGTTGTAAAATCCTCAGGACCTGTATAGGGGTGCTGACCGGACACGTAGTCCGCCTGTTTTCCGAGACTGCACTGAACGGCAGTGACAGTGCCGGCCAGATGATAGGGAACCGGACCGGTCAGCGGGCGGATCATGGGAGCAGACAGGATGATTTCGCGGAAAAGAGCGGGATCGCGTGCCGCAGCGGCTGCGGCGATTCCTCCGCCCATGGAGTGTGCGTAGACGGAGATCTTCCGGCTGCCCCGGCTGTTCCCGGCACGGGGAGCGACGGCAGGATGAGAAGATATATCCTTCTGCACCATATGCGCGACGGCGAGAAAATCTTCCAGATATCGCTCATAGTTGTCGATATGCACCAGGGACAGATCGTCCGTGAGACGATAGCTGTGCCCGTGCCCGCAGTGTTCCGGGATATAGACATGGTATCCCTCCTGAAGAAAATACCAGATGGCTTCCGTGTATTTGGCGACGGAATCCGTAAAGCCGTGGGAAATCAGGATGACGCCCCGGGGCGCGTCAGCGAGATATCGTTCACAGCAGATGCCCTGCCCGGATTTTCGTCTGGCCCACAGGATGGTTCTGCGTTTTTTCAGCCATGGCTCGACGGTCAGCGTCATTGTTTTTGAGAAGCTGTCTTCCCGGATGATTCTTGCATTCATAGTGATCTGTCTCTTTTTTATCAATTATAGGAAATGACTAAAACCGTTTCCGGTCACTGTTAGTGAAAGCGTGACAGGAACTGTCTGGTTAACGATGTTACTTGTAAAACACGACGCTGCTTCTCTGTCACTGTTGGTGAAAGCGTGACAGGAACTGTCTGGTGCGTTCCTGCGTCGGGTGGTCAAATACCTGCCGGGGATCGCCCTGTTCCAGAATATAACCGTCGTCCATGAAGATGATCTGGTTTGCCACATCCCGCGCAAAGGACATTTCATGGGTGACGATGATCATGGTGGTCTCCTTTTCGGCAAGTTCCCGGATGACCCGCAGCACTTCGCCGGTAAGCTCCGGATCCAACGCGGAGGTCGGCTCGTCAAAGCACAGGATATCCGGATGCAGCGCGAGCGCTCTCGCGATGGCAACACGCTGGCACTGGCCGCCGGAGAGCTGATGGGGATAGTTTGTCATGCGGTCGGACAGTCCCATCTGATCCAGAAGGCCTTTCGCCTGCGCCTCGATTTCCTGATGAATTTCTTTTTTCTTTGCTTTGTAATCGGGCTGCTCTTTTGCCTGCAGTTCTCTCGCCAGCATGACATTTTCCAGAGCGGTATACTGGGGAAACAGGTTGAAGGACTGAAAAACCAGGCCGAAATGCAGACGGTTTTTGCGGATTTCGGAGTCTTTTTTGGTGGACGCGTCGTCGCCGTCAAAAAGGGTCTGGCTCTTGACACGGATGATGCCCTGATTCGGTTTTTCCAGAAAATTCAGGCACCGGAGCAACGTCGTCTTTCCGCTGCCGGACGATCCGATGATGGATAAAACCTGACTTTCCTCCAGAGAAAAGCTGATGTCCTTCAGCACCTCGGTCTGCCCGAATGATTTGCTCAGATGTTCTACTTCTAAGATTGGCATTGCTCACTCCTCCTGTTATCGGAAAAATTCCAGCTTCTTTTCAATACGTCCCAGTACAATGGTCAGGATGCCGTTGCAGATCAGATAATAAACGGCCGTGAAAAACAGCGGCCAGATCACGCCGGAGATGCCCTGGGATCCTTTCATGAAAGCCTGGCCGGCCCAGATAATTTCCTGGAGCGCGATGATGCGGGCGAGGGAGGTATCCTTCACCAGCGTCAGGATTTCGTTGGACATGGGAGGTACGATGTGTTTGATCATCTGCAGCAGGGTGACTTTAAAGAAAATCTGCCGCTTCGTCATGCCCAGGACAAGCCCGGCTTCCTCCTGACCGACGGGAACACTCTGGATGCCGCCGCGGTAGATTTCGGAAAAATAACAGGCGTAGTTGATGATAAAGGCCACGGAAGCGGCCATGAAACGGCCGGTCTCTCCGCCGCCCCAGATGGCGTTGCCCAGCACCAGTCCCGGAAAATAGTAGATGATCAGGAGCTGGATCATCAGAGGCGTTCCACGGACGATCCAGACGATCGTTTTGGCAATTCTGCTTACAATGCGGAACCCTGACATGGAACCGAAGGAGATGACAAGTCCCAGCGGGATGGCTCCGGCTAATGTGATGCCAAACAGTTTTAAGGTCTGCAGAAAGCCTGCGTTCAGAGATCGCAGTACGATCGGCAGCTGTTCTAAAAATTGATTCATGTATGCAGCTCCTGTGTCACAGAGTCAGAATGATCGGAAACGACCGGATATCGCTTCCCGATATAAAACTTCCCGTATGATAAAAAACAGAGAGTGGACATCCGGTCACTCTCTGTGATAAATGCGCAGGGCCGCATAAGGAGTTTTCCGGCTGAAGCCGGACGCAGCCCGCGCGGCGGGCAGGAGTCGACAAAGCGCCTCCTGTCCGATGGCGGGCGAGCGTCAGTACATGCCGCAGCGTTGCGGCACGCGTCCCGTGCGGCGGGTATGAGGCAAAAGCGCACAGGCGAAATTCCTTGTCTCGACCTGCTCCGTACGCGTCCCGCGCGGCGGGTATGAGGTAAACACCGCCTCCTGCCCGACGTTACTGAGCGATGATGCTGTCTTCGATGCCGTACTCTGCAGCGATCTCCGTCATGGTGCCGTCGTCATAGCTCTGCTCAAAGAACTCATTTAACAGAGTGACCAGATCAGAACCCTGACGGAAGCCCACACCGTATTCTTCGTCTACCAGAACGAGACCGGTGGTAAGATTGTCATAGCTGGTACCTTCGCCAACCATGGCTTCTGCCATCAGAAGATCGATGATTGCGGCGTCCGACGTGCCTGCGGCGATTTCCATCAGTGCGCTGGCCTGAGAGCTGACGGAAGTGTAGCTCAGTCCGTTGTCCTCAGCGGCAGCCTCGCCTGCGCTGCCGGATTCCACCGCGAAGGTCAGATCTGCAAGGCTGTCCAGGTCGGTATACTGATCGGCAACGTCTGCGGAGAGAACCACAACCTGTGAGTTGCTGCTGTAAGCGTTCGAGCAGTCCATGGAGCTGGTCACCTCATCGGTCAGCGTCATGCCGTTCCATACGCAGTCGATGGATTTGTTGTTCAGCTCAAGAATCTTATTGTCCCAGTCAATCTCGACAAACTCGACCTTCACGCCGAGGCTTTCCGCAAATGCGGTCGCCATATCCGCGTCAAAACCGATCCAGTTGCCGTCCTCGTCGAGGTAGTCCATCGGCTCGAAATCCGTAACGCCGACTACGAGCGTGCCCTTTTCCGTTATGTACGCCAGGTCACTGTCGCTGTCGGAGGAAGTCTCCTCTGCTTCGGCGGATTCGGAGCTTTCTTCTGTCCCGGCGGAAGAAGCGTCAGAATCGGTGTCCGATGTGCTTCCGCATGCGGTCATGGAGAAGACCATGCCTGCCGCGAGTGCAAGTGCAAGTAATTTTTTCATAATTCGTACCCTCTTTTTCTGTTCTTTTTCTACTACTGTGTATTTATGCCATCCGGATGATACAGTGTCATCCGATCACACGCTATCATATTAGCCATTCATGAAAATAAAGTCAAGAAAAAGTAAAAGTCAGAAAAAGTAAAAGTCAGCGATTCATTTATATAAGCCACTGCGTGGTGGCTGTTAGTCGGAAGCCGAAGGGAAGTCCTCTGGCTCAGAATCTTTAAACAGATATGACAGGGAGCATTTGTTTCCTTGCAAGTGGCCGATTCTGTTGTCGGGGCTATTTTCGGTCGCATGGGAACCGAATCTCAGTGCTGACGCTGCTGTTGGGGCTATTTTGACCCGCTTGTACGTATCATTCCCGATAGCATACGGACGGATTTGCTCTTTCTGTTGTGTTCGTCCGTATCATTCTCAACAGCCTACGGACTGTTTTGATCTTTTTGGTATTTTGGTCCGTATGTTTTCCCAAAATCTACGGACTTATTTGCAGTATTGGTATTTTGGTCCGTATGTTTTCCTGAAATCTACGGATTTATTTGCAGTATTGGCATTTTGGTCCGTATGTCAGTAAAAAATTATATTTTAAATCGGATTAAATATTTGCAATCCGGGCTATCGCCCTACTTGCTTATACCGGCTTGGTCGGTGAATATCCAGCCATCCGGCCATGCAAAATCACTTCGCGATGGGACGGATGCCCGACACCATAACGTTTTCAACTCAACCTGACCCCGCAGCAAGTACCCTTGCTTCGCTGGGGCAGACCCTGCGTGGTCAGGGAGTGAGCAGGACGAAAAATGTCTCTGAATCATGATTATCGGGAATTCGATATTGAGTAATTCAGGAGAATTTGATAATATATAGGAAACGATTTAAGTCGTATGTTACAGGAGTGTATATAATGTCTGATCATGGAGAATGGAGGAAATGAGAATGAAGAAGAGATTATATAAGTCTGATGAGAACCGTGTGCTTTGCGGTGTCTGCGGCGGTGTGGCGGATTTTTTTGGAATAGATCCGACCATTGTGCGGCTGATATGGGCGATCATGATCATATTTGCCGGCATAGGCCTGTGGGTTTATATCCTGGCAGCAATCATTATACCGCGACGGCCGGTGGACTGAGATCGGCAGCGGTCAGATAGAATGCGAAGCTGGCCGGACCATAAGCGGGATCACTCTGAGGACTGAGGCTGCCGGCGGGCAGACTATACATCGGGAGATGGAACTGCCGGCCCGGTTATCCAGCGATTAAGGTGCCGGGACGATAGCAGACCATATATCAGGAAATGGAACCGTCGGCCGCGGGGAATGAGAAGACAGACGGACAAAAAATGTCAGAAACAGCGGCATTGACCGCAGGGAACGAGGAGATCGGATGAAATGTTTTGCAGAGCTCTATCTGAACGGAGAGATTGAGTTTGAGGCGATTGATGATTACGTGATGGAGTGGGGATACAGCGACGACGAGCGCACGCTTGCGCAGTATCTCGGGCTGAATGCCGATGAGGAGGACGCGTGGGTGAGCGTCAGTGAGGATGCGATGCGGGAGCTGCTGGATCGACGGAAGGTTTCACCATGAGCGGATCCGGCACGCTGAAAATCATCGCGTACATTCACACGGATTTTCCTGAAAAGTTCGGCATTCCACGGCAGAGTGGCCTGGTTCCGGAGCTCGGAGGGACGATTGTGTTTGAACCGGAGTATCGGAATCCGGATGCGCTGCGCGGTCTGGAGGGTTATGATTACATCTGGCTGTTGTGGGGATTTCAGGAGACGGAGCGCTCCGGTTGGAGTCCTACGGTGCGGCCGCCCCGCCTGGGCGGGAACCGGCGGATGGGCGTTTTTGCGACCCGCTCCCCCTTTCGCCCGAATCCGATCGGTCTCTCCTCGGTACGGCTGGATTCAATCGAACAGGGAGCAGACGGCCTGGTTCTGAAAGTGTCCGGAATTGATATGAGAGACGGTACGCCGATTTATGATATCAAGCCGTATCTTCCCTATGCGGACAGCCATGCGGGCGCACGGGGCGGATTTTCAGATATATGGCCCGGTCAGACTGCTGCACAGGCCGGTTTTATGTATATGCGCGCTGCTGCAGCGGACGCAGAGGGCACATTTGCGGATGAACCGGGCGGACTTTCCGACCAGCTGCGGACGGATGAGCTGGCAGTGGATTTCCCGGAGTGTCTGCTGGATCAGATACGGCCGCAGAAGCGTCAGGCTCTCATCGCTGTTCTGAAGCAGGATCCGAGACCGCACTATCACCGGGATCCGAACCGGGTATATGGTATGGCATTTGATCAGTACGATGTACAGTTTGTGGTGGATGGGAATTGTCTGAGGGTGACGGGAGTGTTGGTGCGCTGTTCCTGACTGACTTCCCGCGCAGAGCGCGTATGAGGAAAACCAGTGTCTACTCTTTCAGAAACCCTTCCCCGACGACGTCGCTGGAGTCCATGATGACCAGAAATGACTGCGGATCCACCTGCTTGATCAGTTTTCGGATGCCGTACATCTGTTTTTTGCTACAGGCACACATGACGACATCGCGGTCAGTCCGTGTATAGCTGCCTTTCCCCTTTAAGATCGTAGAGCCGCGGCCGAATGCCGCATCAATGCACCGGCAGATGTCGGTGCTTTTCTCTGTCACGATCAGAGCGACCTTGCCCTGACTGATGCCGTACATCAGTTTGTCCGTGACGACGGAGATGAGCCATGCGATCAGGATGCCGTAAATAAGGCTTTCCATATCCCGTGAGACCAGCCAGGCTCCCGGCAGAATGACAGCGAGATCCAGAATAAAGATAATCGAACCGAGGGAGAGATGCGGTTTTTTTGCACGGATGGCCATGGTGACAAAATCCATGCCGCCCGTGGAGGAATCCCGCATGAAGATCAGCGCATAGCCGGCGCCGGACAGAACGCCGCAGCACAGGGCCGCCAGCAGGCGGTCGGACTCGTAAACCGGCAGCAGCGGAGCGACGACATCCATGATGAACGAGGTGATCAGGATGGATCGGACGGATCGGATAAAAAAACGCCGGCCGAGGATGCGGAACGTACACAGAATGACGGGAATGTTCAGCAGGATTGTCATGCTTCCGATCGGCAGTCCGAGCAGCTGATAGAAAATCAGCGCGATGCCGCTGACTCCCGGCAGAGGAAACTGTGCTTCGGACGCAAAATTGTAAACCCCGGCGGCGATCAGCAGGCCGCCGAGGACATCTGATAAAATGTCTTTTAAAAATCCCTGTATTTTTTCTTTCTTCATACCGGTATAGTATGCGTATGATTTGTCTGACTTATGACAGAAAGTTTTGCTTTTTACCAGGCGAATGCGGGGTGCCGGATGTCGGGGGAGGTCTGTTCAGCGCTGACCGGAGTGGAGAATCGCAGTGCGGAGCGATTGCCTTTCACAGATGTTGGCGCGCAGCGATAGCAGCGCACAGAAAAGAATCCGTCCTCCTTCAGGAGGAGCCCCTCCGGTTCACGAGATAGATTCCGACGCAGACCAGCGCCAGGGCGGCCATTGTCTGAGCGCCGAGGCTGCCGCCTTCCCGCAGGAACAGCGCGGAAAATACCACGCCGAAGATCTGTATGGTAAATCCGAAGACCGTGATCCGCGATACGGGATTGTGTTTCAGCAGGATTCCCCACAGAGAATAGGCTGCAGCGGAAATAAATGCCATATAGAGAAGCAGAAGGACGGAGGACGGAGAAAATCCGTTCAGCCGCCCGCCGCAGGCGAACCCGATGACGGCGAGGATGGCGCCGCCCAGCAGAAACTGACAGCCGCTGAGCATGACGGGATTCTCGTCCTGTGAAAACTGTTTCAGAAAGACGGCGGAAAATGAACCGGACAGTGTGGACAGGATCATAAATCCCTCCCCGATAAAGTGAAAATCCATGTTCATGCCGCCGTTAAAATTGACGAGGACGATGCCGGCAAAACCGATGACACAGCCGATCGTTTTCACAGCGGTCAGATTTTCGGTGCGGAACAGCAGGCAGACGATCAGGAGGGAAAACAGCACGCCGGTTCCCTGAAGGATGGATCCTTTTACACCGGTGGTGTGCGCCAGGCTGATGTAAAAAAGGGTATATTGAATCACAGTCTGGAACAGACTGAGGATCACGATCCTGTGAAGGGAGCTCTTTTGCGGTCTTAAGATCTGTCTTTGCCCGATGCTGCCGATCAGCAGCGCCAGAATCCCCGCTCCGAAGAAGCGGATCCCTGCAAATAAAAGCTGTGAGGCTGAATCGGAGGATTCAATCTGAAAGAGAGCATATCCGGTTTTCACACAGGGAAAGGCACTGCCCCAGAGCGCGGTGCAGATCAGGGCGCAGAGGCATACCATCCAGGTTTGCTGTAACAGTGGTTTTTTCTTTTCGTTCATGATACTTTCATATTTTTTATAAAAACGGGTTGCGATGTCAGTAACGTATCTTATACCGATTTTCGGTTTTATGCAATATTCTTCCGGTGATTTTTTTCGGATCAGGTATTGAGAGTGCCGGCTGTTCCGTGTATAATCAGATTTATGAAAACATTGATGGAAGATATCCGGACCGGCTGTCTGAAGCATGTTTATCTCCTTTACGGGGAGGAGGCTTATCTGGTCCGGCAGTATAAAAACAAACTGAAGGATCTCCTGTCTGCAGGGGAAGATACCATGAATACTTCTTTTTTTGAGGGGAAGGATGCTGATCCGAAGAAGCTGATCGATCTGGCTGAGACGATGCCCTTTTTTGCAGAACACCGGAGCATTTTTATAGATGGGAGCGGTTTTTTCAAAAAGAGTCCCGAGGAGCTGGCGGCGTATATGGAGGGGATTCCGGAGACCACCTATTTTGTGTTTACGGAAACAGAGGTAGACCGCCGCAGCAAGCTCTATAAGCAGGTGAAAAAACACGGGCACGCCGCGGAGTTCAAACAGCAGAAGGACAGTGTCCTGACACAGTGGATTCTCGGGAGACTGAACAGTGAAAACAAACGGGTGACCCGGCCGGTCATGGAGCTGTTTCTGACAAAGACCGGCAGCGATATGGAGACGATTGACCGGGAACTGGAAAAGCTCCTCTGCTATACCATGGACCGCGATGTGATCACGGAACAGGATGTGGAAGCGATCTGCACGGATTCGCTTTCCGGCAGGATTTTCGAGATGGTGGATGCGATCGCCGGGAAGCAGCAGAGACGGGCGCTGGAGCTGTATAATGATCTGCTGGCGCTCAAAGAGCCTCCGATGCGCATTCTCTTTCTGATAACGCGGCAGTTTCAGACGCTGATGCATTTGAAAGAGCTGGCGGGTCAGGGATATGATTATAAATTTATGGCGTCAAAGGCAGGAGTGCCGGAGTTTGCTGTCCGCAAATACATCGGACAGGCGCGTAAATTCAGCAGTCAGGAGCTGCACCGGGCAGTCCGGGACGGTGTGCAGGCGGAGGAGGATGTGAAAACGGGGCAGATGAATGACCGGCTGGCTGTGGAGATGTTTCTCCTGACGTACAGTTCGGATGATGTTCAGAGGTGACAGACAAAAAATGACGAAATATGAATCGTCAGTCTGTTGCCTCTGAATATTTTTTTTGTTGTTCGGCATACTATTTTCAGGTGATAACGATGCAAAGTCGTTTCGCGGGAAAGGAATCAGATGTATGTCAGAACAGATTGGAAAACAGAGTCTGCGCTTTTCGGATCCGCCTTACATTGTCAGCAGCAGTTCCGTCGTGGGGACGAAGGAGGGTGAGGGACCTCTGGGAAAGCTGTTTGATGTGATCGGGGAGGATGATACCTTCGGCAGTGACAACTGGGAGGCGGCGGAGAGTGCGCTTCAGAAAAAGGCGATGGAGCTGGTGATCGACAAGGCAGGAATCTGTCCGGAGGACATCCGTTATCTGTTTGCCGGCGACCTGCTCGGCCAGTCGGTGGCCTCCTCTTTTGCCCTGCAGTCCTTCGGCATTCCGCTGTTTGGCCTGTACGGCGCCTGCTCCACCGCGGGTCTGGCTTTGTCGCTGGCGGCCATGACGGTCAGCGCCGGATACGCTGATCTGGCGGCGGCAGTGACATCCAGCCATTTTGCCAGCGCGGAGAAGCAGTTTCGCTTTCCCCTGGAATACGCCAATCAGAGACCCTTATCGACTACCTGGACGGTCACCGGCAGCGGGGCCTTTTTACTTGCCGGGAAGAGAAAGCTGGAGGAGCTGACCGGACGAAATTCACCGGAGAAAATATACGTGGAAGATCAGAGCGAACCGGCAGGCACACAGTGGACCAGGGAATACCGTGTAAAGATCAGCGGCGTCACCACCGGAAAAATACTGGACTATGGCGTGCGGGACTCCATGAATATGGGAGCGGCGATGGCTCCTGCGGCCAAGGATGTGATTGAAGCGCATCTGAAGGATTTCGGCAGATCGGCGGGCGATTACGACAAAATCATCACCGGCGATCTTGGCGGGATCGGGCGGGAGATTCTCATCGACCTGCTCAGGGAAAAGAATATTGATATTGCCGGCAACCATACGGACTGCGGCCTGGAAATATTTGATAATGAAAAACAGGGCACCGGATCCGGCGGAAGCGGCTGCGGCTGCTCTGCGGTGACTCTGAGCGCTCATTTCCTGCCCATGCTCCGCTCCGGAAAACTGAAACGCATTCTTTTTGTCCCGACCGGAGCGCTTCTGTCGAAAATCAGTTTTAACGAGGGAGAAAACGTACCGGGTATCGCGCATGCGGTTGTGCTGGAGAGTGACAGGGAATGATGTGGACAGACTGCATTTAACGGAAACAGGAAGGAGTAGCGATGGATTACTGGAACGCATTCTGGGTCGGCGGCGTGATCTGCGCCCTGGTCCAGATACTCATTGATAAAACAAAAATGCTGCCCGGCAGGATCATGGTTTTGCTGGTCTGTACGGGTGCTGTGCTGGGCGCTGTCGGCATTTACGAGCCGTTTGCCGCGTTTGCGGGCGCCGGGGCGTCCGTTCCCCTGCTCGGTTTTGGAAACGTGCTCTGGCAGGGGATGAAAACGGCCGTCGATGAGAACGGCTTTCTCGGTCTGTTCATGGGCGGCTTTACGGCCTGTGCGGTGGGCGTTTCCGCGGCTCTCATCTTCGGGTATCTGATCTCCCTGATCTTTCAGCCGAAGATGCGGAAGTAAAAACGAATAAAGACTGAAAAAACGCTCATAATTAAAGGTAAATGGAAAGTGAAAAGGAGATGCAAATAAAATGAAAAGATGGAAACAGGTTGCTTTTATCGCAATGCTTGCGCTCAGCCTGACGGCCTTTACCGCGTGTGAAAATGACAGAACCGATCACAGCACCGTGGATGACGGTTCCGCGTATACAGATGGCACGGATGGCGATCTGATTGATGACGGAACTGACGATGACCGGATCGACGACGGAACAGATGACGATCTCACCCATGACGGGACAACGGATGATACCGGGACAACGGACGGAACCGACCGTTCCACGACCGACGGTGATGCGCTGGATGACGCGGGAGAAACTGTACGGGATGCCGTGGATGATGCGGGAGATGCAGTCCGGGATGCTGCGGACGGGATCGGGGATGACGTGACAGACGACGCCGGCGATTCGACAGAAAGATAAGTTATTGATCAACGGTTCCTAACCCGGATGAACCAGAATAGAAATTTTGCCATTTTGCGCAAAAAATCGTTTCTAAGCGCCTGAGTGTGAGAAAAGATGTATCCGCCGGTCCTGTCTGTGATCTTACAGTATAGGACTGGCGGAATCTTTGTTTGACAAAAATGACTTTTCCTCGTGGTTGAGAAGGTGTACAACAGCGGCTCTTCCCGGGAAATCTACGTATCCCTGCTTGACAGCAGACGGGCGAAAAACTCCGCATACTGCTTCGAAAACGCGCGCACCGACTGCTCCATGGGGACGCCGTAGATCTCCCCGGTGATAAACTCGGAGGCCTTGACGATGGACAGTGCGTTGACATGCTCCGCCAGCGCCTCATAATCAAACTCGATTAGAAAACCGATCTCCTGCAGGTGCTCGAAATATCCGGCCATCTGGGAGACCAGACCCTTGATCTTGGAAAAACGGGAGGTATCGTAGACCTCATCCAGATGCATGGCGAGCCGAAAAACCGGCAGGTGCCGAATATGCAGGATGGCGTTGTAATACAGAAACAGCTCGAAATCTTTTTCAATGTCGGCGCCGTTCGTCATCTCCTTCATGGGGATATCCTCGGGTCCCGGTGTCATGATGTAGAGCAGGTCGGTCAGCAGTGCGTCCTTGCTTTTGTAGATGCGGAAAAATGTGGACTCGCTGATGCCCGCAAGCTCCGCGATGGCCCGGGTTGTGGTTCCGTTGTATCCGTTCTGTGTGAACAGCATGGCCGCTGCGTCCAGAATCCAGGATTTGGTGTCTTTCATATGCGGTTGTCCCCCTGTACATACATCTGATTCTCGTAACCGTTCGATATCTTCACATTGATCGCGCTCTTCGTATATCCAGTATACCTGTTTTCTGAGCAAAAAACCAGTCTTACCTTATAAAAATTGCAGATATTTACGCAAATGAGAGAACCGGATAAACTATGAGTTTGCCGGTTGAAAAATGAAAGTGACTGATTGCATTCATTTAAAAAAAAGATACAAAAATTGTCTAACTTCAATAAAAATGAATTGATTATTTTGGATATATTACACAATTCCATTTCCTATATTGTAACAATCGCATGAAAGTAACCGCTTGCATTCATTTGGGCGAATATGGAAGAAGTGACGTATAAATGAAACTCTTCTGTTTTGACATATCATCCGGAAGATGTTATAAATAGAACATCGTAATTACTTAATATATTTTAATGGTTACGAGTTTACCAAAAGGAGCTTGAAAGAAGGAGGAAAAAATGGGAAATTTGGTAAGAAAGACCCAGATGACCACCGGTGGTCCGGTCTTTGTCTATGTGGACGAAGAGGAAGACAAGATCATACGTATCACACCGATGGATCTGGACGACGACGACGCCGCTTCTTATTCGATTGAAGCGAGAGGACGCACATTTACCCCGCCTAGAAAGACGACCTATACGCCGGTTACGGCACAGTTTAAGTCCATGATTTATTCTGACCGCCGCAACCTGTATCCGATGAAGCGTGTGGATTTCGATCCGAACGGCGACCGGCATGAGGAGAACCGCGGTATTTCCGGCTATGAGCGGATCAGCTGGGACGAGGCTCTCGATATTGTCTGTAACGAGATGCGCCGGATCAAGAGAGAGTTCGGACCGGGCGCGATGGTGATCGAGCCGAGTTCTCACCACCTGTGGGGAACAGTCGGATACCGTCACAGCACCCTGTTCCGTTTCATGAACGCAGCCGGCCTTACCTACGGCGATCATAACCCGGACAGCTGGGAGGGCTGGCACTGGGGCGCGACCCATATGTACGGCTTCACCGCCAGACTGGGCAACCCGGAGCAGACCGATCTGCTGGAGGACTGCCTTCAGAACTGTGAGATGATGGTGTTCTGGTCCTCCGATCCGGAGACGAACAACGGTATCTACGGTGCGTTTGAGAGTACCATCCGCCGGAAATGGCTGCAGGAGCTCGGCGTGAAGATGGTATTCATTGATCCGTATTACAACCACACGAACGGTTTGTACGGCGGCAAATGGTTCTCTCCGCAGCTGGGAACTGATGCGGCGCTTGCGCTCGGCATCGCCTACACATGGCTGGTAGAGGGTACCTATGACAAGGAGTATGTGGCTACTCATGCATTTGGATTTGAGGAGTGGACAGAATATGTGCTCGGCAAGACCGATGGTGTTCCGAAGTCCTCTGAGTGGGCGTCGAAAGAGTGTAATATTCCGGCCCGTGACATCCGTGCACTGGCGCGCGAGTGGGCAAAGAATAAAACCATGCTGGCAGCCGGCGGTCTCGGCGGCTGGGGCGGCTGCTGCAGAAGCCCGATCGGTATGGACTGGGCGCGTATGATGATCGCGCTGATCACGATGCAGGGTCTCGGCAAGCCGGGTATTAATTTTTACAGCACGACACAGGGTGTGCCGGTAGACTCCGATTTCTATTTCCCGGGTTATGCGGACGGCGGTATCGGCGGCGACGCGCAGAACTCTGCGGCAGGCGCGGTTTTGGCATACAGAATGTTTAACGGTGTGGACAGCAAACCGATGTCTTCGAACCTGAGTACGGCAGCCGGCGTTCACCTCGATCGTATGAGACTTCCGGAATGTATTCTGGACGACCATGTAGAGTGGTGGGGCAGAGGCTTTGTCGGCGACTCCCAGGAGCAGCAGTTCCACAAATATGAGTATCCGGCGAACGGCTATTCCCGTATCCAGATGCTCTATAAATACGGCGGATCCCACATCGGCACGATGGGCCAGGGCGACCGCTATGCGAGAATGTACCGCACAAAGAGACTTCCGTTCGTTGTGAGCCAGTCCATCTGGTTTGAGGGAGAGGTTCCGTTCGCGGATATCATCCTTCCGGCCTGCACGAACTTTGAGCGTTGGGACATCGGCGAGTGGGCGAGCAACTCCGGTTATAACCCGGATTCCCACAATCAGGCGAACCACCGCGTGATCACACTGCAGAAGAAATGTATCGAGCCGCTGGGCGAGTCCATGTCTGACTATGAGATCTTCAACGCGATCTGCGAGCGTCTGCATGTGGGAGATGTCTTCTCTGAGGGCAAGACAGAGCTCGGCTGGGCGAAGCAGATGTTCTACGCCTCCGATATGCCAAAGGTAGTGACCTGGGAGAAGTTCTTCGAGAAGGGTTATTTTATTGTGCCGAACGATGACAGGAAACCGGCGGCGCCTTCGTTCCGCTGGTTCGCGGAGGATCGTGAGCAGGATACCAGAGGATGGATTTCCAGATTCCGCCCGGGCGACCTGGTTGATCAGAAGGGTCTGCAGACACAGTCCGGCAAGGTGGAGTTCATTTCCAACAGCCTGAAGCGTTTCGGACACTATGATACCGATGATACAGAGAGACCGCTGATGCCGATGTATATCCCGTCCTGGGAGGGTCATCACACCGAGCGTATCAAGAAATATCCGCTCGCTGTACTGTCCCCGCATCCGAGATTCAGCTTCCATACACAGGGCGATGGTAAAGATTCCTTCGTCAACGACATCGAGAACCACAGAGTGCTCGTGGACGGTTTCTACTATTGGATCATGCGTATCAATCCGCTTGACGCGGCAGAGCGCGGCATCAAGCAGCATGATCTGGTGAAAGCATATAATGAGCGCGGCGCCGTTATTTTTGCCGCACAGCTGACAGAGCGTGTGCCGAAGGGCACCTGCCACTGCTATGAGTCCTCCGCGGAGTATAAGCCTCTGGGCGATCCCGGACACGCGGTAGACCGCGGCGGCTGCATCAACATCCTGACCCCGTCCCGCTTCCTGTCCAAGTATGCCAGCGGTATGGCGACCGAGCACTGCCTGGTAGAGATCGAGAAATGGGACAGAAAAGAGCTGGAAGACTGGAAAGAGAAACCGCTTGACAAGAACCACGGCGGCGCCGAGGAGAAAGCCTCCTGGAATGAGCCTGCTGTTGCACCGGAGGGAGCGAACCGTTCCGCGAACTTTTATAAGGATCCGAACTGCAATGAGATGGTTTGGACTGAGAAAGCATGGAAGTTCTCCGGCCATGACTGGATGGGAGGAAAATTAGATGAGTAAACAGAAATATCTGGTAATGAATATCGCTTCCTGTTTCGACTGCAACGACTGCTTTATGTCCTGCAAGGATGAGCATGTCGGCAACGACTGGATGCCCTATACAGAGTCACAGCCGCGTCATGAATCCCGTTGGCTGAAGCTTCTCCGCACCGAGCGGGGACAATGTCCGCGGATCGACGTCGGTTATCTGGCACTCATGTGCCAGCACTGCGAGAACGCGCCGTGCCAGAACGCATTTCCTGATTGCATCTACCGCAGGGAGGACGGCATCGTCCTGATTGACCCGGAGAAGGCGAGAGGCATGAAGGAGATCGTAGACAGCTGCCCATACGGAGCGATCTACTGGAACGAGGAGAAGAACGTGGCGCAGAAGTGTACCATGTGCGCTCATATCATCGACAGCGGCGTACAGCCGTGCAAGCCGCGCTGCTCACACAGCTGCCCGACGGATTCGATCGAATATTACGATATCGAGCCGGAGGAGATGGCAAAGATCGTCGAGGAGCAGGGGCTGGAGGTTTATCGTCCTGAGCTCGGCACCAATCCTCATGTGTATTATAAGAATCTGTATCGTTTCACGAAGGCGTTTATCACCGGCGCCGTGGTTGACACGGAGACCGATGACGATGTGGAGAATGTCTCCATTACACTGAAAGGAAACGGTGTGGAGGAGACGCAGATCACCGATTACTTCGGCGAGTTCAAGTTTGATAAGCTGCTGCCGGGTACTTATACACTGGAGATTGACGGAAAGACAGTGAAGACAGTGGAACTGGACAAAGCTTTAAATATCGGAGAGATTTTTATCTAACCATCTGAAGGTATTGGTATAGCTCTACTCGCAGAAATCGGCGCCGGAAACGGCGCCGATTTTACATGGGCCAATTTTGACATATAGGACAGTTTTCCGAACTTTCTATATATCAAAAACGCTCCGCGAGGATGCACATGCCGCAGTTTTTTTTATGGAAAGTGTGTACGGGAAACGAAAAATGTAGTATACTGATAATAATTGTGTTAAAGCGTACATCAGGGGGATCATTTCATGAGCAGAAAAAGCAGTGCGGCGGAAATGCATGAGCGGATTTTAAAGAGCGCCCTGGAGGTGTTTTCCGCCAAAGGTTATTCGGCGGCAACCATCCGGGATATCAGCAATCGTGCCGGATGCAATACAGTGACGGTTTTCCGTCATTTTGAAGACAAGATGGGCTTATTCCTGCAGGTTGTGGAGCACTATCATGAATTTAAGTTTGACGCGGAGGATCTGAACCACAAACTGAGTTATCTGAACCTGCACGGTGATTTCCGGATCATGGCAGACTATATCTTTGACCTGATGTATCAGAATATCCATATCCTGCGGATCTTTATCAATGACGGACATGAGTTCGGGCCGATTTCCAAATATCTCTGGTTCGTGCCGGAGGATCTGAAAATCTTTGTTTCCGGATATCTGGAGTCCATGTATCCGGATAAGCTTTCCGCGGCGGATATTTCCACGATCACGGAGATGTTCCTCTGCTATATTATCCGGACCTGCCTTCGGACGAACGTGCATGACGGCGTGGAGGAGACCTCGCGCCAGACAGCGAAGGAGGCCAGGGAGATCATGGCGCCGGGCGTGGATATGGTGGTGAGTATGATTATGAGGCTGGTACGGAAGGAATAAAATGGTCAGTTATTCAGATATGGGATAAAATCATTTTATTTTGTGATAGAAAAAAGCAGATGGATACGCTATAATTAATGCAATTATTCAGAAACAGAAAAGGAGACCATTATTATGGGAGTGATTAAAGGAATCTGTATCAGTGATAAGCGTGGGATACAGAAAAAGGAAGTAGGGACCGCCTGTCTGGTTGAGGACTGGGGCATTCAGGAGGACGCTCATGCGGGTCACTGGCATCGTCAGGTCAGTCTGCTTTCCTTTGAGAAGATTGAGGAGTTCCGGAAGAGGGGCGCGAATGTCGATTTCGGTGCTTTCGGTGAGAATATTATCGTGGAGGGTTATGATTTTAAAAATCTGCCCGTCGGGACACGGTTTCGCTGCGGGACAGCCCTTCTGGAGATGACACAGATCGGAAAGGAGTGTCATAGCCACTGCGAGATCTACAAAATCATGGGTGACTGTATCATGCCGCGGGAGGGTGTGTTTACGAAGGTTCTTGAGGGCGGTACCATCTCCGTGGGAGATGATTTCGTGATGGTGGAAGCCTGACCGGGACAGCGTGATATGGCGACATGGCGACGAGGCGTTGCGTCGGCTGGCGTGTTGCGATAGCAGCCTATGTGTGTTGAAACAGGGTAACGAGAACCGTCCGGTACAGGAGAGGCTTGAAAACCGGACAGAAATGAGAAGGAGAGGGAGAAGACATATGCGTGTAGGAGTAATCACGGCCAGTGACAAAGGTTACGCCGGTGAGAGGGAGGATCTCAGCGGGAAAAAGATTGTCTCTATTATGGAGGAGAACGGCTATGAGATCGCAAAGACGATCATTTTGCCGGACGACAGGCAGATGCTTGCCGACGAGATGATTTCCATGTCGAATGCGGGGATTCATCTGATCTTAACGACGGGCGGTACGGGGTTCTCCCCGAGAGACGTGACTCCGGAGGCTACGAAGATGGTGATCGAGCGGGAGGCCGCGGGCATCCCGATGGCGATACTGAACTATTCTCTGAAAATCACGGACCGGGCGATGCTTTCCAGGGCGACCGCCGGTATCCGGGGTGAGACGCTGATCGTGAATCTGCCCGGCAGTCCGAAGGCGGTGGAGGAGGCGCTGGTGTATATTCTGCCGGCATTGAAGCACGGTCTTGATATTCTGCTAGGACGGGACGGAGAATGTGCCAGACACTGACATATACGAAAAATGTGTTGTCAATACACAGACAAATGGGCAGGACTGATTTGCTTCCTCGTGATTGTGAAGGTACTGAACAGTTTTACGAGGATTATTATAGATGAGGTTGACTGTGAAGCAGACATTGTCTTTATGATTAAAGTATATCCGGAGGTTACAACATATGAAGCTGATTCGCACGGAGGACGCGGTCGGAAGCGTACTCTGCCATGACATTACACAGATTATAAAGGGTGTTACGAAGGATGCTGTTTTCCGTAAGGGGCATATCGTGCGGGAAGAGGATATCCCCGTGCTGCTCTCCGTCGGGAAAGAGCATCTGTATGTGTGGGAGAATGATGATACCATGCTGCACGAGAATGACGCCGCTGAGATTTTATATGAGATCTGCGCCGGACAGAATATGCACGGATCGGACGTAAAAGAGGGTAAGATCGAGCTGGTCGCCGATATCGACGGCCTGCTGAAGATCGACCGGGAGCATCTGGTCGCGGTCAATGCGCTGGGTGAGATGATGATCGCGTCGCGGCACGGTGATTTCGTCGTGCATAAAGGGGACAAGATCGCGGCGACCCGGATCATTCCGCTTGTGATCGAAAAGGAAAAAATGGAGGCCGCGAGGCGGGCGGCGGGAGAGACACCGCTCTTTGATGTCCTTCCGATTCAGAAGAAAAAGGTCGGGATTGTCACCACCGGCAGCGAGGTGTTCAAGGGACGGATTAAAGATACCTTCGGCCCGGTTATTTACGCGAAGGTGGAGGAGTACGGCTGCGAGGTCATCGGTCAGATTTATGTGGACGATGAGAAGGAGCATATCACGGAGGCGATTTTTAAACAGCTGGACGCGGGCGCGGAGCTGGTGATCTGCACTGGCGGTATGAGTGTTGACCCGGATGATTGCACGCCGGGCGCCATTATGAATACCGGCGCACGCATTATCACCTATGGAGCGCCGGTTCTTCCGGGCGCGATGATGCTTGTCTCCTATTATGAGAAGGAAGGCCGTCAGATCCCGATTCTGGGTCTGCCCGGCTGCGTGATGTACGCAAAGCGCACGATTTTTGATCTGGTTCTGCCGCGCGTGCTGGCGGATGATGAGATCACGCAGGAGGATATCGCCGGACTGGGAGAGGGCGGACTGTGCCTGAACTGCGGTGAGTGTACCTTCCCCAACTGCGGTTTTGGGAGATGATGATGCAGGATTGCGGAAGCAATCCGAAGTATCATAAGATATACACAGGGGCGCGTAAGGAAATTTTGCGGTTTTGCTACACGCGTCCTGCGCAACGAGTATGAGGCAAAAGCTGCCTCTTGCTCTATTAAAGTAAAAAAGGGGTAAAATATGGCTGAATTAAAACAGGTGAAAATTCACTGGGAGATGCTTGAGAGATATTCCGTGTTTCAGGTGATGCGGTTTGAATTTAAGTATGAGGACAAGGGAATCGGTTATTTTCGGATATGGAACAGTCCGGAGACTTGCAATATCGCTTTCTACAGCGAAAATGAAAAGCATGGTGTGCTTCCGCCGGAGGAATACAAGGCGGTGCCGAACAATCATAAAATGATTCGGTATATTGAGGAAGATATGAATAAGATGGGATACACCATAGGTGAGAATTACCGCAAAATTACTGACGGCATGCTGATCGGTGTGCAGCGTTTCCCGACAGACTGGGATATTTTATATTGACTGTCAGGAGGTACAGGATGGAATTAACACATATCAATGATCAGGGCCGCGCGAAGATGGTGGACGTGTCTGAGAAAGCGGATACCGCCCGGATCGGCATCGCTTCCGGCCGGATTTCCATGCAGCCGGAGACTTTCTCCCTCATCACGGAGGGAAAGGTGAAAAAGGGAGACGTGTTAGCGGTCGCCCAGGTGGCGGGCGTTATGGCGGCGAAAAAGACCTGGGAGACGATTCCCATGTGTCATCCTCTGCTGCTGACCGGCGTGGATATTCATTTTAAACTTTATCCGGAGACATCGGAGATTGAAGCTGTTGCATCTGTCAAGACGACCGGGAAGACAGGGATAGAGATGGAGGCGCTGAATGCCGTTGCGGCTACGCTGCTGACAATTTATGACATGTGTAAGGCGGTGGATCGCGGAATGGTGATACGCGATATTCTCCTGCTGGAAAAGGACGGGGGAAAATCGGGGCACTTTGTCAGGTCGGATGTGGAGAAGCATTGAGAGAAATAAGAGATAAATAAAAAGGTCATTTCAACGGTGTCTGCATTCGTTGATGTGGCCTTTTTATACGGAAAGAAATAGATGTTGTGTTGTCATGCTCTTTGTTTACATGTTATGTACTCTGTCAGTTCCCGGATCCCCACTCGGAATTCTCAAATATATCTGCCAGTGTCATCGAGATATGCGGCAACCCTCGCAGCTTGATTCGGACATCGGCATTGTAATCCTCGTTCTCTTTATCATCCTCCAGCAGCCAGGTATCTTCCAACTCGTATTTTCCGTCCTCGAGGTAATAAATCTCAAGGGATTTGCCTTTCGGCTCGATGAGCCATAGCTCCTCGACACCGGCAGCTTCATACTTGCGTTTTTTCAGTGTTCTGTCCCGTTTGGCAGTAGAGGGACTTAAGATTTCCACTATGAATTTCGGAGTGCCGCGATATCTTCCGTTTTTGATCTCGCGCGGATCACAGACAATGATGATATCCGGCACAAGCCACTCATCCTCACCCAGATAGAAATCCAGATTTTCGATAAAGACACGGCAGACACTGTCCTTCAGCTGATTACTGATCGCTGTATATATGTTGCCGTTGATAATTCCGTGACAAATGGATGCGGATGGTGACATCTCATAGATCACGCCGTCGATTTTTTCGATTTTCTTATAACCTTCCAGACCTGGCATTGTGCAGTACCCCTTTTCTGCTTGTTTTAAAGCGTTTTTCATTTTCTTCTCCTCCTGAAATCATTGGGTGCAGAGAACCTGATGTGTTTATCCGGGATTCTCTGCTTTTGGATAGTGAATATATAAAAGCATGAATCTCTGAGAAAAACAGACCGTCAGATTGTACAGACCGCAAATGATATCGGCAGGACGCTGTGTCATTTGCAAAAGAATCATTGCTTTGACTGGATTCTACTATGGAAAGGGAATATTGTCAATATATTTTTTATACAAAAAGTAATTACTATGAAAGTGTCGTCAATAGACAGACAGATGGGCATGCTTGCATGACCAGATGACTGGATATTCGACGGCTTTCATAGATGTTGGCGCGCTGCGACAGCAGCGCATGGGAGTTTATTATAAAACAGAACCCGGCCGGGCATTGCGCCCGGCCGGGTTCGTCGTTCTTGAGTAGTTAAGATTTTAAATACTGTTTCTTATTCAGTTTTTAGTCTTCCTCATCCGGGATATTGTGATTCTTCGCACCTACAAGGCAGATAATGAAGAGTACAACAGCTACGCAGAGAAGATATATTGATACTGTAGCAATTCCGCCCATATATATATTCCCTCCTTATAATAATTTCGTGTCTTTATGATTGATCTTCCAGATGATGAAGATAATCGTACAAAAAACAATACCTAAAACATACTGTGTGATAATATCCTGTAATACCCACATATTCTTACCTCCTTTATGCTACCTGAGCTTCTTTCGCGTCGTTTGCCGCGATGATGTCCGCATGAGTCTTCTTCCATGCCGGCTCACCCTTGAAGATCAGGTGGAAGACTACGCCGAGGATAACGGATGCAACCATCGTGATGTACATATTCATGGACCATACGTCGCCGAGCCACGGGGACAGGTCAACAAATGTCCAGATGCAGTTCAGGATATACGTTACGATAACCGTAGCCCAGGCTGCTTTTTTGCTGACCTTGAAATTGTACCCGATAATGAACACCACGAAGACCGGCATACCAAACGAGAACACCCATAGGAACAGGTTGAACACGAACTCGTGAGCCATGATCAGAGCACCCGGAAGGATGATCGCCGCTGCAACGATGATGCAGATCTTGTTGATGCGAAGCTTCTTCTCGGGGGTAGCATCCGGACAGTTGCAGCCGATCACGATATCGTTCGCGATCACGTTCGAGTTTGCCATAACAACGCCGCCGCCGGTGGAAAGGGTCGCACACAGGAGAGCTACCATCAGAAGACCGATCGCCGGAATCGGAAGTCCCTGCTGAGCAATCGTCGGAACAGCTTCGATACCGTTCGCGCCTACAACAGAGGAGATGGTCGGGATGGACATGGCAGCGATGCCGAGGAAGATCCACGGAAGGCTGGACATAATGTTCAGGGAGCAGCCGAGGAAGACGCCCTTGCGGCAGTCCTTCTGGCTCTTTGCCGCGAAGAACGGCTGCATCATGGTCTGGGATACGGCGCCCGCCGTCGTATGTAATACGATAACCGGGATGATAACCGACAGCCAGATCGGCAGCTGTGTGATCGTGCCTGTCTGTGTCAGTACACTGCTGTATCCTGCCGCGTCATAAGCCTGCTTTACGCCAGCCCAGAAACCAACGTCTGCTCCGAAGTAGTCGGACAGATAGCTGCCGGCGATGATTGCGATGGCCGCGTAGGATGCGCCGAGCATGACGACCGCATTGATACAGTTCAGCCATGCCATCTGAAGCATGCCGCCGAAGAATACGTAGCAGATGATCAGGACAAATCCCAGGATAATGGATGCGTACAGACCGAGATTGATGCCGCTGGCCTGGCACAGCGTGTAGATCGCGGTGCCGATGGCAACCAGCTCGGACATGCCGATGCCGGTCCAGGTCATGGTCTGGAATGCCGCATGGAAATAACCCATGCGCTTACCGAAGATCTTGCCGATCGCGGCCGGAGCCGTCGGCATACCAATCTTCTTGTACAGGGGTCCCATCCAGAGCATTGCGATCGGAAGGAACACACCGCCTGCGCCGAGTGCCCACCACATGGCGCCTGCGCCGATACCGGTGAAGTCCACCAGACTGGTGATGCCGCCGGCACCCGCTGCCTTCTCCCAGAGTGACATCGTGTGACCGGATCCGAGCGGTGCGAGTACGAAGGAAAATGTCACCATGATCCAACCGAGGCCGCCGCCCGCGTTTGCAAAATCCTCAGCGGATTTTACACGTTTTCTTGAGTACATACTGGCGACGAAGATCAGCACAGCAAAGTACACAATAGCAATTACTAAAGCCATAAAGTAACCTCCTTAAACTAAAATCCCTCTACTCAATACAGTGATTTTACAGTGTATTCCTACTATACAGTCAACCGAAATGTTAAAAATATATAAAATTTATATAATAAGGAGAAAAAAATTGTGACATTCATGCAGAACCGAAATAAGTAGCGGCGATTTTTGGATAAGTGGGAATTGAGTATACTGCTATAATTATGACATAATATGTTCAGTTTTTGGAATCTGTTTTTAAGAAAAGATTGACTGTATTGTAAGAATACAGTATAATATTGATAAAATAGATTTCGTTTTTTTCATGTTTTTATGCAAAATATCCCATGAACCAAGGAGACTGATTGTATTATGACCGATTTACAGATAAAGTGTTTTCTCGAGGTGGCGACGCACCTGAGTTTCACGAAGGCGGCGAAGGGACTGTTTATCTCCCAGTCGAATATCAGCAGGCAGATCGCTTCTCTGGAGGAGGAGCTCGGTTTGCCGTTGTTTGACCGTAACACGAAGGGCGTGCGGCTGACGATCCAGGGTCAGATGCTCGCGGAGACACTTTCACAGATGGTGACCGAGTGGCAGAATGCCCTGGCCCGTGCGAAGAACTCTGTCAAGAAGTTCAGCGGTGGCATCTCGATCGGCTGTCAGGAGCATATCAAGTCGAACAGCTATATCTCGCAGGTGCTGTCCGGGTTCCGCGAGGACCGCCCGGAGATCCAGATCATGAAGGAGCGCTGCACGCAGCGGAAGCTGGTCGAGGGACTGATGAACGATTATTATGACGCGATCCTGATCGCCGACCACGATGTGAAGATGGTGCAGGGCGTCGAGAAAGTTACCTTATTTTATTCCCGGGTCGGCATTGTGATTCACAAGAGTCACCCGCTGTTCCGCAAGAAGGATGTGAAGCTTTCCGATTTCAGAGACAGCCCGTTCCTGCGCTATCTTCCGATGAAGCTGAAGCCGGAGGATGATTACCTTCATAATATATGTGCGGCTTTTGATTTTGTGCCGAAGGTGTCGGCGGAGTTTGAAGATTTTGAAGAACTGCTTCTGGCGATCGAGATGGGCGAGGGTGTATCCCTGGTGTTTGAGGAGGATGAGGTGACGTCGAATATGAACCTCCGTTTTATTCCCATCGAGGAGGATGTCCCGCAGAAGTATCTTTCCATGCAGCTCGTCCGCAAGAATAAAAACAAAAATCCGGCACTGAATGACTTTTACATATATGCACAGAAATATTCCAATCTTCATGCCAAGAGAGATTTTTGATATCAGCTGTCGTGCCGTTTGAAAGTATAGTTAAAATTCTCGCATCAGCATGCGGGATTTTAACTATATTTTCAATAGCAGCCGGTGGAGCAGGAACAAACTTTTCGGATTTCCGAAAATTTCATCTTGACTGTATGGTGACAATACAGCTTACAATGCGTTATAGAAGGGGGCAGCAGAGTTTTTTGTTCCTTTTTGTAGCGAATGGTATCTGTGGAACCGCCCGGGGCGGCGCATCCTCTACTCTGGCGCTGCGGCAGGTTTCGCGGATACGATATTTTATCACATATTTATAAGGAGGTTTAGCCATGCAAGGCGAAATTCGTTTAACAAACTCCAGTACCGGCGGTCCGGTGTTCGTATATGTTAAGGATGGTAAGATCATCCGCATTACACCGATGGACTTTGATGAGACCGATCCGGAGGGCTGGACAATCGAAGCGAGAGGCAGAGTGTTCAAGGCGCCCAGGTATACGACGATTCAGCCGTTCACGGCCGGTCAGAAGTCCATGATTTATTCTGATCGCCGTAACCTGTATCCGATGAAGCGTGTTGACTTCGACCCGAACGGTGAGAGAAATATCCAGAACCGCGGTATTTCAGGATATGAGAGAATCAGCTGGGACGAGGCAACCGACATTGTCGCGAACGAAGTCAACCGTATCAAGAGAGAGAGCGGCCCGGCATCCATCATGTCCACACCGTCTTCTCACCATTTATGGGGTAATGTAGGTTACCGTCACTCCACCTATTTCCGTTTCATGAACCTCATGGGATTCACCTATGCGGATCACAACCCGGACAGCTGGGAAGGCTGGCACTGGGGCGGCATGCATATGTGGGGCTTTTCCTGGAGACTCGGAAACCCGGAGCAGTACGATCTGCTTGAGGATGGTCTGAAATATGCGGATCTGATTGTGTTCTGGTCTTCCGATCCGGAGGTAAACAGCGGACTGTACGCTGCGTACGAGTCACATATCAGACGTCGCTGGCTTGATGAACTCGGTGTTCAGATGGTATTTATTGATCCTTTCTTCAACCATTCTGCGAATATGTGGGGAATGAAGTGGATGTCCCCGAAGGTTGGTACGGATCATGCGATTTCTTTCGCGATCGCATACACCTGGCTGACAGAGGGTACATATGACAAAGAGTATGTGGCGACTCATGCCTACGGTTTTGAGGAGTGGGCTGAGTATGTATTAGGCAAGGGTGAGGATAATTACCCGAAGACCTGTGAGTGGGCTGAGAAAGAGTCCGGTGTTCCTGCCTGTGAGATTCGTGCGCTGGCGCGTGAGTGGGCGAAGAAGAATACATACCTTGCAGCCGGCGGACTCGGCGGCTGGGGCGGCGCATGTCGTGCGACCCATGGTATTGAGTGGACCCGCGGTATGATCGCTCTTGCGACGATGCAGGGCATGGGCAAGCCGGGTTCCAACATCTGGTCCACCACACAGGGCGTGCCGGTAGACTATGATTTCTTCTTCCCGGGCTACGCGGACGGCGGTATCTCCGGTGACTGCGTGAACTCCGCCGCGGGTTACAAGTTCGCATGGCGTATGTTCGACGGCCGTACGACCTTCCCGGCTCCGGTCAAGGTAAACTGGGAGGCCGGTCAGCACATTCCGCGTCTGAAGATTCCGGAGTGTATCATGAACGGCAAGTTCGAGTGGTACGGCAAGGGATTCTGCGGCGCTTCCATTGAAGCGCAGATGCATCCGTATCAGTATCCGGCTCCGGGCTACGGCAAGATCAAGATGTACTGGAAGTACGGTGGACCGCATATCGGCACGATGACAGCGACGAACCGTTACGCGAAGATGTATCACTCCGATACGCTTGAGTTTGTAGTGAGCCAGTCGATCTGGAACGAGGGCGAGGTTATGTTCGCGGACGTTATCCTTCCGGCCTGCACGAACTATGAGCGCTGGGACATCTCCGAGTTTGGTAACTGCTCCGGCTACATTCCGGATACCTATCAGACAGCGAACAACCGCGTGATCTCCCTGCAGGCGAAGTGTATCGAGCCGCTGGGCGAGTCTATGTCCGACTATGAGATTTACGCGCTGATGTCCAAGAAGCTCGGCATTTATGAAATTTTCTCTGAGGGCAAGGATGAGCTTGACTGGGTAAGACAGTATTACAACGCGACAGACTGTCCGCAGGTTATGACGTTTGATGAGTTCTTCAAGAAGGGTTATATGGTAGTTCCGATCAACCCGAACCGTAAGAAGACCGTAGCGTTCCGCTGGTTCGCCGAGAACCGTGAGCGCGATACTCCGGACTGGGGTCCCGCTCCGAACCAGTCTGTCGGCTTAAAGGGTCTGCAGACGACGACAGGAAAGATTGAGTTTATCTCCACCAGCTTATCTCGTTTCGAGGAGCAGGGTTATATTGATGAATATCGTCCGGCCATGCATAAGTATGTACCGGCATGGGAGAGCTGGCACGCGGAGGTTGCGAAGAAGTATCCTCTCGGCATGCTTTCACCTCATCCCAGATTCTCCTTCCATACGATGGGCGACGCGAAGGATTCCTTCATGCTGGATATCAAGGATCACCGTGTACTGGTTGACGGCTGGTATTACTGGATCATCCGTATGAATTCCGTTGACGCGAAAGCCCGCGGCATCAAGGACGGCGACCTGGTTCGCGCGTTCAACGACAGAGGATCCGTAATTCTCTGTGCACAGGTGGGCGAGCGCGTACAGCCCGGTACCGTTCACTCCTATGAGTCCTGCGCGGAGTATGCTCCGCTCGGCAAACCGGGATGCTCCGCAGACCGCGGCGGGTGCGTGAATATCCTGACACCGGATCGCTATATGTCCAAGTATGCGTGCGGTATGGCACCGAACAGTGCTCAGGTTGAAGTAGAAAAATGGGACGGAGGTATCTACGAGATTTATTAATCCCGCAGATACTCCAGGAAAGGAGAATAAGAGATGAAACAGTGGTATTTAGTACACGATATCAGATGGTGTCATGACTGCAACAACTGCCTTATGTCCTGCAAAGATGAGCACGTTGGAAATGAATGGCCCGGTTATACGGAGTCTCAGCCGCGTCACGGACATCGCTGGGTGAATGTAATGCGCAGAGAGCGCGGCAGATACGCGCGTAATGATTATGTATATCTCTCAATGCCCTGCCAGCATTGTGAGAAATGTCCTCTTGTAGCGGCCGGATATGCTACCAGAAGAGACGACGGCATTGTCCTGATCGATATGGATAAGGCAAGAGGTCATAAGGAAGTGGCTTCCATGTGTCCTTACGGTGCGGTTTATTACAACGATGAAAAAGATGTTGCACAGAAGTGTACCATGTGTGCTCATTTGCTTGATGATCCGGATTGGAAGCCCGGTGTACCGAGGTGTGTTCACTCCTGCCCGACAAAGACATTCCAGGCATATCATCTTGATCCGCTCGAGATGCAGGCGATGATCGAGACGGAGAAGCTTGAGGTTTACAGACCGGAGTTGGGTCTGAATCCACATGTATATTACAAGAACCTCTACAAGTTCACCAAGAATTTTGTGGCTGGCGGTATTCTCGTGAACAGAGACTGCTACGAGAACGCCACCATCGAGCTCAGGAAGGACGGCGTGCTGGTTGATTCGCAGAAGACGAACTTCTTTGGCGACTTCAAGTTTGACGGACTTGACGACGGCAAGTATGTGATCAGCATTGATGCGGCCGGCAATAAAAAGGACATTGATGTCGAGATTGCCGGTGAATCACTGAATCTTGATTATATCGAGTTCTAAAGGGATTCGGTTTGCGTGCCCATGCTGTCAGAGGCATGGGCACGATTTGTAAACAAAGTGTCGGGGGATGTATCTCTTTTTTTGATGCATTCTTGCTGACATTTGTTTGCGTTATAAAGGGATATTTGCCGTGCGATGTGATGTCCGGTGACTCCCGATCATTTATGAAGGAGACAGTACATGAAAAAAATAGTAATATTTAATGGGAGCCCAAGAATGGACGGCAATACAGCCACAATTTTGCAAATGATTGAGCGCGGCGCAAAAGAGCATAATGCTGAAGTTAAAAGTTATACGTTGTTCAAGATGCGTGCTATGGCCTGTCAGGGTTGTTTTGCCTGTCGTGTCGGAGAAGGTACTATGGTAGAAGATAAGTATGATGTGGCTAAAAAAGACTGGTGTTGTTTAATAGACGATGAGCTCAGCAAAGCTTTGAAAGAAGTAAAGGATGCGGATGCGATAGTAATAGGATCCCCGGTTTATTTTATGCAGGTGAGCGGTATGGTCAAAAATCTGTATGACAGGTTTTTTCCATTAATTGGATTGGACGGTACTCCGAGATATGGACAGAAGAAGATCGTCACGGTTTATTCACAGGATAACGAGGATCCGAATATGTTTTCCATGTATTTTGATTATCTCGCAGCGGTGTTCCCCGGATTTGGTTTTGTGGATGAGAAACGGATCATATGTGTCAAGGCAAACGATCCTGAGGCTGCGGAAAACAACCGCGGACTAAAAACGCATGCTTATTCTGTCGGACAATCACTGGCAATGGGAGAGTAAGGATAAATGAAAAATTATGTATTTGATCTGGACGAAGCTCTGATGCTGATGCTGGAGCGTTGCAGATGTCTGGATACGGAGGTGGTTCCCGTCGACAAGGCGTCCGGACGGGTCCTGGCTGTTGACCTGAAAGCGCGGTATGATGTGCCTCTGTTTGACAAATCCCCTCTGGACGGATATGCGTTTCACGCGGCTGATACACAGTCGGTATCCGGAGAGAAGCCGGTCAGACTGGCTGTCGCGGAGGAGATTCCGGCCGGGTCAGTTTCTCACAAAACATTAAAGCACGGCTACGCTGTGAAGATTCTGACCGGAGCACCGATCCCGGAGGGAGCGGATGCGGTGGTGAAGTTTGAGGATACGATCGCTGCGGACGGATATGTGACAATCTTTCAGAGTTTTCATGCGGGGGATAATATCGTGCGCAGGGGCGAGGATGTTCGGTATTCCGAAGTGATCGCTCCGAAGGGAACGGTGGTGGATGAGGCCATCCACGGTATGATCGCTTCCCAGGGGATTTCCGCGGTAGAGGTATACCGTATTCCGCTGATCGGTATCATTTCACAGGGTAATGAACTGCTGGATCCGGGCGAGACATTACAGTCAGGGAAAATATATAATTCGAATCGATATATGCTTCACTCGGCACTGAAGCGTGAGAATCTCCCGTCCATCTATCTGGGTATTGTCCCGGACCAGATGGAGCGGATTTCAGAGTTTTTGCAGACTGCGGTCAGTATGTATGATGCGGTAATCATGACGGGAGGCGTTTCCGTCGGTACATATGATTACACAAAGGATGCGCTGGAGCGCGCCGGCGCGGAGATTCTGGTAGACAAGATACGGATGAAGCCCGGCTCCTCCTGCTGTCTGGCGGTTTTAAAGGGAGTCCCTGTCTTCGGATTGTCCGGGAATCCGTCCGCGGCCATGACGACATTCCACCTGGTTGCGGTTCCCGCTCTGCGGAAGATCTGCGGCAGGAGTGATTATATGCTTCAGAAGATCCGTGTCTGCCTGGCGGAGACCTTCAAAAAGAAGAGTCCGGTGCTCCGTGTATTAAAAGGCGGCCTGAGCCTGGAGGATGGCAGTGTGCTTTTTCATTTGAACCAGCATCAGGAGAACGGAAACGTCAGCGCAATGAAGGATACAGAGATTTTTGCGATTATTCCTGCCGAAAGCGGTGCGGTAAAAGCGGGAACAATGCTGGACGCATACATTATTTAGTGTTATAATTCGCTACTAACCTGACAGGAGACAACTATTACATGAGAGACAAATACGGAAGAGACATCACTTATATGAGGATTTCGATTACGGATGAGTGCAACCTGCGCTGTCTGTACTGTATGCCGGACAAGCGGACCGACTGTATCTCCTCGAATACCGACCTGATGAGTGCGGACGAGATCGTGGAGATCACGGAGGCAGCCGTCGCTGCGGGGATATCGAAAATCCGTGTGACAGGAGGTGAGCCGCTGATCCGGCCGGATGTGATCGATATCTGCCGGAGGATTTCATCCATACCCGGTGTGAAGGAGCTTGCGCTCACGACTAACGGGATTATGCTGGCGGATATGGCATATGCGCTGCGCGATGCCGGCGTTGCCCGCCTGAATATCAGTCTGGATACATTGCAGACTGAGAAATACACCCGAATCACGCGGCGCGGAAAGTTCTCCGAGGTGATCGAGGGGATCGAACTGGCGCGGGAGGCGGGACTGGTTCCGATCAAACTGAATACGGTGCTGATCGGCGGTTTTAACGACGATGAGATTGTGGATTTTGTGAATCTGGCGCGGGACGGCGATGTGGAGGTCCGGTTTATCGAGCTGATGCCGATCGGCGCCTGCGCGTCCTTCCCGAAGCATGCCTTTGTCAAGGGTGATCTGGTGCTGGAAAAGGTGCCGGAGCTCGTTCCGATCGACGATTCCGGCGTGGCGCGGATGTATTCTTTCCCGGATGGGAGCGGCAGGATCGGCATCATCAGTGCAGTGAATCAGCATTTCTGTCTGGCCTGCAACCGGATCCGTCTGACCTGTGACGGGAAGATCAAACCCTGCCTTCATTCAAGGGATGAGGTCGTGGTGAGAGGACTCCATGGCGAGGCGCTTGCGGACGCGATGAGAAAATCCATCCTTGACAAACCTGCACAGCATGTTAAACTGACATATGGAAATGTGAGCGAGACGAATCGCTATATGAATCAGATTGGCGGCTGAGATAAATGACAGAAAAAGGAGCAGGTTGAGGTATGGGAAAAACAGGAGATGTGAATAGTACCGCAGGTATGACGAAGGAGATGGCTGTGTATCACCAGCTTCGGGAGGCGATCCTGCGCAATGAATATGAGCCGGGTACTGTCCTTGTGGAGCGGCAGCTCTCCGAGACTTACAACGTGAGCCGTTCTCCGGTGCGCTACGCGCTGCGCCAGCTGGTGCGCGAGGAGCTTCTGACGGAGGAGCCGGGAAAGGGGATAGTCGTACCGGTTTACACGCTGGAGGATATTCTGGGCGTCTATGATCTGCTGGAGGTGCTGCAGGTCTATGCGCTGCAGGTATCTCTTAAGAATTATGACGCGGTCTCAGACCGGACGCTGACGCAGATCATGGAGGAGACGGAGAAGGAGTCGCAGGTCGGAGACCTGATCGAACGTATGGAGTGGGATGTGAAGTTTCACAGCTTTATCATTCATTCGGTCCACAACCGGTGGCTGGATAAGATGTTCGAGTTGCTGCTGAACCAGAAGCGCAGATTTGACGTCACATCCTTTGAGGATCTGGAGCACGGCAAGGAGACGACGAAGCAGCATCATAAGATATACGAGGCGATTCTGGCGCGTGATCTGGACGGTGCGATCGCCGCGGAGCGTGAGCACAGCCAGTATATCAAGAAGTATTATATCAGTAAATTAGTGACCGGCAGGTACAACATATGGCAGTAAAGGATCTGATTTTTGAACAGGAGTATGATATGGGGGGCGAGCCGCTGACTTTCTCGCTGTACCGGGAGCAGGAGGGGGATGGTGTGACGATCACCCTCACCTATGAGTTCCGGCGGTCAGGCGCGGAGCCGGTGGTCTGCAAGCGGATCTTTTTTCCGGTGCGGGCGGAGTATGAGAGCCCGTGGCTGAGCTGGTATAATCTGATCTGCTGCAGCAACAATTACGGTCCGATTCCGGTTGTCTCCTATATGAACGAATCGGTGCAGAACGGAAAGAAGCTGGCTGCGACGATCTATCCGGAGTCCGGCGATGATTACATGCGGATTCTGGCTGAGGTCGGCGATACGTTTTACTGTTATCCGTATCATGTACAGGAGTATGAGTTTATGCTCTATATCAGCAGGAAGGGCACCCTGGGAGATTATTTCGATCTCGAAGAGATTCTGGCTGTCTATGATTCCTGTGAGGTACATCTGGACAGAGAGAAAATGCGGGACTTTTTTTGCAGGGAACTGTCCTGGTTCGGTCACGAGGAGGAGTGCCCGATCGAGCTTCACAACTGTCTGGGCGAGGAGGAGCTGGCGGTGACCGGGCTGCTGTTCGGTTATCCGGTGGAGAGCACGCTCGCGCTGATTCGCAGGACGATCGACATGTGTGAATAAGGGTTTTCCTTATATCAGTATTGGAAAGTTCTTGTAAAGAAACAGTCGTATATAAGTAAAAACGGTATAGAACATGTATTACATTCATATAAATCTGATAAAATTATCGGAAAGATTTTGTAAAAAGTTACTGAAAAAACAGTAACTTTTTTAATTCCACAAAAATACAGCCGGTATACCAGACAAAAACCGATAAAAAACCGAATGGATTCAAATCGTGTTTTTCCGGGGTACAATCATTTCATTTATTCATAATTGATAAATTCGGTTGAATAACCGGCAGAAATCAACAATGCTATACTATTGCCATCAAAGATGGCAATCTGTATAAATCATGCCATTCATAAAAGGAGGATATTTATGAAGAAAAGAATGACAAAAATTTTCTCCATCGCGGTAGTCGGCGCGATGGCGCTGAGCCTGGCGGCCTGCGGCAGCTCAAGCTCGGACAGCACAGGGGACAGTTCGGCAGCGGATGAGAGCAGCAGCACAGCTGAGACATCCACTACATCCACGGCAGATTCCGACCTTACGATCGGTATCGTTGTTAAGACTGCGACGAACGCTCATTTCCAGGATATCGCTTACGGCGCTGTTCTGGCGGGACAGGAGCTCGGCGTTGAGGTGAGAGTGGATAACACCACGACGGAGTCTGATGTAGACGGACAGGTTACGAAGTGTGAGAACATGATCTCAGCCGGCGTGGACGCTCTGATTCTGACCGCGAATGATTCCGACGGTGTATCCGGTGCGGTTGACGCGGCGCATGACGCGGGTATCCCGTTTGTGACGGTGGATACCGAGATCACGAATGTGTGGGGCGATGAGATTGACGACTATATGCCGAACTACATCGGTGTAGACCACGAGGAGATGGCTTATGAGCTGGCGAAGACAGTCATTGATGCGGCCGGCGGCGAAGGCAATGTTATCATCCTGCGCGGTGTGGACGCAGCAAGCTCCTCCATCGAGCGGACAGCCGGATTTGAGCGCGCGATCGCTGAGTATGATAACGTGACGGTTCTCGATTCCCAGAGCGCCAGCTATGACCAGGATACCGCGACGACCACCATGTCCGATCTGATCCAGGCGCACAGCGATATCGACATCGTTCTCTGCTGCAACGACCTGATGGCAGTGGGCGCGGTCACCGCACTTGAGGAGAACGGCATTGAGGTCGGCGAGGACGGTGTTCTCGTGGCCGGCATTGACGGAAACCTCCTGGCACTGCAGTCCATCGACGAGGGCAAGCTGTACGCATCCGCATACGACTGGTCTATCCTTCAGGGCTATTACGCGGTATATCAGGCTTACGATCTGATCAACGGCACGGATTCGAGCGAGTGGGAGTATCAGCCGAACTATGACGATGATGTATACAGTCTGTATACCTTTACACCGGACACTATTGTTACCAGCGAGAATATTGACGAGTACCTGCCTCACGGCGAGGAACTGGCTGAGTGGACCATGGGTACCGATGTAGAGTCCGTATCTGATTATATGTGGGAGTTCATCGACAAGGGTAATGAACTGTTTGACGCTCTGTAAATCGGTTTGTTTTAACTGAGCATGGATTTTACCGGCCGGCCTTCGTGCCGGCCGGTGTTCAGAAAGGCTGGATTTAATGGGAAATGAAAAAAGACCGGAGCAGGTCGGGAAAGAAATACTGAAGATGACGGACATCTGCAAATCTTTCGCCGGGACACAGGTGCTGCATGATGTGGATTTCGATCTCCGCGCGGGGGAGGTTCATGCGCTGATGGGAGCGAACGGTGCCGGGAAATCCACCCTGATGAAGGTTCTTGCGGGTGTATACCTGCCAGACAGCGGAACGATCGCGCACAACGACCGTGTGATCCCGCTGAAGGGAACGGTACATGACGCTCAGCTGGACGGCATTGCCATGGTGTTTCAGGAGCTGAATATCCTTCCGCACCTGAGCGTGCTGGAGAATATCTTCATCGCGAATGAGATCGTGAACAGGGGTATCTACGACTGGAAGGCGATGCGCAAACGCGCGAAAGAGGTTATGGATGAGGTGGGCGTTGATTTTGATCTGGACGCCAGAGCCGGCGACCTGCCGGTCGCGACACAGCAGATGATCGAGATCACGCGCGCGCTGAACCTTAACTCCAACGTCATTATTTTTGACGAGCCGACATCCTCGCTGACGATGCAGGAGACAGAGATTCTGTTTGCCCTGATCGGCCGTCTGAAGGAGAAAGGCGTCGGCATGGTGTATATCACGCACCGCATGTCGGAGGTATATCAGATCTGTGACCGGATCACATTACTGCGGGACGGAAAACTGATCTTTTCCGACGACATTGCGAATGTGGATAATCAGAGGCTGCTGGCCGGTATCGTCGGTTCCGAGAACACGAATCAGTTTCCGGAGAAGTATCATCACGAGGGAGAGGTGATCTTTGAGGCGAAGAATGTGACCAGCAAGGGTTTGTATGAAGATGTGAGTTTTCAGTTAAAAGAGGGGGAGATCCTCGGCTTTGCCGGTCTGGCAGGAGCGGGGAGAACCGAGATTGCGAAGACGATTTTCGGTTGTTATGATCTGGATGAGGGTGAGTTTGTTTTTGAAGGCAGAAAACTGGATGTCAAAAGCCCGGTGGACGCGGTGCGTCAGGGCATAGGTTATGTTAGCGAGGACCGGAAGGTCGAAGGTATCCTGGCGGTGCGCCCGATTCGCGAGAATATGAGCCTGCCGAGTATGTTGTCTCTCGGAAAAGGGCTTCATATCCGAAATGGTCAGGAGAAGGATGGCGTAAATAAACTGATTGACAGTTTAAAAATAAAAACAACAGGCATGGAGCAGAGGATTGAGAACTTAAGCGGCGGAAACCAGCAGAAGGTCTGCCTGGCGAAGTGGCTGATGACGAACTCAAAGCTGCTGCTTCTGGATGAGCCGACCCGCGGTGTGGACGTGGGAGCCCGGGCGGATTTTTATCAGCTCATTCAGGATCTCGTGAAGCAGCATATCGGAGTCATTGTGATTTCCTCGGAGGAGGATGAGCTGATCGGACTGTGCAACCGCATCATCGTGATGCGCGAGGGCAAAAAGGTCGGCGAGTTCTCTGAGGGAGAGGACAACCTGAAAGAAAAGATGTTGAAATTGATGCTGGATATTTAGTTTCCGGCGATAGTAGGAGGATTTTATGAACAACGTATCAAAGGGGAAACAGATATACGACAAATTCGGCGTGTATATTATCTTGGTGGCTCTTGTCGTACTTTTCTCGGTCGCCGGGAGCGGATTCTTCTCGCTGAGCAACCTGACGAGTCTGCTGCGGACGGGAGCGGTCTACATTCTGTTCGGCTGCGGCATGACCTTTGTCATGATCAGCGGTAAGATCGATCTCTCCATCGGTTCGATCGCAGCGCTGGTGGGCTGCGCGGCTTCTATCTGCATGCAGGCAGGCATGACGCCGATTCCGGCATCCCTGGTCGGCATAGCGATCGGTCTTGCCTGCGGATTTGTCAACGGTTTTTGTATTGCGAAACTGAAGGTGCCGTTTTTCATCATGACGGCAGGTATGATGTATGCGGCCAGTGGTCTGGCTCTGGTCATCACACGTGAGACGTCCATCCGTATCGCAGACAATGAGAACGCGGCGGTTCAGTTTACCTTCTGGGGTTCGAAGACCATCGGTATCATTCCATCCCAGTTTATTGTGGCGATCATCTTCTTTGTGATCTGCTTCTATCTGATCCGGAACACGAAGCTCGGCCGCTATACATATGCGATCGGCAGCAACGAGCAGACGGCCAGGCTTTCCGGTGTGAATGTAGACAGATATAATATTCTGATCTTTACCTTAAACGGACTTGCGGCAGCGATTGCCGGACTGGTGCTGGCTTCCCGTCTGCGGACCGGAAGCCCGAACATCGCCGACGGCGGATACAACATCCTTGCGATCGCGGCGGCGGCGATCGGCGGAACCAGTCTTTCCGGCGGTGAAGGCAAGATCGCAAAGACAGTGGTCGGCGCATTTGTTATCTGTGTCATCAGTACAGGACTGAACATCATGGGCGTGACGTCCTCGGTACAGAACATTGTCATCGGCGCGGTGCTTGTCGCGGTAGTGGCGATCGATATGTTCGGAAAGAGAAAAGCAGGGAAATAATATTAGGATAATTATCTAAAATTTGTATACCCTCAGTAATAGAAAAAACGTCCGAAAGGACGTTTTTTCTATTGTGGTGCGCCATGCGGCGCGCACGTTTCTTTTTTATTCGCCGCCGCGTACAAACCAGATGATCAGTACAATGATCAGTACGATCACACAGCCGAGAATCTGGTAGAAGGAACGCATGGTCCGGCTCAGCTTTTTCTTCTCAGGCGGTTCTTCTACTGGTTTTTTGTTTTTCTTGTTGATGTAATAAGCCATGGGGACTCCTTTCGTCGGATTGATCACGCACGATCTGCGAGAAGGAATTCATCGAAGAAACCTCTTTTTTGCGTATCGGAATCTGCAGCTCTCCGAAATCCAGCTCATGGTCGCCATCATAAAAAATGGTGTCCAGGAGACATTCGTCATAGATATCACCGATGATCTCATAGTCGTTTTCCCTGATCCAGTTCACCAGTTTATCGAGAGGCTCTACATTAAAGGACATGCCGTATTTCGGCATACAGACATAATCCCCCTCTTTTAAGAGATACATTCCCGGCACATCGGGCATTTTATCTTCGTCTATGATACAACAGGCGCCGCAATTATGCAAGGGGGTTCCGCGCTCGACCTCATCCCTGAAGATCAGTGTGCCCCATCGTCTGGAGGGGAGAATGTCATATCGTTCGGCATCGTTCCAGACCCGCATCAGGGAGAAATGATAGCCGTGCCGCGTCATGTCGTCTGCTTCCCACTCATGGTAGAGCACCCAGCGATCCGGAAAATGCGTAATCGTTGGTTTATAATCTTCGTTGTCATAATCCTCCGCATCGCGATATACATTCACGCGCTTGTCAATCTGACGAATCTGTTCCTGAAGTGTCTCCATCTGTCTGGACAGTTTATCCCTCTGAGACTCCAGAAGTTCGATCGTGGAGGTGGAGGTATTATACTCGTTGTGTTTCCGGATATCCTCGAGGGACATGCCGATAGAACGTAAAAAACAAATCTCTCTGAGCAGAGGGATCTGAAGTGTGCTGTAATAGCGGTAACCGTTTACGTCGTCGATGATGGCCGGTCGGAACAGACCGATCTTGTCATAATAGATCAGGGTTTGACGGCTGATGTCGTGAATCTGTGCCATTTCCGAAATAGATAATTTCCGATTGATCGAATCAAAGGATATTTGCTGCATGTATCCTGCCCCCTTTTTCGCAAAATTTCCGCCCCATTTCATCTGCTGATCATCCATTCTGGAGATCGGATGCAGCAGGATGAATTCTATATGTATTATTTTAATGTTTTTTTGGTATTCCAGTGATTCGGAAAATGCAATTTATGATTCGAAATTCGGATTACAGTACAGTGTAACTAACATTTTTATAAGGTGTGCTTCAGATACAGGGGCAACAGAAAGCCGTAACCGGCCTCGTCTGTTCAGTGCAGAGACAGAGCAGACGAATCGGAGCAGTCCCGGATATAGTCCAGTAAAAACGGGAGGATATCTTCCGGATGGTTCAGATCAAATACCGGTACGTCTGCTTCAAAGGGAAAGTCTGTGACATACGCGATCGTGTTTTCCGGATTGCCTACGGGCGTCTCATTGTGTCCTCTGCGAAGCAGATGAATCTTTTTCTGGCCGCCGAGCTTATAACCTTCTGTGATAATGAAATCGATATTCTCGATGCGGGCCAGGATGCTCTCCAGAGAAGGGTTTTCTGATCGGTGAGAGAGGATGGCCGCGGTCCGATCCTCGGAAGTCAGGATCATATGGTCGGCGCCCGCCTGCGTCAGACGGTAGCTGTCCTTGCCCGGCTTGTCGATCTGAAAGCCGTGGGCATCGTGTTTGACGACCGCGATCCGCAGGTGATTCTGCTTCAGGAGCGGGATCAGCTTCTCCAGATAGGTCGTTTTGCCGGTCCCCGATTTTGCGGTGAAGGACAGAATGGGGACATGGTGGGAGTCGGTTTTCATCTGCTTTCCGAAGTCCGGCGGAAACTCACCCGGGCGTTTGGCGGACAGCTTTTGCAGGGCATAGTAGTAGGACTGCGGGTCGTTCATATTGAAAAACTGCTCCGGCGGAAGAAAGCGGTCCAGAATCAGGGTGTCGGCCGGGGTCAGGATAAACTTCAGACGGTAGGATTTTTTTTGGATGAGATCCTCGATCACGGGCAGGCAGCGCCTGGTATATGCGGTGAAGAGCGGCTGTACGCGTCCCTCGGGATTCTGAATCGCGCAGGCGTATTTTGTCTCATCCGCTTCCAGCTGCGCACAGATCTCGGCGGCGAGAGCCGGATTCGTGAAAGGAGCGTCCACCGGCGTAAAAAAAAGCATATCCTCCGGTACGCTGCCGAGACAGCTGAACAGACCGCCCATGGGACCGATTCTGGCATATGTGTCCGGAATGGCTTTGCAGCCGCAGTAATCCTCATAGGGGAACCGGTCGTCCTCCTGCGAGGGTACGGACAGATAGATCGTCTCGAAAAACGGCCGGAAGCGGGCGATCTGATATTTTAACAGGGAGGTGCTGCCAAACGGAAGGAAGGTCTTACTGGTCCCCATCCGGGTGGACAGGCCGCCGCATAAAATGACAAGTGCTTTTTTCATAGATACCTCCGGACAAGATTGGGTTTACTGAGATATACTGTTATTTACAGCCACTCTGTGTATGAGTGGCTGTAAGGAACTGTTTTGAATTATTCTACGGAATAGTTGGGCGCTTCCTTCGTGATATGGATGTCATGCGGATGGCTCTCCTTCAGGGAAGCGGCGGAGATCTTTACAAAGCTGCTGTTTGCAATGAGATCCGGAATCGTGGGTGCTCCGCAGTAGCCCATGCCGGAGCGGATGCCGCCGACCAGCTGGAAGATCGTATCCTCCACGCTGCCCTTGTAGGCGACGCGTCCCTCGACGCCCTCCGGTACCAGCTTTTTCGCGTCCTCCTGGAAATAGCGATCCCTGCTGCCGTTCTCCATGGCGGCGAGGGAACCCATACCGCGGTATACTTTGTATTTCCGTCCCTGATATAATTCAAAATCGCCGGGCGCTTCGTCGCAGCCTGCGAACATGGAACCCATCATGCAGACGCTGGCGCCGACCGCAAGAGCCTTGGTCATGTCGCCGGAGTATTTGATGCCTCCGTCCGCGATAATCGGGATATGGTAAGTCTTTGCGACGTTATAGCAGTCCATGATGGCTGTGATCTGCGGAACGCCGATGCCCGCAACGACGCGGGTGGTACAGATGGATCCCGGTCCGATGCCGACCTTCACGGCATCCGCGCCGGCCTCGATCAGTGCTTCTGTCGCGGCTGCGGTGGCTACATTCCCCGCGATCACCTGCAGATCCGGATAAGCGGCCTTGATCTGGCGGATGGCGTTCAGGATGTTTCTGGAATGTCCGTGTGCGGAATCCACTACGATGACGTCCACCTGCGCGTTGACAAGAGCGGCCACGCGTGCCATCATGTCATGTGTAATCCCGACGCCTGCGCCGCAGAGCAGCCGGCCATGGGAATCCTTGGCGGACAGCGGATATTTGATCTGTTTCTCGATATCTTTGATCGTGATCAGTCCCTTTAATTTATAATCGTCGTCAACAATGGGGAGTTTTTCCTTTCTGGATCTGGCAAGGATAGACTTCGCCTCGTCCAGGGAGGTACCCTCTTTGGCGGTGACAAGTCCGGTGCTCGTCATGCATTCGCTGATCTTTTTATTGTAATCCGTCTCGAACTTCAGATCACGGTTTGTGATGATGCCGACCAGCGTGCCGTCCTCCCTGATGATGGGGACGCCGGAGATGCGGAACTTGCCCATCAGGTCGTCTGCGTCACGCAGCGTGTGATCTGCGGAGAGGGAGAAGGGATCCGTGATGACGCCGTTCTCGGAGCGCTTTACCTTGTCGACTTCCTCGGCCTGTGCCGTGATGGACATATTCTTGTGGATGATGCCGATACCGCCCTGACGGGCCATGGCGATCGCCATCCGGTGTTCCGTCACCGTATCCATGCTCGCGCTCATCATGGGGATATTCAGTGTGATCTGATTCGTCAGCTTTGTTGTCAGGTCGATCATGTTGGGCGTTACCTCGGAGTAGGCCGGAACCAGTAACACGTCGTCAAAAGTAATTCCCTCGCCAATGATTTTTGCCATCTTTTTTCCTCCCTCAGTCATAAGATTATATGAGATTATGTAATAAAAACGAAAAACCAGAGAAGAGTTTTTCGTTGTAAAAGCAGATGTCCGTGTGATAAAGACAAAAGTGTTAAAATGTTTTTCTTCCATTATAGTGATTCCGCAAGACAATGTCAACAAACTTTTTTGGGGTTTGCAATTCCTTTTTTGGGTTTGCAATTCCTGTTTTTTATGATACATTATGGGGGAGGCATTTTGTTAAAAATGAAGGAACGGACGTCATGCATGCAGATGTGATGACTTAAATCAGTCATTTTGTCTTTCTTTTGTCAGATAAGGAGTGGTGGAATGGACTTTCGACCCTGTATTGATATTCATAACGGAAAGGTGAAACAGATTGTGGGCGGTTCTCTGCGGGATGTCGGAGACCGGGCGGAGGAGAATTATGTCTCAGAGCAAGATGCTTCCTTCTATGCGCGGCTCTACTGTCGGCATCAGATCCGGGGCGGGCATATCATTCTGCTGAATGCGAAGGATTCGCCTTATTATACAGAGACAAAGCGTCAGGCACTGTCGGCGCTGCGCGCGGCTCCGGGTATGCTGCAGGCAGGCGGCGGGATTACGCCGGAAAACGCACAGGAGTTTCTGGAGGCGGGAGCGTCCCACGTGATCGTTACATCCTGGGTGTTCCGAAACGGGGTTGTGAATTATGATAACCTGGAGAAGCTCTGCGCCGTCACCGGGAGAGAACATCTGGTGCTGGACTTAAGCTGCCGGAAGAGGGACGGAGCCTATTATATCGTGACAGACCGCTGGCAGAGGTTCACGGATGAGAGGATCTCGGAAGCTCTGCTGGACCGCCTGTCGGATTATGCGGATGAGTTTCTCATACACGCGGCGGATGTGGAGGGAAAAGCCTCCGGCATTGAGCGCGGCCTGGTCGAGATGCTCGGCGGGTGGCATCGGATCCCGGTCACCTACGCCGGCGGGGTCGGCAGCTTCGAACATCTGACGCAGCTGCGGGAATGGGGACAGGATCGTCTGAATGTGACGATCGGGAGCGCTCTGGACATCTTCGGAGGAACCATGAAATTTGAGGATGTGCTGGAGTTCCTTTCACACAAAGCATCATGAATGAAGATTTTCGGGATTGCGGGATGAATGAGATCAGAAGATTTCATTATTATAATATTATTTTCAAAATCGGGAGGGTACAATGGGCAAATATACGAAACAGGACATCATGCGTATGGTGGAGGAGGAGGATGTTGAGTTCATTCGCCTCCAGTTCACCGATATCTCAGGAGGTTTGAAAAACGTGGCGATCACGAGCAGTCAGCTGGAGAAGGCGCTGGACAACTGCTATATGTTTGACGGCTCGTCCATTGAGGGCTTCGTGCGGGTCGAGGAGTCGGATATGTATCTGCATCCGGATCTGGACACGTTTACGATTTTTCCGTGGCGTCCGCAGCAGGGCAAGGTGGCACGGTTTATCTGTGATATCTGCGGTCCGGACGGCACACCGTTTGAGGGAGACCCGCGTCTGGCGCTGAAAAAGATGGTGCGGGAGGTTCATGAGATGGGGTATGTCTGCGAGATCGGTTCGGAGTGCGAGTTCTTCCTTTTTAATACGGACGATCAGGGCCGACCGACGACGGAGACCGGGGAGATTGCCGGATATTTCGAGATGGGTCCGAATGATTTCGGAGAGAATGCCCGCCGCGATATGGTGCTTACTCTGGAGGATATGGGCTTTGAGATCGAGTCTTCCCACCACGAGGCGGCTCCGGGACAGCATGAGATTGATTTTAAATATGAGCCCGCGCTTCATGCGGCGGACAATATCATGACGTTCAAGCTGGCAGTGAAGACCATCGCCAAACGCCACGGCATGTACGCCACTTTTATGCCGAAACCAAAATCCGGCGTGAACGGATCCGGCATGCACATCAATATATCGCTCTCAAAGGACGGCAAAAATATATTTGCCGATCCGTCGGATGAGAACGGACTGAGCACGGAGGCATATTATTTTATCGGAGGGCTGATGAAGCATGTCTACGGAATGTGCGCGGTCACGAACCCGCTGGTGAATTCCTACAAGCGGCTGGTTTCCGGCTTTGAGGCGCCGGTTCACATCGCCTGGTCCGTGAAAAACAGAAGCCCGCTGATCCGCATTCCATCGACCCGCGACGGCGGCATGCGCATTGAGCTGCGCAGCCCGGATTCGGCGGCGAATCCGTATCTGGTGCTGGCGCTCTGTCTGGCGGCCGGTATGGACGGCATTAAAAATCAGATTCTGCCGCCTGCGCGCATTGCGAAAAATATCTATGATCTCTCTGACGCTGAGTGTGAGGAGCTCGGCGTGAAGAAGCTGCCGGAGAATCTGAAGATCGCTCTGGACGCCATGGAGCAGGATCGCTTTGTGCGCGAGGTGCTGGGAGATCATATTTCGAGAGCTTATCTGGCGACAAAGAAAAAGGAATGGGATGCCTATTGCCACACCGTCAGTGCATGGGAACTGGCGGAATATCTGAATAAATACTAAAAGGGGCAGCTGAGCTTGACAGGAATTGTTGTTGTATTTCCCAAAGCGGATACCGGGAAAAAAATAAAATCCATATTAGTCCGAAGCGGTTTTCAGGTGACCGGCGTTTGTACGAACGGCGCGCAGGCCATTCAGGAGGCAAATGAACTGCAGTACGGCGTGCTGATCTGCAGCTACCGTCTGTCGGATATGATTTACCGCGAATTAAAAGAATATCTTCCTGCCGGGTTTCAGATGATTGCGATCACGTCGAGGGAGGACTGGGCGGAAAACGGCGACCCCGATGTGGTCAGCCTGTCGCAGCCGCTCAGGGTACATGAGCTGGTCTCTACCGTTGAGATGGTTTCCTACAGCGTCGAGAGAGCAAAAAGACGCCGGCGGCAGCAGCCGCGGAAGCGATCGGATGAGGAGCAGGCGCTGATCGACCGTGCCAAGGGGATTCTGATGAGCCGGAATAATATGACGGAGGAGGAGGCGCATCGTTATCTCCAGAAGACCAGTATGGACAATGGCACCAGTTTTACGGAGACCGCGCAGATGATCCTGAGTATGATGGATATGTAGAGTATTGAATTTTTGCGGTAAAATGTGTATACTGTAAACGTTAATCTGTTTCAAGAAGAGGAGAGTACATATGTTCAAGGTAAATGATAATTATCAGAAGCTGCCCGGCAGCTATCTGTTCAGTACGATTGCGCGAAAGGTGAGTGAGTATCAGACGGCGCATCCAGATAAGACGCTGATCCGCCTCGGTATCGGCGACGTTACCCAGCCGCTGGCTCCGGCGATCATCGGCGCGCTGCACGGCGCGGTGGATGAGATGGGGGACGCGGCGACCTTCCGCGGATACGCGCCGGATCTCGGTTACGAGTTCCTGCGCAATGCCATTGCGGAGAATGATTACCGGTCGCGGGGCTGTGAGATCAGCGCGGATGAGATTTTCGTCTCCGACGGGGCGAAGAGTGATTCCGGAAATATTCAGGAGATTTTTTCCGTGGACAATCGTATCGCCGTCTGCGATCCGGTCTATCCGGTTTATGTGGATTCCAATGTGATGGCCGGCAGGACCGGTACGTATGATCCGGCATCCGAGGTGTGGAGCGATGTGATCTATATGCCCTGTACGAAGGAAAACGGTTTTGTCCCGGAGTTCCCGAAGGAGACGCCGGACATGATCTATCTGTGCCTGCCGAATAATCCGACGGGGACGACGCTTACAAAAGCGCAGCTGCAGGAATGGGTGGACTATGCGAACCGGGTCGGCGCGGTGATCATCTACGACGGCGCCTATGAGGCCTATATTTCCGAGAATGACGTGGCGCATACGATTTATGAGTGCGAGGGCGCGAAGACCTGTGCGATCGAGCTGAAGAGCTTTTCCAAAAACGCGGGATTTACCGGCGTCCGTCTCGGATACACGGTGGTTCCGAAGGAGCTGAAATGCGGTGATGTTTCTCTCCATGCGATGTGGGCGAGACGTCACGGAACGAAGTTCAACGGCGCTCCGTACATCGTGCAGCGCGCCGGCGAGGCGGTGTACAGCGAGGCCGGAAAGGCGCAGCTTGCGGAACAGATCGCTTATTATATGAAGAACGCCGCCGCGATCCGGAACGGACTGACAGAGGCGGGATTTGAGACATTCGGCGGTGTGAACGCGCCGTATATCTGGCTGAAGACGCCGGATCAGATGACTTCATGGGAGTTTTTTGATTATCTGCTTGAGACGGCCAATGTGGTCGGCACGCCGGGATCCGGCTTCGGACCCAGCGGCGAGGGGTACTTCCGGCTGACGGCGTTTGGCACGTATGAGAATACGCTGGCGGCGCTGGAGCGCATTAAGAAACTGTAGGAACAGGATTCATCCGTCCGGGATATGTGTGGAAGAGCAGTGTGCTGAGGCATATTCCGGACGAATCATTTTTATGGCAGGTGTTATGAGACGATCAGAGAATTATCATCAGACTGTGCGGGCCTCCTCCGTTGGCTATGTCGTCCAGTCCATGATCAATACGTTTGCGCCGCTTCTGTTTGTGACGTTCCAGACACAGTATAAGATCAGTCTTTCGCAGGTTTCCGCCCTGATCGCAGTGAACTTCGGCGCGCAGATCGTGGTGGATTTCTTTGCGTCTGCGTTTGCGGACCGGTTCGGATACCGGAAGTGCGTTTTTCTGGCGCATATCCTGGCGGCGGTCGGCATCAGCGGACTGGCGTACCTGCCGGAGCTGTTTCAGAATCCGTTTTCCGGCCTGATCCTGGCGGTCGTCATTTACGGAGCGGGAGGCGGTCTGACGGAGGTGCTTCTGACTCCCATTGTGGAGGCCTGTCCGATTGAACGCAAGGACAAGGCGGCCAGTATGCTCCACTCGTTTTACTGCTGGGGCAGTGTGATCGTGATTCTTGTTTCCACAGCTTTTTTTCAGTTGGCGGGTATAGAGAACTGGAAGCTTCTGGCGGTTTTGTGGGCGCTGTTGCCGCTGGTGAACGCAGTTTTCTTTCTGTTCGTCCCCATGTATGAATTGGTATCGAAAGAGGAGCGGACGCCGGTGCGCGCGCTGGCGGGGTCGGGTCTGTTCTGGCTGCTCCTGCTTTTCATGTTCTGCGCCGGTTCCTGTGAGATGGCGATCGCCCAGTGGGCGTCCGATTTCGCGGAGGAGGGGCTGCATGTATCCAAAGCGGTGGGTGACCTGCTGGGTCCGTGTCTGTTTGCCGCGATGAAGGGTGCGGAGCGGACCTGGTATGGGAAGCAGGGAAACGACGCGAAGCTGTGGCAGTTTATGCTGGCCTGTACGATTGTATGCGGCGGTTGTTATGTCGTCATCGGGCTTTCCGGTTCGGCGGTTGTTGCGCTGGCGGCGTGCGCCATAGCGGGATTTTCCAACGGTGTGATGTGGCCGGGCTCATTTACGTTTGCCTCGAAGATCATGCCGAAGGGCGGGACGGCGCTGTTTGGATTTCTTGCGCTGGCGGGTGATCTGGGCTGCGGCGCGGGACCGGCCATCACCGGGGCCGTCTCCGTGCGGTTCGGGGATGATCTTCAGACGGGATTTCTGTTTGGTACGATTTTTTCCCTGCTGATGTTGTTCGGCCTGATATTCCTGAAACTGTCGAAGAAAACAAGAACTGTCGTCTGAAGAAAAAGAATGTCAGCGCAGAGACCGTTATGGATTCGCCGGACAGGTTGCTGTGTGAAAAATAATTCCGATATTTTACAAAAAAGGTCTTGCGTGTATAGTCGCTATATATTGTATAGTAAATAATGTGATTCAGGTTTACAGCTTGTGGTGAAAGGCAATAGGGATGGACTGGTTGATCACAAAACTGGGAGAAGCCGCAGGCTTTCCCGTTGAAATGAATGTGGCGAGGGCAGGAGAGGATATTCTCGTGTTCCTGCAGGGCGGACGAAAGCCGCATATCGGCTGTACCGTTCTGGCTGTGCCGCGTCAGTCCTTAACCGGCAGCGGAGCCATGAGTACTACCTCCTCCGTGCTGAATGTGACAGGGCATAAAGACGAAGTCCTCTGTCGGCGGACGGCAGAGATGTTTTGCAGTATGCTGGGAACGGTGACGGTTTGTACCGGCGGGTTCCATATCGACAATATTTCTGAGGATCAGATCCGGGAAGTGTCGGCTGCAGTGGAGAAAATGGGGCATGAGATTGCCCTGGCACTCAGCACGTCAGGATGTAAGGAGGAGTCTTAAGACGCTGTTTCTGACAGTGAAGAATGCGTATGGACACAGAATGTGTTCAAACGCATTTTTTATCATACAGGAAAGTTCTCCGCACTTTCCTGTATGACAACGTAAATTACACAAGGAAAAGTCCCGGCGCGCAGCGATTTCAAATGGACTTTTCCTCGTGATTGTGAAGGTACTGAACAGTGACAGAAAATCAAAATTCTGTCACGGATTCCACCGGCGGAAGCGGTGATAATCAATACCGAAAACGTCCAGAATCTTGCCGGTCATATGGTCGGTCATATCCTGCACGGTCGCCGGGTGATTGTAGTAAGTCTGCATGGGCGGCATGATGATCACACCCATCTGAGAGAGGGAAAGCATATTGCCCAGATGGATGGTGCTTAAAGGGGTCTCCCGCGCCACAAGGAGCAGCTTCCGCCGTTCCTTGATCACAACGTCGGCGGCACGCAGAAGCAGCGTATCCGAGTAGCCGTTCGCGATACCGGAGACCGTCTTCATGCTGCATGGCACGACGATCATGCCCTCGGTCCGGTAGGTGCCGCTGGCAATGGAGGCGCCGACATTGGTATTGTCGTAGAGCTCATCCGCCAGGGCGGTGATCTCTTCCACCGTGTAATCTGACTCCATTTCAATAGTTTTTTCTCCGCCTTTGGAAATGACGAGACAGCTCGTCCAGTCGGGCAGCTCCCGCAGAGCGCGCAGTACACTGACTGCGATGGGAATACCGCTGGCTCCGCTGATGCCGATGATCAAACGCTTCATAATAAAAAATCTCCTTCCGCAGCGGCTGTATGGATACCTGGATGCCCGTGACCGGCTCCCGTCAGACACTGCTTTTATATTATAATCTGTATAGCGCTATACAGTCAAAAGAAAGATTGTTTTTTGCAAATGGTAATGTTGCACAGAAATTCAGGCGAAAAATTGTGAAATTTTCAATCCAAAAAGGAATATCTGTATATCAGCTATACAGTGTTATACTGAAACGGAGTAGAGAAAAATGGATTTCGGCAGTTTTTTTGTGTAAATCTGCCATGTTTTATGAAGGAGGAGTTTATTATGAACAACGTAATTGATCTGCGTTCAGCGATCGAATTGATCAAAAGCCTTCCTGGAGAGTATGTAGAGACGGATGTGGAAGTTGATCCGAAAGCGGAACTCTCCGGTGTGTACCGTCATGTCGGCGCCGGCGGAACCGTGATGCGCCCGACGAAGATCGGACCGGCCATGATGTTTAACAGTATCAAGGGGCATCCGGACGCGAGAGTGATCATCGGTATGCTTGCCAGCCGCAAGAGAGTTGCTGCGCTTCTGGATGTAGAGCCGGAGAGACTGGGCTTCTATATGCGCGACGCCGTGAAAACGCCGATCCCGCCGGTAGCATATACCGGGGACAAGCCTCCGTGCCAGGAGGTTGTACATTATGCGACGGACGAGGGCTTCGACCTTCGCAAGCTCGTGCCTGCTCCGACGAACACACCGGAGGATGCAGGTCCGTATGTGACGATGGGTCTCTGCGCCGGCACGGATCCGGAGAACGGCGATACCGACGTGACGATTCACAGACTCTGCCTGCAGAGCGCGGATGAGATGTCGATGTGGATCACGCCGGGTGCGAGACATCTGGGCGCGTTCTACGATAAATATGAGAAGCTGAATAAGCCGATGCCGATTTCCGTCAGCATTGGTCTGGATCCGGCGATCTATCTGGCGTCCGGCTTTGAGCCGCCGACTACCCCGATCGGATATAATGAGCTGGGCTGTGCGGGTGCGATCCGCCAGAAGCCGGTGGAGCTGTGTAAATGTCTGACGATCGATGAGACGGCGGTTGCGAATGCAGAGTATGTCATCGAGGGTCTGCTGATGCCTCATGACAGAGTGCCGGAGGACCGTTCCACGGGCACAGGCAAGGCAATGCCTGAGTTTCCGGGACAGACCGGTCCCGCTCCGATGGTTCCGATCATCAAGGTAAAGGCTGTGACTCACAGAGTGAATCCGATCATGCAGACCACGATCGGACCCTCCGAGGAGCACGTGCACATGGCGGGACTTCCCACCGAAGCCAGCATTATCAATATGGTTGAGACCGCGATGCCCGGACGTCTGCTGAATGTATATGCGCATCCGTCGGGAGGCGGCAAGTACATGGCGATCATGCAGTTCAAGAAGAGCATTCCGAGTGATGAGGGACGCCAGCGTCAGGCCGCGCTGCTCGCGTTTTCCGCGTTCTCCGAGCTGAAGCATGTCATTCTGGTGGATGAGGATGTGGATCCGTTCGACAGTAACGACGTTCTCTGGGCTCTGAACACGCGTTATCAGGGAGATATCGACACGGTGATGATCCCTGGTGTGAGATGTCACCCGCTGGATCACACGCAGGAGACTTCTTATAATCCGATGATCAGCGATCTCGGTATTTCCTGCAAGACGATCTTTGACTGCACGATGCCGTTCAAGCTGAAAGAGCATTTTGAGAGATCGAAGTTCCTGGATGTAGATCCGAAGAAGTGGCTTCCTGATATGTTTTAGATAATATCCTGTTTTGAAATATGAGCAGATGCGCACTGGGCGATGGCCGACAAAGAATGGTCGGTATCGATATCGGTGCGCATCTGTTATGAAAGTGTCATCAATAGACAGGCCGATGGGGGTGCTTGCACCCCCAGATGACTGGATATTGGATGACCAGGCCGACATGAGCAGGGAGCACCGTGGATGCGTTTGTGAAAAGTGGACAGGGAAAAATGCTGTCAACGCTTGTATTGAAAAAAATACATATATAAAATTGACAAAAATATAAATAAATAAAAAAGAAAATTGTGCAAAACTTAATAAAAATGTGGTTACCGGCCAGAAAGTGCTTGAATGTATAGTAACTATACAGACTAATATTTTGATTGAGTAGAGGTACGAATACATGCCGTATGTAAAACCAATACCTGTGAATATCATACGGTATAGTAAGAAAGGAGGCTGTTGATTTCATAATCAGGCTTTGGAGAAAAGTCTGAACAGGGAGTATTTTTTATTCAAAAAAGAACAGAAATGGCTGTTTTACAGAAAGGAGAGAGAGCTTATGAGTCCATTGGTAATCGGAGTTATCGGTGTCATTGTGTTACTGGTTCTGCTGTTCATGGGTATGAATATCGGTTTCACGATGGTCGTGGTAGGATTCTTCGGTTAT
>JAJQEU010000071.1 GCA_021201535.1 Clostridiales bacterium | reverse complement strand
ATGAACTGCAGGATGTGACGGTAACCGTTACCTATTCCTACAAGGCGGAAGGATCCTATCGCGCGACCACTTATACGATCGCGGACGGGGTTGCTGTTGTGGACGGCAAGGTAGCACTGGATGAAGCGATTGACCAGGCGACCTACGGCGATTATACCATAACGATATCCAGCTCGAATTACGCGCCTGTAACCATCACACTGGAAGCGCCGATGACAGAAACACAGAGGACTCAGCTGGAAGAACTGGTGGCAGAAGCAAACGCACTTCTTGCTATTGCAGACCACAGCCTGCTGGCAGAGCATGTGGAGGAGGCAGAAGCGCTTCTGGAGAGCGCAGCGCCCACCAGCAGTGAGGCGACCGAGCTGCTTGACGAGATGCCGACTTATATCGAAGAGGCGAGAGCGCTTGCCGTGACCGCGCTGGAGGAACTGGTCGCGGATGCGGAGGCATTGACGGAGTCCGATTACACAGAAGAGAGCTGGGCTGCGCTTCAGACGGCACTGGAGGCCGCAAATGAAGCGCTGGCAGACGAGGACGTGGCGGATGTGGTCGTGGATGTCTATACGGATCTGAAGGAGGCTATTGACGCTCTGGTTCTTGTGCAAACTTCAAACGATACGCTGATTGTTCGCCGCGGAAATACCTTCTTTGTGAGCTATGAGCTGGAATCCGGTGATGCCGATCTGTCATTTACTTATGGCAGAGAAACGGACGAGGTTCTGATCGGCGACTGGGACGGCGATGGAATCGATACCATCTGCGTGCGCCGGGGTAATCGCTATTATTTCAGCAACACGCTGGGCGGACAGGCGGATTACTATATCGACTATGGAAAGGCAACGGACGAAGTGATCGCCGGTGACTGGGATGGCGACGGCATTGACACGCTCTGCGTGCGCCGGGGCAACTGGTATTACATCAGCAATACGCTGGAAAGCGGCTACGCGGAGCAGGAGTTTACCTTTGGAAAAGTTACCGATGCAGTGATTTCCGGTGACTGGGACGGCGACGGCTATGATACGCTGTGCATCCGCCGGGGCAACTGGTACTACATCAATAACACGCTGGAAGGCGGCAATGCAGAGATTTCCTTCACCTTTGGCAGAACGAACGATGTTGTTCTGGCAGGTGACTGGGATGGCGACGGCAGCGACACGCTGTGCATCCGCCGGGGGAATGTGTGCTTTATTAACAATACACTGGAAGGCGGCAATGCGGAGCTGGAATTTACTTTTGGCAGAACTGCGGATGAGGTGTATGCCGGAACCTGGCAGTAAGTACAGTGCAGCCAGCATACGATATGAAACACAGCAGGCTCAACCTGAAGGGGTTGGGCCTGTTGCACTATGTACCCGAATTAGATTCAACTGAAAGAAACTAAACAGAACACGAAGAAATATCTGATTCGGTATCTTTCATCTCAAACGTCATCTCCCGTCCGGTATCCGGATGAATAAAGCGGATCTTATAAGAACAAAGCGCAATCGGGCAGTAGTTCCCCTCGGGGAGCGGCTGTCCGTATTTTGCGTCAGCGTACAGAGAGAATCCCGCGTGGGCGAACTGCACTCGAATCTGGTGATGCCGTCCGGTGTGGAGGGTGATATGAACCAGACTTTTCCCGGTTTCGGTGTTCTGTTTCACAACCTCATAGGAGAGCAGAGCCTCTTTTGCACCGGGGGTATCCTTCGGCACGACGCGGGAGGTGTTTGTCCTTCCGTCCCGCAGGAGATAATCGTGCAGCTCGCCGCAGGGCGGCAGAGTGCGTCGTGTCTGTGCCGCGTCCGGTGATGTTTGCCGATCGTGTGTGATGTCAGCGTCGGAAATGGAATCCGGCCGCCCGCAGACTACCGCCATATATTCCTTCCCGATCTGCCGGGAACTGACCTGCAGGGACAGATGTGCGGCGGCTTTTTTCGTTTTGGCAAAAAGCATAATGCCGCGCACCGGCTGATCCAGACGGTGAACCAGGCCGATGTAAGGATCTTCTCCTTTTCGGGTGCGGTAATTCTTCAGCTCACTGACCAGATCCTTCCGTCCGGTTTTTGCGGTCTGCACCGGAAGGCCGGCGGGCTTGATACAGACAAGGATGGAGGAGTCTTCGTATTGTATGTCGAGGGGGGATGTGCAGTTCATGGCTGTACCTCTCAGAATTTTGTTATGTGTTTGTAACGGTTCAGAACAGCACTTCGCACTTGCTGCGAAGTACGTATGATGACGTAAATCAGGTGTATGTGGTTATTGTAGCAGACCGGGCGGAGTTTTTGTAAATAATTAGTTAAAAAAATATGAAAATTGGAAAAAATCGGACAAAATCGGGAAAAATCATGCTATATTGAGCGTGAGTACTGAGCACGGCAGGTGGTATGAATATCCCGGAAGGAGCATCAGATGTCGCAGCAGCATCAGAAAAAGAAGAAAAATCGAAAATCAGACATCTCAGAAGTCCCGCGCAGGCCGGTGGATGTCGTTCGGGCTGACTGGCGGCAGGGGCTCACGCGTGAGCAGGCGGCGGAGCGGATGGCCTGCGGATGGGATAACCGCCCCGTGGATGCCTCCATGGTGTCCACGAAAGATATCATCAGGGAAAATGTATTCACTTATTTTAATCTTATTTTTCTGATCCTGGCAGTGCTTCTGATCATTGTCCGGTCTTACCGGGATCTGTCCTTTCTGCTGATCATAGCGGTGAACACACTGATCGGCATTTTTCAGGAACTACAGGCGAAAAGAGAACTGGAAAAGATGAATATGCTGGCGGCACCGAAGGTATCTGCTGTGCGGGAAGGGAAGCTGAAGACGCTGCCTGCGGAAAAACTGGTGCGGGATGATATCGTCCTGTTTCTTCCCGGAGCTCAGATCTGCGCGGACGGAAAGGTCGTGTCCGGGGAGGCAAAGATCAATGAGTCTCTCCTGACCGGTGAGTCGGATGAGGTCACGAAGGGCCCGGGCGATGATCTGGTATCGGGCAGTTATGTCGTGTCGGGCAAATGCTATGCACGTCTGACCGGCGTGGGGAAGGATTCCTATATCGCAAAGCTGACGATTGAGGCGAAGGCGATGAAAAAAGGCGAGCAGTCCGAGATGATCCGTTCCCTGAACCGGTTGCTTGTCTTCGTGGGAATCGTTCTGATCCCGATCGGCATTACGCTGTTTGCCCAGAGTTTTTATATCAATCAGAACGAGTTCTCTGAGAGTATTACATCGATGGTGGCGGCACTGATCGGGATGATTCCGGAGGGACTGTTTCTGCTGGTCAGCGTGGCTCTGGCAGCGGGTGCAGTACGCCTCGGGCAGAAGAAGGTGCTTGTCCACGATATGAAAAGCATAGAAACGCTGGCACGCGTCGATGTGCTTTGCGTTGATAAGACCGGCACGATCACGGACAGCACGATGAAACTGAAAAAGCTCATTCCGGCGAGGGGTTATCATCCGGATACGATGCCGGAGCTGGAGAAGCTGTTGGGAGATTTTGTCGCTGCCATGGGGTGCGACAATGCAACCATGGAGGCGATGAAATCTTATTTTCGCGAAGGAACGGGAGAAAAAGCCCGGAGGGTGTGTCCGTTTACTTCTTCTGCAAAATACAGTGGCGCGGTTTTTGAGAAAAATACCTATGTGCTCGGTGCGCCGGAGTTTGTCCTGCGGGAAGAGTTCAGATTGTACGAGGAGGAGATTTCTGAGTATAGCGCCAGAGGTTACCGCGTCATGGTATTTGCTTCTTATGAGGGAGAGCCGGACGGGAAGCCGCTGACCGGCCGGACGGTTCCGCTGGCTTATATCTTATTGTCGAATCCGGTTCGCAGCGAAGCGCCGGAGACCTTCTCTTATTTTGCGGAGCAGGGCGTGGCGATCAAGGTGATCTCCGGCGACAACCCGCTGACCGTGGTGGAGGCGGCGAAGGAAGCACAGATACGGGACGCGGAGAAATATATCGACGCGAGACAGTTGAAGACAAAAGAGGATATTCATCATGCCGTGCAGGAATATACGGTGTTCGGGCGCGTCACGCCGACGCAGAAGCGGCAGATCGTGAAGGCGTTGAAAGCACAGGGACATACGGTCGCCATGACCGGCGACGGTGTCAACGACGTGCCGGCGCTGAAGGATGCGGACTGCAGTGTGGCGATGGCTTCCGGCAGCGAGGTTGCGGCGCAGGTGGCGCAGGTCGTTCTGCTGGATTCGAATTTCGCCTCCATGCCGGATGTCGTCATGGAGGGGCGCAGGGTTGTCAATAATCTGGAACGTTCCGCCAGCCTGTTCCTGGTAAAAAATATTTTCTCTTTTCTGATGGCGTTGTTTTCCGTTGTGTCCTTCATTTCTTATCCGTTGGAACCGGCGCAGATTTCGCTGATCAGCATGTTTACCATTGGCATTCCGGCGTTTTTCCTGGCACTCCAGCCGAATACGAACGAGATACGGGGACGCTTTCTCTCGAACGTTATGGTGAAGGCTCTGCCGGCGGGGCTTACCGATACGATTGCGGTGGGTGCGCTGGTTATTTTCGGCCGGGTGTTTGAAGTGCCGGAGAGCGACATTTCCACGGCTGCGACGATGCTGCTCGCCATTGTGGGATTCATGGTGCTCATTAAGCTCGGCGGTCCGATGGACCGCGTAAAGTGGCTCATATGGGGCGGATGTATCGGTGCGCTGCTGTTTTCAAGCATCTTTTTCCCGAACCTGTTTGCAATCACGGGGATGTCCACGCGATGCATCATGCTGTTTGTGCTCTTTTCCATCGCGACGATTCCGGTGCTGCGGGGTCTGACGTTTGCGGTCGACTGGCTGCGGGAGAAGTGCAGGAGGCTGCGGGAGAGAACGCGTTCGGGAAAACAAAAGCAGCAGGCATAGTAAACAATAAAACAGAAGAATGGAAAACTGTTCTTTACAGTTGGGAAAGTTTTCATTATAATACGATAAGGCGCGTGATTACCGATGAGATGCGCCGGTTCCGGTGCGACAGAGTCTGCGGGTATCACAGGGATAGATGCCTGCAGATACGGAGAGGTTCCGGTTATACATAGTCACAGATCAGGAGGATACGAATTATGAGCATACAGGATGAGATGAGACAGGTCAAGCTGGCCTCACCGAAGCTGGCGGCTGCCACGGGGGAAGCCCGGAACCGCGCTTTGCAGGCGGTGAGCGATGCGCTGCAGGCGGAGCGAGAGGCCATTTTTGCGGCGAATCGTGAGGATATGGAGCAGGCTCAGCGGGACGGCGTGCCGGGACCGATCTTAAAGAGACTGAAGTTTGACGAGGGAAAGCTGCGTGATGTCGTGGCGGGGATCGGCGATCTGATTCAGATGCCGGATCCGCTGTTTCAGACACAGCTGGCTCGTGAACTGGACGAGGGACTGGTGTTAAAGCGCGTGACCTGTCCGATCGGCGTGATCGGCGTGATTTTCGAAGCGAGGCCGGATGCGCTGGTTCAGATTTCTGCCCTGTGCATCAAAAGCGGGAACTGTGTGATCTTAAAGGGCGGCAGCGAGGCGCTGCGTTCCAATAAAAAGCTGTTTACGACGATTTATAAAGCGGTTCGCGAAGCCGGTCTGCCGGAGAACTGCATGATGCAGCTGGAGGCGCGGTCCGAGATCAATGAATTGCTGGAATGCCATGAGTCTGTGGATCTGCTGATTCCGAGGGGTTCTAATGCGTTTGTCCAGTACATCATGGATCACACCAGGATCTCCGTGATGGGACACGCGGACGGCATCTGCCATATCTACGTGGACAGGGATGCGGATCTGGACAAAGCTGTGCCGATCATCTTTGACGCGAAAACCCAATATGTGTCGGCGTGCAATACCGTGGAGACGCTGTTGGTACATCAGGATGTGGCGGGAGCGTTGATGCCGAGACTGAAAGCCGCCCTGGATGAGAAGCAGGTGGAAATCCGCGGCAGCCGGACGATTGCTGATCTGATTGACTGCAAGGCGGCGACAGAGCAGGATGATTCGAGGGAGTATCTGGATTATATCCTTTCCGTAAAAACGGTATCTGATGTGCAGGAGGCGATCGACCATATCAATTATTACGGATCACATCACACAGACTGTATCGTGACGGAGAACGCGGCGGTCGCGGAACAGTTTATGGATCTGGTTGACTCCGCCGGCGTATATCAGAACTGCTCGACCCGGTTTGCGGACGGATACCGCTATGGGTTCGGTGCTGAGGTAGGTATCAGTACGGGGAAGCTGCATGCGCGCGGACCGGTCGGTCTGGAAGGACTTCTGAGCTATAAATACAAACTTTATGGCGAGGGTCAGGTTGTTGCGGATTATGCATCCGGAGAGAAACAGTTCCATTTTAAAGACCTGTAAAAGGGCATATTCGAAACAGACGTAACTGCGGATGTACAGAACAGTAGCGGACAGACAGAATTATGATCAGAGAAAATCAGACTTTTTTAAATCGATTGCATGTGGTGCTGGATGCGCTGGTTATCATCCTTTCCTATGCTATATCATGGTATGTCCGTTTTCGGACGGGACTGTTGGGTCAGTCTGAGGGTCATTTGCCCAGGGAATCGTACATGCAGGCACTGTTTTTTATTGTGCCGCTTTATTTGCTTTTATATTATTTATGCCATCTGTATGCCCCGAAGCGGGTGCAGGGGCGCAGACTGGAGGCCAGCCATATCCTGCAGGCGAACGCAGTCGGGCTGCTGATTTTTATCCTTGCCCTTTATCTCCTGAGGATGAACGATTTTTCCAGAAAAATGATGTTTGTCTTTTTCTTTGTGAACATTTTTCTGGAACTGTTTTACCGCGGCATGATCCGATTGATCCTGCGCAAATACAGGCGGCAGGGTTTTAATCAGAAGCATATCGTGCTGGTGGGATACAGCTCGGCAGCGGAGGCATATCTGGACCGGGTTCTGACGCATCCGGAGTGGGGGTATCATGCCCTGGGCATTCTGGCGGACAACGCGCCGCCCGGGACGGATTACCGGGGCGTGGAGGTCCTCGACGGTACGACCAGTCTGCCGGATGTGATTGAGAAAAATGATCTGGATGAGATCATTATTACACTCGGACTGGCGGAGTATCACAAGCTGCTCCGGGTTGTGAGTGTCTGTGAGAAGTCCGGCGTGCACACGAAGTTTGTTCCGGATTACAATAACGTGATTCCGACAAAGCCATACACGGAGGACCTTCTCGGCATTCCGGTGGTCCATATCCGCCACGTACCGCTCTCCAATCCATTGTATGCGTTTTTGAAGCGTTGTGTGGATATCGTCGGCTCGCTGTTCGCAATCGCTGTTTTTTCCTGGCTGATGGTGATCGTGGCGATACTGATCAAAACGACATCGCCGGGGCCGGTGATCTTTAAACAGGAGCGGATCGGCAAGCACAATCGGTCGTTTTATATGTATAAGTTTCGCTCTATGGTGGAACAGACGGAGCGGGATGAAAAGAATTGCTGGACGACGAAGGATGATCCGCGCGTGACGAAGGTGGGACGGTTTATCCGGAAAACCAGCGTGGACGAGCTTCCGCAGCTTTTCAATGTTCTGAAGGGGGAGATGAGTCTGGTCGGTCCGCGGCCGGAGCGCCCTCAGTTTGTGGAAAAGTTCAAAGAGGAGATCCCGCGCTATATGATCAAGCATCAGGTGCGCCCGGGTATGACGGGATGGGCACAGATTAACGGATACCGCGGCGACACTTCCATCCGCAAGCGGATCGACTGCGATCTGTATTATATCGAAAACTGGACGATGGGACTGGATTTCAAGATTCTTTTCCTCACGTTCTTTAAGGGGTTTGTGAATAAAAATGCTTACTAGGCAATATACGGTAGATGTGATCATTCCCACATATCGGCCGGGGGATGAGCTGGTTGCTCTGATCCGGGCGCTGCAGGAACAGGAATATCCCGTCCATCAGATTCTGATGATTGATACGGAGTCGGGGGTCTTCCCGGAAGAACTGCCGGACGAAAGTGTTCGGTTTCGAATCGTCCGTATCCGGCCGGAGGAGTTTGATCACGGCGGAACCCGCATGATGGGAGCCCGACTGTCTGAGGCGGATATCATCGTGTATATGACGCAGGATGCGGTTCCTGTGGATGATCGTCTGATCGGCAGCTTTGTCTCTGTTTTTGAGCAGCATGGGGACGTTGGTATTGCGTACGGACGGCAGCTTCCGAGAGAGGACTGCGGTGTGATTGAGCGTTTTACGAGATTATTCAATTATCCGGAGGAGAGCCGGATTAAATCAAAGGACGATCTGGGTGAGCTCGGCATCAAGGCTTTCTTCTGTTCGGATGTGTGTGCTGCTTACCGACGGGAATATCTGCTGGCTGCGGGGGGATTTGTGACGCCGGCTATTTTTAATGAGGATATGATCTTTGCCGGACAGCGTATTCTGGCGGGGGATCGTATCGCCTACGCGGCGGGGGCTCAGGTGATTCATTCCCATAATTATACAGGGTGGCAGCAGCTTCAGCGTAACTTTGACCTGGCCGTATCCCAGACGCAGCATCCGGAGGTGTTTGGCGGTATTTCCTCGGAGGGAGAGGGAATCCGGTTGGTGAAGGAGACCGCAGGTTACCTTTTCAAGCGGGGGAAACTGTTTCTGATCTTCCGTCTCGTATTCCAGTCCGGATGCAAGTATATCGGATATTTTCTCGGAAAACGCTATGAGAAGCTGCCTCGTCGACTGATTCTGCGCTGCAGCGCTAATAGAAACTATTGGAAAAAGTATAAGTTTTCACCGAAACAGGAACAGGTGAGGCAGGGAGAGGGAGGATGAATATGAATCAGATAAAAAAATCCGTGTTTTGACAGAAAAAACGGACGTTGGACTTTTGGTCAGCGGGAGCGCTGCCTCTAAGAACCTGCTTTTTACAGGGGACGAGCTGGAGGCGCTTCCCAAGAACGAGAAACAGCTTTTCTCTGTGTACGACGATCATGAGCAGAAGGAGAGCCGGCATATTGAGGAGGGGACGGGCGTCCCGCTGTCAGATTTTCTGGAGCAGGCCGGCGTTGTCGACGCCGATGAGGTAAAGCTTCGTTCTGTGGACGGTTTTGAGTCAGTCGTCAGTGAACTGCATTCCCGACGCTATTATTTCCCCGGACTGGTGGAGGGAGATGAGACCGGGCGCGAGGTGCGGGAACCGTTGGTTTCTTTTTATAAAAATGGGAAGAAGGCGAAATTTTATCCGCATCCGACCATTATGTTTGGCCAGCAGGGCCTGGAGGATAAAAATAAGGACTTTTTTGCCAAGGGTGCGCGTTATCTTCAGGCAGGCAATCGGGATCGTGCTTTTTGGGTTAAGGGTGACCGGCTGGCGTGCAGCCGATACTTCGGTGTCGATCAGGTTTTTGCGCTGAACGAGGAAGGCGAAGACGCCGTGCCGTTACTGGAGATTACCGCCGCCAAAGGTGATTCCGGCTGTCTGACACCGGAAACCGCCGCATCTGTTGCGGAAGAGGGATATGTGGCACCGGGCGTCCGTCTGGGACGGTGTTTCTGGGAGAAGGAGCTGGGAATCTCCCCGCTACCGGAAACAGGTTTTTTTGTGGTGTCGGGATCCGGGGACGAAATTCCACTTAATCCAAAGGCTGAGAATTATCTGTTTTTTACCGGAAAGGATCTCAAGACCGTCGGTTTTTACGACGGTGAACAGATTGTGGAGGATTTTGCGGGCGTTCGTGCCGGTGAGATCCTGACGGCAGACGTGCCGAAGGAGATTCGGGTGCCGTCGGAGAAAACAGAGGGAGAGTTCTATATTCGCGTGATACAGAATGAGAAAGAAACCGCCTGCTACTATTATAGCCTGGAGGAGCTGCAGCGTGAGTATGCCGACTTGCTGACGGAGGAAGAGTATCTTTATTATAACCATAATATGAATCAGGGAAAGGGCGGCATGCGCAGGGTGACCGGCCGTGGATTTCCTGTGACGGGTCTGCTGAATCTGCTGCCGGAGATACCGAACCCGGAGTTCATTGAGAGCGGAGCTCTGCTGTTTCAGGTTTTTACGAACGATGCCTACAAAGAAAAACTGGCGGCTGACGGAAACGAGCTGGGCGTATATCGGTTCATCCTGGCATATGAGCAGGATCAGAGGACCGAGACCGGTATGGAAAAGGGCGATACCAGTGCATGGGCGGATGAGGAACTCCATTTTGTACCGATTCGGGGAAATACGCCGTTTCGAATCTATTGCGGGAAGAGCAGTGCGAACCCCGCCGTCTATAAAAACGTGGAAGGCATGAAGGTGATCCTGTTGTAGAGAGAGGAGAGTTTATATGGACGCAGTGAAAAAAGTACCGGCGGTACATGAATATACGCATGTGGTACAGTATTATGAGACGGACGCGATGCGGGTCGTGCATCATTCGAATTACATTCGCTGGATGGAGGAGTGCCGTCTGGATTATATGGCCGGAATCGGACTGCCCTATGATAAGATGGAGGAGCAGGGACTCATCGTTCCGGTGATATCGGCTTCCTGTGAATATAAAGCAGCGACCCGTTACGGTGAGACAGTGAAGATCATCAGTGAGATGGAGCGGTTTGACGGCCTGCGATTTTTTCTTACCTATCGTATCACTGATCTGAAAGGCAATGTGCTGCATGCGACGGGCCGGACTGCTCATTGCTTCCTGAACCGGGATATGAAGCCGGTGAATGTAAAAAAGACCGCACCGGCAGTCTATGAGGTATTTCAAAGCTTTAAATAGCATAAAATATTTGCATTCCTGAGAAAATGGTATTATACTACGCTTATGAAAAAACAGGAGGAAACAGATATGGCAAAGATCACGAAGGACACCATGATCGGCGAACTGCTGCGCGATCAGGAGCACATTGACGATATCGCAGAGGTACTGTTCGGAATCGGCATGCATTGTCTCGGATGCCCGTCTTCTCAGATGGAGACACTGGCGGAGGCCGCTATGGTGCACGGGCTTGAGCCGGATGAACTGATCGACCGTCTGAACGCGGTTGTAGAGCAGTAGAGACAGACGAATTCGGACTTTATGTTTCATGGGACGAATTCCTTATGAAAAAGAAACATCCCTCCGCAGTATGCTTTTGGCATGAATGGCGGAGGGATGTCTGTTTATTTATAGATGTAGGAAACGACTTAAGTCGTTGTCAGGATATCTGCGCCAGAGTCTGAACTGCATGTCTGCGGAGAATGGGTCTGCTGTGCTCCTGATGAAAAGCGGCTGCGCCTGCAGAACAGCTGCGCTTCTCCAGAAAAGCGGCCAGCGTGTGAGTCATCTGTCTGAACTCCAGAGGTGTATGTCTGCCCTGGTGCAGGAGCAGCAGGTATTCTCCGGAGGAGGTTTCCCGGTAAAGAGAGCTGTCTCCCTGATAAAATGGCGCGACAGCCTGTGCGGCGCGGATCGCCGTATCCATGTCAGCAGCGGCGAACAGGCTCACCTGAGGAACCGGGACAGCGGGAGCTTCTGTTTTGTCTGCCGCATCTGCAGCGTCCTCCAGCTCCTTTTTGATCTGGCTGAACAGATCAATCAAATCCGCGGGGATCATATTGTCATCGCGGATGAAGTCATCTTTCTCAATGACTTCCGGCGCGTCATCCTCTGAAAAGTACTGGGAGAATTCGGAAAACCGCGTATCCAGCTCATCCGGGGAATCTACTTTTGTTATAATCAGAACCACCTTCTCTGACGGGAGCGGAATTGCCTCCACCATGAGAGGGATGTTGTCCGCCTCAAATCCGAAATCCATGGAAGCCTGTGTCATCATGTCCTGAAAAAGGGCTCTTGTCTTCTCTGTGCCATAGGCCAGTTCGCTCAGCTTAATATGGCGTGCAGCCAGATCTTCTTTGGTAAGCGTACAGCGAATCTGATGTTCATTCAGTTTTTCAATCTTCATGTCATCACTTCCTTATCTGGCATACATAATAACAAAAAAATATAGGAATAGCAATAAAAAATAGTTGAAAAATGTAAGGTGTTGTGCTATAAAAGACACATGAGTGTTCCGTTTCATGCGGACAGGCGCAGCGTCATCACTGTAAACTTCATGCAGAGTACACGTTCGTACATTAACATCTGCATTTACAGTGTGTTTCGAAGATAATATATCTTCAGCAGCAATCCTTTCGATCCTGACAGATCATCTTTTAGTATTTCCGAGATTTTATGATTTACACAGCGAAGCCAAAGAAAGCTGTCCCGGAAACGAGCGCTCTGTGATCATCCTTTTTTGTCAGTATATGAGAAAACAGAAAAAAGCTGACAAAAAGAAGCGTAAGGGAGGTGGTATCTGACTGGCGGCAGGTGTTTATGTGTCCGGGAAAAATACTAAAAAGAAAGGAAGGTACGTAAGAACGGTGTAATGTATCATTTGGGGGATGCGTCACCTGCCCCATATGTACGAACGGATGTTGTATATCACGAAATCAGGCTTCCGTTTGGTCAAAGAGGGGTGAAATTATGCGAAATAAGCATAAAAACAATGGATATGCCCTGATGGTGGAGCTGCAGAATTATGAGCAGCAGGGGATTTCCATCTGGCTTGAAGGCTGCCCGAGCAGCTCGGCCGATGTAATGAAGGCGATCAGGGTAAGAGAAGGTATCTCCTATATGAGAGACTATGTCTTTCAATCGGGAGAACTGAGTGAAGTTCGATTTGATAAGATCACGAAATCTTAATAACGTTAAAGTCAGATTGCAAAACCGTACAGACCGGTTTCACCGCAGGGGAAGAGACGATTTCCATCGCGGAGGGACCGGTCTGTTTATGTGCTCAGGGAAGCATATGGAAATTTTGCAGCTTTGCTGTATGCGCCCTGCGCAGCGATTTTGAGGCAAAAGCTCCGTCCTGCTCGATTGAATACATCAATATTGTATATGTGATTATATATGTGTCTTGACACCTTTCTTTACAGGGTATATAATACAAATCTGTCAATGGAGGTGCCGTTATGATGAAACAGACATGTGATGTCGTGATCGTGGGAACCGGTGTGGCGGGGCTGTACTGTGCGCTGAACCTGCCGGACTATATGAAAATCCGCATGATCACGAAACGAAAAGCCGATGAGTCGGATTCCTGGCTGGCGCAGGGCGGGATATGCATGCTTCGCGGTGAGGATGATTATGAGCCGTATTTTGAGGATACCATGCGGGCCGGACACTATGAGAATAATGAGAAGACGGTGGATCTCATGATCCGCAGTTCCAACAGCATTATTCGAAATCTGCTGCAGCGTGGCGTGCGTTTTTCCCGAGATCCTGACGGAGAGCTGGAGTTTACGAGGGAGGGCGCGCATTCCCGCCCGCGCATCCTGTTTCACGAGGATGTGACTGGTAAGGAGATCACATCGGTGCTTTTAAAGCAGGCGATGGAAAAACCGAATATCACGATTGATGAATATACGACCATGGCGGATATCGTCTGCCGCGATCATATCTGCGGCGGCGTGGTGGCTTTTCAGGAAATCGGGGAACCCTATGTGATTGAGGCGCCCCATGTGGTGCTGGCCTGCGGCGGCGTGGGCGGTCTGTTTGACAATTCCACCAATTTTCCGCATATTACGGGGGACGCGCTTGCGATCGCGCTGGAACATGGCGTGGAGGTGGAACATCTGGATTACATACAGATCCATCCCACCACGCTGTATTCTGAAAAACCGGGACGGAGATTTCTGATCAGCGAATCGGTGCGGGGCGAAGGTGCCCTGCTCTATGATAAGAACGGAGAACGGTTTACCGATGAGCTGAAGCCCAGAGATCTGCTCAGCGCGGATATCCGTGCGCAGATGGAGACGGACGGCACCCGGTATGTATGGGAGGATCTTCGCCCGCTGGGAGAGCAGGTGATCCGGGAGCATTTTCCGAATATTTACAGTCACTGTCTGGAAGAAGGACTGGACGTGCTTTCGGAGCCGATTCCCGTGGTCCCGGCACAGCATTATTTCATGGGCGGCATCCGGGCGGATCTGTCCGGGCGTACTTCCATGCAGGGTCTGTATGCCTGCGGCGAGACCGGGTGCAACGGTGTGCACGGGCGCAACCGTCTGGCCAGCAATTCGCTGTTGGAGTCGCTGGTTTTCGCACAGCGTGCGGCGGACGATATTGCGTTTGGAAAACCCGGCGGCGAAAGGCTGGCTGTCTCAGTGGATCTGGAGAAATATCGAGACGCTGACGCGTTGTTTGCCCATTACCGTCGCCTGGTGCGGGACGAGATGGATCGAATGAAACGAGACCACAGCATAGATGGCAGGGACGGGACAAGGAGTGTTCCTGAATCTGTCGCTGCGGAAGGAATGAAACGGACGTATGTGACAAATGACAGGAAACCATTCAAATGGGTAAAACGAAATGTGGTTACGAACGAGACTGTCTGGAGGATGAGATGCGGTGATGAATGAGATAACGATGAAACTGCATGCGGACAGGCTGATCCGCATGGCTCTGGAGGAGGACATCTCCAGTGAGGATGTCTCTACGAATGCGGTTATGCCCGGTGCGCGGCAGGGAGAGGTGGATCTGATCTGCAAACAGGACGGCGTCATAGCAGGGATGGATGTTTTTGCCAGAGTATTCGAGTTGTTGGATGAACACACAATGACACGTAGAGAATGTCAGGATGGCGATTTTGTCCGGGCGGGTCAGAAGCTGGCCGTGGTTCGGGGCGATATCCGCGTGCTGCTGTCCGGAGAGCGGGTTGCGCTGAATTATCTGCAGCGGATGAGCGGTATCGCCACCTGTACCCATGAGATGGCACAGCTGTTGGAGGGATCCGGGATTGCTTTGCTGGATACCCGCAAAACCACGCCGAATTGCCGGATTTTTGAAAAATATGCCGTGCGTGTGGGCGGCGGTTCCAATCATCGCTACAATCTGTCCGACGGCGTATTGCTCAAGGACAATCACATCAGTGCAGCGGGCGGCGTCGCGGAGGCCGTGCGTATGGCGAAGGAATATGCGCCTTTCGTTCGCAAGATCGAGGTGGAAGTGGAAACGGCGGAGCAGGCAGCGGAGGCTGCTGCGGCCGGCGCAGATATCATCATGCTGGATAATATGACGGACGACCAGATGCGCGAGGCGATTCAGCAGATTGGCGGGCGGGCCGCAACGGAATGCTCCGGCAATGTGACGGGAGAAAATATCGCCCGGCTGGCGGATATCGGGATCGACTATGTGTCTTCCGGCGCCCTGACGCATTCGGCGCCGATTCTGGATCTTTCCATGAAGAATCTGCGTGCGTTATAGAGGAGGAGAACGGATTTGAATGTAGCAGAACGAAGAGAAGAGATTCTGAAAGTGTTGCGGGAGGCTGTTGAGCCTGTCCCTGCGAAGGAATTTGCCGCCCGCTTCGGCGTCAGCCGTCAGGTGATCGTGCAGGATTTTGCGGTGATCCGCGCTTCCGTACCCGGCATCGTATCCACGTATCGCGGGTATGTTCTCCAGCAGGAGCGGAAGCATACCAGAGAGTTTAAGGTCTGTCATACGGATGAGGACGCATCCAGAGAACTCAATCTGATCGTGGATTACGGCGGACATGTCAAAAACGTGAGCATCAGTCACCGGGTTTACGGACGTGTGAGTGTGGAGATGGACATCGCTTCCCGACAGGACGTCAGGGAGTTTACAGAGGCTCTGGCCACGGCAAAATCAACGTTGCTGAGCAAAGCGACCTCCGGCTACCATTATCATCTGGTGGAAGCTGCCAGCGAGCAGCGGCTGGACCGGATTGAAGAACAGCTGGCGGGGGCGGGCATTCTGGCACCGCTCAGTCCGTGGGAACAGACCAGGAAAGACGAGCGGATATCACAGAGCCTGATTCGATGACTATATAGAGAGGAAATCAGCATGAAGATACGGGAAATTCAGGAGGAGATCCTCCGTTTAAAAAAGGAAAATGACATCTGCATTCTGGCACATGCTTACCAGAATCAGGAAATTCTGGAAATTGCGGATTATGTCGGAGACTCTTATGGACTCAGCGTACAGGCGGCGGGGGATCCGCATGGAAATATTGTGATGTGCGGCGTTCGTTTTATGGCTGAGACCTGCAAGGTGCTCTCGCCTGAGAAAACAGTTCGGCTGCCGAATCCCATGGCGGGCTGTCCCATGGCGGATCAGCTCGATCCGGAGATGCTCCAGATGCTGAAACAGAAATATCCGGGCTATGCGGTGGTGGCGTACATCAATACCTCCTCGGAGCTGAAAACGGTCTGCGACGTCTGTGTGACATCCTCCTCCGCGGTAAGGATCTGCAAAGCCATGGACGAGGACAGGATTTTGTTTATCCCGGATCAGAATCTGGGACAATATGTGGCCGGACAGATACCGGAGAAAACGTTTGCCTTTTATACCGGTGGATGTCCGCGGCATTTCGCGGTGCAGGATTTTGAGGTGCGGCAGGCCAGAGCCGCCCATCCGGACGCTCTGTTTCTGGTTCATCCGGAATGCCGTCCGTCGGTCACGGCGCAGGCGGATTATGTGGGTTCCACCACCGGGATTATGGCTTTTGCGAGAAAATCGGACGCGAAGGAGTTTATCATCGGGACAGAGAACAGCATCGCGGAGCATCTTCAGTTTGAGTGCCCGGAGAAAGAATTCTATCCGGTGTCGGTCAATCTGTCCTGCATGAACATGAGGGTCACGTCGCTGATGGACGTCTATCACTGTGTCCGAGGCAGAGGCGGAGAGGAAATCACGCTGACGGAGGAAGTGCTGACGGGTGCGCGGCGGTGTATCGACCGCATGATTGAGCTGGGGGGTTGATGTACTTTTCGGCAATGAGTGATTATATGGAAACGGCAGCTATGTTTGGATTTATTAAAAATATGAATGGGACAGCTGTTATATCGAATCGTATCTTCGAGACTGTACTCTATAACTGGTTTATGGCAGAGGAATATGCAGATAACAGGCTTTATGAAACCGCATTGAAGCAGTTGTATGAGTAACTGTTGTTTATTATTATATTTTCAGGCAACATGAAATATATCCGGATCCAGATCCGGATCCAGCTCAAGCAGTATGTTCTTTACGTTTGCGCGCATTCCCTGGATCCGTTTCGAAATATATGTCCTCGAGAATGAAAGCTCTTTGGCGATTTTTGCGTGCGACAGCGTCTCTCTCTCGGACAGCAGAATGATATCCAGGATATCCCGGTCAATGCCGCTGCCGAAACAGGCGGTTAATTTCTGATAGAGCTCTTCCGAATGCATCTGTTCCAGTGCCATTGATTCAACATTGCAGTTGATATAATCCAATACCGAGTCGCCTGTCGCAATTTTGTTAAAAAAATCATCTCTGTCGGAATCATCTGAATCCGGAAAGGCATCTGCGGCAAACATGCAGAAACATGTTTGCTCCATCTTTACTTTTCGGGTTTCTTCCGGCGACAGTGAGAGCAGCTCACCCAGCGTTTCGAGATCGGGTCGCTTTCCATAGGTGGTTTCGTATGTCCTTTCGGTTTGCGCCATTTTTGCCAGCAGCCGGAATTTTTTGTCCGGTTTTATGATGAACTGATTGCGTCTGCAATAGTCCCAGAGATACTTGGTCACCCAATAGCGGGCATAGGTAGAAAATGCGGCTCCCTTATTGGGTGAGAAGTGATCGATGGCTTTAAGCAGACCGATGATCCCTTCCTGCAGGAAATCGGTTGTATCACTGTCGTTTTGTGTGTAATTTCCGTGTTTTACACAGTAAAATACGATATCAAAATTAGCGCTGCATACACGATCCCGGGCTGCCGTATCACCGTTTTTCGCTCTCTGTATCAGATGTACGGTTTCTTCTTCGGTAAGCTTTTCCGGGCTGCGGATCGCCTGGATGTATGTCAGTAACGTCTGATCCACTGATGTTTCGTATTGCATATCTCTCTGCGCGGAATCAATCCGGCGAATCCGTTCTCCTTTCTGGTACATTATCTTCGATAATAATTCGATTTTATAATTGCGGGTATTCCTGATGGTTTATGATTTGACGCAGTTGCGTTTTTTTCCATGTACCGTATAAATATCTGAATAGTTATATGTATATATAATAACAAAATTTTATATTAAATAAAGTCTGGCAAATGTCGGTCAGATATGAGATAATTAATATTTAACGATTTTCAATATCATGATATAATTCTACTTAGAACAGAAAAGCAGATGTACTGCTGAACTGACAGCTGTGATAAAACGAAGCAGGAACGAGGCAGAAGTGTTTTGGGGTGATGTTTCAGAAGGGTGCGCAAATGGAACGATTAGATAAAAACTGGAAGGATCAATTTAATTCAACAGCACTGGAGCGAGGGCAGACGGCTTGCATAAACCGGAAGGTGGATGCGTTGAAGGAGAACGGAAATGATTATTCCGCGGCGGTGCTGGATCGCGAGAGACATGAGGTGTCTCTGACTCTGAAAAACGGACGCCCGATTCGGATGAAATGCCATTGTCCGGTCGCGCGCAGCGGAAATCACTGTTATCATATGGCGGCGCTGCTTTTTGCGATCGAGGAGATGGATCATCCGGAGAGGGTCGTCGCTGATTCGGAAAAGAAAAAGGCCGTGCGCGCAAATACGGAGAAACGCACGAAGACAGAGAGTGCGCGACGCGCAAAGGAAGAGGCTGAGCGCCGTGCCAGGGAAGAGGCGGAACGCGCGGAGCGCCGGGTGGCCAGGGAGAAACGGAAAGCGGAGCGGGCACAGAAGGAAGCGGAACAGAAGGCGGCGGCCGAGGCTGAGCGGCAGCGGCAGCTGGCAAAGCAGCAGGCCGAAGAGGAGCGCAGGGAGGCCATCCGGAAGGAGAAGAAGGCTGAGGAGGAGCGGCGCCGCGCAAAAAGGGCGCGGGAACAGGCGGAAGCGAAGGCTGCCGCTGAAAAGCGAAAAAAGCAGGAAGAAAAAGCACGCAGAGAAGAACAGCTGCGCCGAGAGCAGGAGGAGGCCCGGATGGCTGAGGTACAGGAAAGACGCGAGAGGGAGCGTCTGGAAGCTGAGCGGCTGAAAAAGGAAACGCAGGAGAAGCATGACCGCATGGTCGGAGAATATACGCTGCTGGGGGAAGCCTGGCAGGAGGATGCGGAGTCTGTCGTCGGACATGCCAGCCCGGATGTGCTGGAACAGTACAGTTATTTTGACGGCGAGGCGATTTTTCAGTCCATGGATTTTTCGCGCGACAGACTGCGCGATGGTGAAAAGCTGTATAAGCAGGGTGTGATTGATCAGCTGGAGATAAATACCGGCTATGAGAGATATAATACTTACCTTTACAGGGATGACGATTCGCTCGTCGGTCAGGCAATCTGGTATGGGACAGATGAAGGGACAGAGATACAGACGACTCTGGTTTTTGAAAGGGATTCTGTCCGCAGGGCCCGGTGTACCTGTCCCGCTTGCAGAAAATCCTACAGCTGGTATTATGATTCCGATTCGGACTGCAAGTACACCGCGGGTGTTCTGTTTGCTGTGCGGGACTATCTGGAAACGCATCACATCGGGGATGCGACGGACTGGAACGCGGGCAGGCTCCTCGCTTTGTATGAGAGAAAGAGGGCAAACCTGCTGGCGGCGGACAGTCAGGAGCTGCAGGAGAGCCTGATGCTGAAACCGCGGCTGATCAAAAAAGACGGCGACCTGACACTTTCCTTTAAAATAGGGAAGGACAGGCTTTTTGTGGTGAAAGAACTGGATGAATTGTGCGAAAACGTGCGCAATGCCGCCACTGCCCAGTATGGTTCCAGCACAAAGATCAATCATAAACGGAGTAATTTTACGGATGAAGGCAAAAAATGGCTGCGTTTTATTGAACGGATCGTTCAGGAAGAGGAGGAGTTCTGTCAGCGTCTGGAGCATGCGACCCGTTCCCGTAACTATTATCACAAGTCAGCGAAAGTGGGCGGCTCGCTGAATCTGTTTGGATGGCGGCTGGATGAGCTTTACAGAGAACTCGGCGCCGCGACGATCGAATATGAAGACCGTGATATGGGGAAGAAGAAACAAATCCTTCAATGCGGCGAGGGGAATCCGCATATCACGCTGCAGATTTCTGAGGCAAGTCTTGACTATGTGCAAGGCTACGGGAATCAGAAGAAACGGTCGGCCCGCGGGAATTCCTTTGGAGATGATTTCCACGGGATCGAGGTGGAAGGGGTTCTGCCGGAGCTGTATTTCGGAATGGAGTATACATATTATGTGAAAGGCAGTATTTTCTGCCGTTCTTCCCATGATTTTCAGGAGAAAATTGAACACTTTGCTTCCATGGCAGATGAGGATGGCATATTTTCCTTCCGTGTCGGGCGCAATAATCTGGCGGAGTTTTACTATCAGCTGTTGCCGGATCTGCAGGATGTTGTGGATGTGGTTGAGACGGATCCGGATCGGATCCACTCTTTTGTGGCGCCGCCGGTGAATTTTGTTTTTTATCTGGACGCATATGGCGGCGATGTGCAGTGCAGCCCGTTTGCCCGCTATGAGCAGAAGGAATATACTCTGCTCGATTATCTGCATGAGGAGGGCGGCCCGCGGGAGATGTTTCGCAATTTTACGGCGGAGCAGGAAATTTTGTGCCGCGCCATGTCCTGGCTTCCGGTGATCGACCCGGAGCGTGAGGCGCTGAGCTGTGATGGAGATGAAGAGCTGATCTACCGGATGATGACAGACGGTGTGAATGAGCTGCTGACGCTGGGTGAGGTACAGTGTACACCCCGATTCCGTGCAAAACGCAAGATTCGCCCGGTGAAGGTGTCTGTCGGCGTCTCCGTGTCAGGCGGACTGCTGGATCTGGATATCATGACGGACGACGTGCCGCCGGAGGAACTGCTCGATATACTGAGCAGTTATCGGGAGAAAAAGAATTATTACCGCCTGAAGGACGGTTCTTATATAGATATGGATGAACAGTCTGTGGAACTGCTCTCTGAACTGATGGATTCCATGCATCTGAAACCGAAGGATTTTGTGAACGGGAAAATGCATCTGCCTCTCTATCGGACGCTTTATCTGAATAAGATGCTGGAGGAGAACGACGGCGTTTACAGCGACCGGGACACGCATTTCCGCGAGATGGTCAAGGAATTCAAGACCGTGAACGACGCGGATTTTGACGTGCCGGCCAGCCTGTCGAAAATCATGCGAAAGTATCAGAAGGATGGTTATAAATGGCTGCGGACGTTGGAGACCTGGCAGCTTGGGGGCATCCTGGCCGATGATATGGGTCTCGGCAAGACATTGCAGATCATCGCGCTCCTGCTCGCCGCGAAGGAGAGAGGTGTGGACGCGGTTTCTCTCGTGGTGGCTCCGGCTTCTCTGGTCTTTAACTGGGGGGAGGAGTTTGCCCGCTTTGCGCCGGATCTGCGGATCCTGGCAGTCGCCGGTACGCAGGAGAGCCGGCAGGAGAAGATCGCTTCTTACAGGGATTATGACGTCCTTGTGACATCCTACGACCTGCTGAAACGGGACATTCATCTCTATGAAGACATCGAGTTCGAATACGAGGTGATCGATGAGGCGCAGTATATCAAGAACCATACGACCGCGGCAGCGAAAGCGGTGAAAGTGATCCGGAGCCGCTATCATTTCGCTCTGACCGGCACGCCGATCGAAAACCGTCTGAGTGAACTGTGGAGCATTTTCGATTTTCTGATGCCGGGCTTTCTGTATACCTATGAGGTCTTTAAACGGGAGCTGGAGACGCCCATCGCAAAATACCAGGATGAAACGGCGATGAACCGGCTCCGGAAGATGACCGGTCCGTTTATCCTGCGGCGTCTGAAGGAGGACGTCCTGAAGGATCTGCCGGACAAGCTGGAGGAAGTGCGTTATGTGCGTTTCGCGGAGAAGCAGCAGCAGCTCTATGACGGGCAGGTGCTTCATATGCGCGAACTGATCGGCATGCAGGATGCGAGTGAATTTAATAAAAATAAACTGCAGGTTCTGACGGAGCTGATGCGGCTGCGGCAGATCTGCTGCGATCCGTCGCTGTGTTTTGACCGCTATAAAGGAGAATCGGCCAAGGCGGACGCCTGCATGGATCTGATACAAAGCGCCATTGACGGAGGACACCGGATGCTGCTGTTTTCTCAGTTTACATCTATGCTGGAGATTCTTTCTGCGCGTCTGGACAGGGAAAAGATTCCGTATTTTACAATCACGGGCAGCACTGCGAAACAGAAACGGCTGGAGCTGGTGAAGGCATTTAACAGCGGGAGTGTGCCGGTCTTCCTGATTTCCTTAAAGGCCGGCGGCGTCGGTCTGAATCTGACCGGGGCGGACGTCGTCATCCACTATGATCCGTGGTGGAACGTGGCCGCGCAGAATCAGGCGACTGACCGGGCGCACCGCATCGGCCAGACGAAAAAGGTGACTGTATTTAAGCTGATCGCGCGCGGGTCGATCGAGGAGAAAATCCTGGAGTTGCAGGAGGCGAAACGGGATCTCGCTGACCAGGTGATCAGTGGAGAGACCGGGCAGCTGGCCGGAATGACCCGGGATGATCTGTTGGAGTTGTTGGATTAATAATGCATCGTTTATGAACGGATTTTTGCGTGAAATGGCAATATTTTTGTTCCGGTTTATCCGGGTTATGGACTGTCATAAAAATATTTGTCCGTAATGACACAATTTTTATATGATCTGATAAAATTGATACAGGATTTTGCCGGGGAAAGGCAGGGGCTGGTAATGAGGGACAGTGATATCACATTAGACAGGAAGGCATTGGCAATCATTCTCTGGACCGTGACGGATGATCAGATCGTTTCGATTTTACATCATATGAAAAAAACGGTGTGGATAAACAGGAATACACGCTGCTTGCGTATTTCTGGATGGAGATGCATCCGGACAGGCAGATTCAGGTCACAGAGGACGGAGAACATTTTGGAACGACGGGGAATGAAAGGAAACTGGAGGAACTGCTGGCACGGGTTTCCGACGATTCTCTGAAGCTGTTTCTGGAAAAGACGCGGGACGCCAGACAGAAAGGCGCGTCTGAAATATATCATGAAGCGGGAATTGAGAGGCAGTACTGGAACAGCTACATTAAGGGGAAAACGCAGAAAATCAATAAAAAAGACACGATTTTTAAACTGGCTTTCGGATTGCGGCTGGACCGGTGGGAGACGAGCTATCTGCTGCACATCAACGGTTTTGCCTATCCTGTCCCGGAATCGTTCGGAAAGAGAGAGGAGATCATCCTTGCCGCGATTGAGAAGCAGGAGTATGACAGGGCGAAACTGGATGAGCAGCTGTATCGGGCCGGGGAGGAGACATTATTTTCCGGTGAGTAAGGATTCTCCGCAGTATCGGTTGGCGAGGAAGTGACGGCGGGATATATCTGTCATTTTGTGGCGTTTCCTGAGAAATATAGTGAACGAGAAAAATAATTTGTCATTCACTATAAATGATGCACACAGACGCATGAGGAATGGCTGCTTACGCAGCCTTGCGTCTGGCGCAAAGGAAACGACTTAATGTCGTTTCCTATTATAAGAGATTCGTGTGTGTCGCAGAGACAGGGGTGGGGGGAGATGAGTCGGGTGATTACATTGACACTGGACAGCGGTGCGATGATATCCGCGCTGTCCGTCCGGGTTCTCCGGATGAAGTATATACGATATCAGCAGGACGGGCTGCTTCGGAGTCTCTGGAAATCGGGGCAGCTGGAGTGCTTTGAGCGGGAGTCCTGTTCTCAAGATCCGGAAAATATATGGGTGCGGGAATTTGTGAATGTAAGAATGGGCGCGGGCAGCAGGCGGTTTGATTTATTTGACGAGATCATTCGCCGGAATTCAAAGCAGGATACAGGGCTTTCGGATGCTGTCCGGCAGACCTTTCCGGAGCTGGAGCATACCGTTCTCCTGGGGGATGAAAATGCGGATTTCTGGCGCTGTCTTTCAGACGAGACGGAGTGGAATACTGAGAATGTCAGGATTTTTTTGAACTGTTCGTTTTGCTTCTGCAGTTGGCGAATGAGATGACGGTCCGGATTTCAGAGAATGAGACAGAACTGTTTCTGAGTGAACTGCGCGGGGGAGAGCGGGTGGTCGTCGGCGGCAGCAGGATCTGCCCGGTGGGAGATGACAATATCTATCTGCTGCCGGATACCGGTATTCTGGAACGGGTTCGGTACGAACCGTCGACCGGAGATGTGATTCGCTGTCCGGCGGAGGAAATAAAGGAACGGATTTGCAGCTTTGCGCGGACGGAGA
>JAJQEU010000119.1 GCA_021201535.1 Clostridiales bacterium | reverse complement strand
ATATAATATATCATATAAAAAAAGCGCAGTCAATTGTTTCTCTGTTTTTTCAGCATTGTGAAAAGTTTTTATTTTTTATTGCTGCTTTTTTTGCATTGAAATTGCTATGAACAAGAATTGCTCTTCCCTTTTATGAAAATTTAGTGTAAAATAAAACGGTCATTGAGGTAAATACAGAGAAAAAAGGGGTAAATGAAGCATGAATATTGTTTTTGTTGACGCGGATACTATCGGCTCAGATGTCGATCTGTCCGGCTTTTCCGAACTGGGCGATGTGACGGTATACGGCTATACAGAGGAGTCCGAGATGCCGGAGCGTATTCGGGAGGCGGACGTCATTATCGTCAATAAGACAGAGGTCAATGCCCGGACGGTGGGAGAGGCTCCGCGTCTGAAGCTGGTCTGTGTGAGCGCCACCGGCACGAACAATCTGGATATGGATTTTCTGGAACACCGGGGGATTGCCTGGCGGAATGTGGCGGGATATTCCACGGAGAACGTGGCGCAGCATACCTTTGCGCTGATGTTTGCCCTGTTGGAGAAGCTCAGTTATTACGATGATTATGTGAAGTCCGGAAAATATACTGCCGGACGCTCGTTTACGCATTTTTCCAATGTGTTCCATGAATTGCAGAATCTGACCTGGGGCATTATAGGACTGGGAAATATCGGGCGCAGAGTGGCCGATATTGCGGGAGTTTTCGGGTGTCGGGTGATCTATTATTCGACTTCAGGGCGTCCGCGGCAGGAGGGATACGAACAGGTGGATCTTGATACATTATTAAAGACATCGGATATTGTGTCTGTTCACGCGCCGCTGAATGAGAATACACTGAATCTGATGAATGCGGAAGCTTTTCGCAAGATGAAACAGACAGCTGTCTTTATCAATGTCGGACGCGGTCCCATCGTGGTGGAGGAGGATCTGGCGGACGCTCTGGAGCGGGGCGAGATCGCCGCTGCGGGCCTGGATGTGCTGCGCACAGAGCCGATGACAGAGAACAACCCGCTGCGTCGCTTTCAGGACAGCACGAAGCTGATTGTTACGCCTCATATTGCCTGGGCAAGCGCGGAGGCGCGCAATCGTCTGGTGGAGATTCTGCTGGAACAGGTGAGAGGATTTTTTTCCGAAAATGAAAAATAAAAGATTATGGGCGAAAATCATATTTGTCGCCGTCCTGATATGCATCATTATTTACACGTTCCGCGGTTCCTGGAGAAGCATCCTGCAGCAGATAGCCAGTACGACGCCGCAGATTCTTGCGCTGATCGCGGGGGCTACGGTGGTCTATCATCTGATTGAAGCGTGGATCACATACTCGCTGGCGAAGCTGTACAGGCCGGGGTTTCATTATCGGAATGCAGTATACAACGCTTTTTACTGCTCCTTTTATCGTCTTTCTACGCTGGGAAGCGGTTCCGGCGTGGCAGCGATCGTGTATCTGGGAAAGCATGGCGTGGGTTACGCCGAGGCGACCGGCATGTATACCATCCAGTATATCATACACAAGGTCAGTATCGCGATCTTCAGCGGGGTCTCTTTTCTGCTCAACTGGCGTGTCATGGCGAGCCATTATAAAAACTATGCCGTCTATCTGATCCTCGCGTATATTCTGACGGCTGCGATCTGTCTTCTTTTCGTTCTGCTGCTGATCTATCCGGGATTCCACAGACTGATCCTGTCTCTGGCGCGGAAGCTCAACCGCAGCCATAAGCATGACGGGCTGATCAGAAGACTGGAGGACAGCATTGTCATATTGGAGCATTCCTCAGGAACGCTGTTAAGGAATTGGGGAAAGATTGTGACCAGCATATTAAAAAACATGCTGAAGCTGTGTGTCTGGTACAGTATTCCGTTCCTGATTCTGTATAAAACGGGGGAGATTTCTTTTTTGTCATCTCTTTCCATCACATCGCTGTCTGTGATGACGGCGGGTGTGATCCCTACGCCGGCGGGCATTGGTTCAACGGAACTGATTATGACCGGCCTGTTCAGCGTCATGATGGATGTGCACAAAGCGGCGGCGGTCACACTGCTGTACCGTATTGCGACATTTATTCTGCCGTTTGTGATCGGCGCGGGACTGATTCTGGGGAACCGTGTGCGGCGGTATATACTGGATCAAAGGGAAAAATCCGGCTGTGGGAATCCGTGGGTATCATAGGAAGGATGAAATGGTCAGGCAGACATACCATGCGAAGGGTTTGTCTGTCTGACATGTTAAATACACTTTTCCAGATATTGGCGCGCTGCGACAGCAGCGCATGGGAGTTCACTACAACATTATAAAATAGTAGTGGACGAAGCATTGGATATAGTTTATAATAATTACATTGTGATTCAGAAACAATACACTTTCACAGGAGGAAGATTATGTCAGAAAAAGAATGGAACGGACAGATGGACAGAAAACATGTCCTTGGAAAAGCTGGCAGGAAAGCGCTTGCTCTGTGCATGGCCGGAGCCATGGCCGTGGGCTGCTCCGGCAGCGGCGGAGTCCTGGCCGCGGAGGCGCCGGCGGACAGCACGGGTGAATCAGCGGAACAGACAGTCTGTGCTTCTTTCACGGCGGAGGCAGACACATCATCCCTCGCGGACAATGGTACTCTGTTTGAGGGATATGTGGAAAGGATCCTGTACGGCGAAGACAGCAGCCTGCAGCTCTACAGTGCGGACTATGCTGCCACGGTACTGGATGATGTGAATTATTTGATCTACAGCGAACTGAAGACAGCCGTTGAAGAGATCGCAGCCGGAGAGAGGACGTCCACCATCATCAGTCTGTCGGACGACATCGTGGGCAGTTCAGGATTATTCAGCTGGAGCTATTCGGAGCTCGGGCTGTCTTCATTTAACTCCATGGAGGAGCTGCAGGCTTCTATTGATGATATCAGCGATGGGGTAAGCCGGAAACTGGCGACACTCTTTGATCTTCAGCAGATTGCCAGCTGCCTGGAGGAGGACTGTCCTTACGAGTTATACTGGTTTGATGAGACATCCACCGTATCTGTTACAAGTGATATGTCAGTTGCTCTGGACTACTGTTATATCACATCCATGACAGTGACGTTTTATGTGTCTGCGGATTACCGTGACGGGAACAGTACGACGACGGTGGATGCGACAGAAGTAAACCGTGCAAAGTCCGCCGCAGCTACAGCAAAGGAAATTGTCCGCACGCATGCGGCGGAGACGGACATGGAAAAGCTGGAATCATACAAAGAAGAGATCTGCTCTCTGGTTTCTTATAATGATGAGGCTGCCGATAATCCGGACGAATTGTACGGCGACCCGTGGCAGCTGATCTATGTATTTGACGGGGACAACAGCACAAATGTGGTCTGTGAGGGCTATTCCAGGGCGTTCAAGTATCTGTGCGAGATGAGCGATTTTGAAGATTCGGTTGTATGCTATACTGTAACGGGTGTGCTCGGAAGCGATACAGATACATATGAGGAGCATATGTGGAATATCGTTTCTGTCGGAACAGCAAATTATTTCGTCGACGTCACCAACTCTGATTCAGGGACGCCGGGGCAGGACGGCGGCCTGTTTTTAGTGACGGATCAGGATGCTCTGGCGTATACCGCGGCAGAGTCTTATACATTCCGGCCAGGCAGCGTTGCCTACACTTATACGTATGATACCGCCACGCAGCAGCTTTTCGGAACTGATATCCTGACGCTCAGGGAGAGCGAAGATGATGATACAACCGGTGGTGACGGCGGAAGTGGTGATACGGACAGCGGAGACGGAAGCGGTGATACGGCCGGCGGAGACGCGGATGATGGTGGTAATAACGGTGATGACACCAGTATAACCGGCGATACCCTGATGGTTCGCCGGGGCACCACGATGTTTTTTAACTACACATTAAAGGGCGGCAATGCAGATTTTTCCATCAGCGCAGGTCTGTCCACTGATCAGGTGCTCGTGGGTGACTGGGATGGCGACGGTGTGGACACCATCTGCCTGCGCCGCGGGAATGTGTGCTACTTCATCGACGATATCACCACGATGCATGTGTACCTGACGGTGACCTATGGCCGTTCGGGCGATGAAGTGTTAGTCGGCGACTGGGACGGTGACGGATGTGATTCCCTGGCGATGCGAAGAAACGGCAACTACTATTTCTTTTGCAATGACATCACCAACCCCGACGGCGATACCTGGAGCGCGACCTATGGACGTGTGGCGGATGAAGTACATGTCGGTGACTGGGAGGGCAGAGGGTATGATTCCCTGGCTGTCCGCCGGGATGGCAACTACTACTATTTCAGCCTGTCGAAAGTGACAGATCCGGACGGCGACGTGTGGATGACTACCTTCGGCCGTGCAGGTGATGAGGTGCTGGTCGGCGACTGGGATGCAAACGGCACAGACACTCTGGCAATGCGCCGGGATGGCAACTCTTACTTCATAAGTAACAGCATCTCAAATCCGGACTCCGGCGTGGATACGTTTACGTTCGGCAGAGCGAGTGATGAGGTGTATGCCGGGAAGTGGAAATAACAGTTTCTTACTGACCTTTTGTTTTTCGGCGGGCATTAATTGTGTTTTCCTTTTACTACATATGCAATCAACATAAAAGATATATGTGTTTTCATCTTGCACAGGGGGCAGGTAGCTTCAAAAACCGGAATGGATGAAATTTTTCTCACTGTGTTGCCATGGCAACAGAAATACATCAGGATATCTGTTATACTTAAAAAATGATTTGAGAAAACAGGACTGTCTCATGGACTTGCAGAGAATTTTTAAGTTATGCAGGTTTCGAAGACTCGACGAAAAAATGACGGATATTATAAAAGTCTTGACAAAAACCTGTGTCAGGGAG
>JAJQEU010000096.1 GCA_021201535.1 Clostridiales bacterium | reverse complement strand
TCTGATGATTATAGCGCGTCCCCATCCAGATGTTATCCACGTTGTACATCGCAAGAGTGCTGCCGTCAGAAAACTCCAGAATCTCGACCGCGATCGTCACGGTCTCGCCATCGATACTCAGTCCGATACTGTTTCCGTCCGCATCTGTTCCGTTATTGCTGACATTCAGGAGTTCAAACATATAATCTCCATAGGTGCTGGTGTAAGTTAACTCACTGATTTCAGCTTCCTCAGTTCCCGCATCAGCCAGACTGTCTGCATCAAAAGTATATGCACCATCTGTATAAGACAATATCAGATAAGACTCCGGATCCTCTTCCAAATCAGTAAAGTAATAATCATCGCCTTCGGTCAGAGAAGAATCCTTTAAAGCCTCATAGGTGTCCTCATCCATCTGCACCGCATAGTAAACACCCTTCACGGACTCTCCGTCATTATAGGTTCCCTTCGCAGTTCCGGACGTCACACGTTTTCCCACCGCGTTTCCGTCATCATCTGTACTCAGACCGTACTTTGATGTTGCATAAGATACGACGTCCACACCGTCAAGTGCATCCGTGTACTCTTCGGCCTGCTCTGCGTCCGCGTCCACGGCGTCAAAGAAATCATCATACGGGATGTTCATGGTAACATAAACGTATTCTCCCTCTTCCGATGCCTCCGGTGCCGACTGAATCGCCTCCAGCGCCGCCGCCTTTACAGCCGCGGATGTAACCGTCGCGTTGGAAACGGTATCCCAGCTGTTAATCGTATCCTCCGTCGCTGCCTGCCCTTCCAGCAGCGTCTTGATACCTTTTGACTTACTGTACGCTTTCTCAAAATAGGTTCCGTTTACATCCGGGTCATAGGTCTCATTCGGCGTCACGGTAATGTCCGAAAATACGCCGTCCTCCACAGTCAATGACACGGTAACCGCATAGTCCTCTTCCCAGTCTTCGTCATTACTGATCACATCATAGGACGATGAGGTGTACGTTCCGTCTGCCGCGACCTGACTGCCTGTCACGGCCAGCGCCGGAACCGCCGGCAGCATGGAGACCGCCATCGCTGCAGCCAGACTGCCCGACAATACTTTTGCCGATAGTTTTCTCTTCTTCATAGTTCCTCCTTTATATAAATTTTTATTAATAAGTCAGAATCTTTCAACCATAGATTTCTCCACCCGTGATTTTTCTGGAGTAACAGCAATCAGTGTGAGTTTAATGGGATTGCTGTATCCTAATAAAAATCAAAGGCAGCTTATTTTAGTTGTGCGATTCTAACCATTAACCCTGGATAAGGGCGGGACACGCCCCGCCCGAAACGGTGCAACAATCATCGCTCTTCTCTTTCTATCTCTGGCAGGAAATAAAAAGGTTCGTGCTTTCGTTCCTTCGATGACACAAAAAGCCCGGATATGCCGTACCCTGAAGCATTGCAGGAGAAATTTCCGCTGCTCCGGGCAATCGCGAACCGAGAATGACGATTACTATGACACCATACCGGAAGATACTCCAAGTGCATACAAACAGCAGATGTTTTATCTGTCTAATCGAAGTTATCTCCATTTAATTTCTACCATAAATCATATTGACATTTCAATTCCATTTAGAGTATGATTATTTCCAACAAGGAAAATATGGAGAACAACAATGGACATAAAATATCTGAATGAATTTCGCGTACTGGCAGATGTCTGTAACTATCAGGAAGCGGCAGATCACCTTTTCATCTCTCTGTCCGCCCTGTCCAAACACATTTCCAAACTCGAGGCAGAGCTTGGCGTCTCTCTGTTTAACCGGACAACACGCAAAGTCTCACTGTCAGAATACGGTTCTCTGTTCTATCGCTATGCTGTTCAGATCACAGACAGTTACAGCGATTGTACCCGCGCGCTGACGGAGCTGCAGGAGGATCATGCGCTGCATCTGAAGGTTGCCTTCCAGCCCCTTCTGACCGAATACAATATATCGGTGGCTCTGGGAGGCTTTAAACAGGCATACCCGGACATACAGCTTACCATCATGGAACATACGAATCCACGAGAACTGCTGCAGACAAACCAGTGCGACGCAGCCTTTCATACGGAATACGGGAATCGCCGTGACATAAAACATGCCATCTTTCTCGCCGCAGACGAGCTGGTCGCCGTTCTTCCCGCCGATCATCCGCTTGCGGAGAAGGATTCCGTTTCCATGGAGCAGCTGAAAAAAGAGAAATTTATCGTCAAGCAGGAAACGTACTCTGATCTGAATCGTATCTTCCAGCAACTGTGCGCCGAAGCCGGCTTTGAGCCAAAGGTTGGATGTACCATCCGCTATTCCTCCGGCATGGCCAAGATGGTAACCGCAGGCATGGGCATCGCTGTCACCAATCGCAAACATGTACCGATCAGTGATTTCGGTCAGATACGGGCAGTACCGATCTCTCCGGCTGTCCCTTTTAACATCTATCTGCTGTATGCGGGCAACAGAAAAAACTCCTTCGCCCTGCAGAGTTTCCGGGATTATCTGGCTGAAACAACGCTTTCATAATCAGAAAGCCCTTCGGCCTTATATCCCAAGCCACAAAAATAACACAAGCAGAACACCTGCGCGAACCAGCGTCAGAACAATCTCATTTCCCTTCCATTTACGAATACCCGTGTGGATATTTCCCTTCGGACAGGTATCGATGCACTTCTGGCACTGGAAACAGTCGCCGGCCGCCTCCGGCGCCGTATCGGACGCCAGCTCAATATCCGCCGGACATTTCATGGTACAGGCTTTACAGCCACGTATACAATTATCCCGGTCTCTGCGAAGGGAAAATAGCGGCAGCACCGGAAGTATGGAAAAAATCGCTCCCATGGGGCACAGCACCCGACAGAAAAACCGCTCCTGCAGGCACATGCCGACAGCAATCAGAATCAGCAGTACCAGTCCGACCGCATATCCTCCCAGCTGAAAATTCCTCGCGTGAAGCATGGAAAAGACATCCCAGGGGCTCATGCCCTGTGTCTTCGTATAATATCCGGCAAAACAGGCTACAGCAATGGCCGCCAGCACAATGTATTTGACAACAGACAGACGTTTCATCCATCCCGCGGGGATTTTTACGGGTTTCTTTTTTATCTTTTTGCAGATCCATCCGTAAAACGCGTGAAGCGCGTCGCCCAGACTGCCGAACGCACAGGCAAATCCGCAGAAAAATCTGCCGAACACCACTGTATATGCGCACAGCACAATCAACGCTGACACAAAGGAGGTCAGCTCCAGGCTTGCCCCGGAGCCAAGCTGAGTAAATATGTACTTCACGCCGCCGAAAGCCGCCGTGTATGCCGAAGGTATGAACAGAAAATACAGAAGCTGTATGATCGCGCGGATCCATACATGTATTTTCTTCATGGTCTTTTTTTCTGGTTTTTTCATAATATCTTATCTCTATACACAGATATTTCGCGACACTGCCCTGACGGATCGATTCCCGCTGTCATAACTGTGCAGTTTCCTCTTTTACTGCGCGGCTGCCAGAGCTTCCGCCGCCGCATTTTTGATGCCCGTAGAACTGAACGTCGCACCGGAAATGGTATCTACATCCGCACTCTGCGCCTCCAGGATGGAATCAATAATATCCTCCGCCATCGTCAGATAGGCACCATCCTCATTCTCTGCAGACACAATCGTCAGATTCGTGATCTGACCGTCCTCAACGGTGACCTCCACAGTGATATCTCCACCGAATCCGGCCGCCGTCCCCTGATAAACGCCGTCCGTATATGCGCTCTGCGCCGTCTCTTCACCGGCGATCTCTGCCAGCGCGGCCTCCACCTCGGCATTGGCCGCATCAGCCTCCGCTTTCGCTTCCGCATCCTGTGCCTCATGTGCTTTTGCCACATGATTGTAGCCCATCAGAGCGGCGACAATCACAATCACATTGCATGTTCTAATCAGGAATTTCTTCATTCTCACTGCCCTCTGTATCATAATCATCCAGCCGATCTCCCGGTACAGCTTCCAGCGTTACTTTTTCTGCTGTATCCTCATCCGCGTTCGATGTGTCTCCTGAACCTGACGCAGCTACATGTACGGCATCACCTGTTGTTTCATCTTCGCTGTCTGCACTCCCATCGTCCGTATCACCGCTGCTTTCAGCTGCATTAGAAACCACGGACGCCGCCGACACATTCTCAGACATCGCCGCCGCTGCCTGCTGCAGTGCCTTCTGGCATAAAGCCTTCAGTGCGTCGGAGGAGCAGGTCGCCCTGGAAACCACATCCACATCCGCAACGGAGCTTTCCGTCACATTGCCTTTTTCCAGCGCGATAACCTGATCAACCACACCTGTATAAGAAGACCTGCCGTTTGCCGCCCAGTCAATATATTTATCATTGCCTGAATCGCCGTCGCCCGAAATATCGGTTATGCTCACGATCCGGTCGCCGGAAATCGTCACGGTTGCCGTCAGATTATAGCTGTCAAAATCCTCATCCTCATCCGGACTGCAGACAACACTGATCGTATAAGAACCGTTCGCATACAGCTCGGATGTTTCCTGACTGTCCTCTGTATCTGTATCGTCCGATGATCCGGACTCAACGTCCCCGGAAGAACCGTCATTTGTATTGTCGGAAGATTCCGTTCCGGAACTGCTGTCTGAATTACTGTCCGACGATGTGCCGCTCCCAGATGCCGCCGCTTCCGCCGCCGCAAGCGCGGCTTTTGCCGCGTCAAGAATACCCCTGGAGCTGTAAGTAGCCCCGGACACCACATCCAGATCCACACTCTGAGCTGTCACAATGCTCTGCAACAGCGCTTTTGCCTGATTGAGATACTCCTCAGTCTCATCCTCCGCGCTCGTGATCGTCACAGATGTAATCGTCTGATTCTGTATCACCACAGCCACGGAGATATCTCCGCCCCAGCCCTCAGCAGTTCCGTAATAAGTACCGTCCGGGTAAGGAAACATACCGCTCTCGCCCTCCGTAACAGCGGGTGTTGTAAATGTCGTACTGCTGCTGCCGGACGACACGCTGCTCACCGTCAGCTCTGTCGTATCATCCGCGGATTCTGATACAGCCGCCTGTGACAATGCATTACGCACCGCATTGATGATGCCCACAGAGCTGTAGGTCGCTCCGGACACAGTATCCACATTCGTACTCTGGCTTGACAGAATCGATGAAATCAGCGTAGACGCTTTATTGAGGTATGCGGTGTCGTCCGAGCTGTCTGTAATCTCAACGGAAGCAATCTGTCCATTCTCAATCACCACCTTCACCGTAATCGTTCCGCGAAATCCGGTCGCCGATCCATAGTAAGTACCGTCATTGTAAGCCGAAGCGTCCTCCACGGTATCTACCGAAGTCTCTCCCTGACCGGTCTCCGTTTCTGCAGTCTCACCATCGTCCTCCTCGCCGGTCAACGCGTTTTTCACTGCACTGATGATGCCGCGCGAACTGTAGGTCGCCCCGGACACCACATCCACATCCAGGCTCTGTGTGCTGATAATCTCCTCAATCACGCCCTTCGCACGGTTAAAGAAAGCTTCATCGTCCGCTTCCACCTCCGTAACCTCAATCTCCGTAATCTGTTTGGAGGCAATTGTCACTGCCACTGAGATTCTGCCCGCGTAGCCGGTACCGCTGCCATAATATACGCCGTCGTCCAGATCGAAAAACTCTCCCTCCAAAACCTCCTCCGTCCCAGACCCGGTGTTTGCTGAATCCGCCGCATCCGTCTCATCCACGGTCGGCATGGCCTGCACCTCATAAACCGCCGGCGACCAGGAGGACAAAGAGGATCCGACGCATACAACAACCAGTACGGCTGCGAGAACAGGTGCGAAAACTTTAAAGCTTTTCGGTGTTGCCGTTTTCGATTCCGCATTTTCTCCTGTCTTAGTTGTTCTGTCCTTCTCTGTGTCTGGCATCTCTAACCTCAGCTTTCTGTATCTAATATCTGTTATATTTTGCTAACTTAAGTTATCATAGCACCGCATACACACCCGCGTCAACCGTTTTTTACAAAATCATGAACCTTTTTTTAATTTTTTGTAAATGGCCTGTCAGAAGTCGCTTCAGACTGACTGGAAAGCACGCTTCACCCGCGGAAGCACCAGTTGAGATACAATGCCGATGAGCAGACCGGTCACAAACCCGGAAATTAAAAGCACTGGTATATAATAGACAAGTTTCAGATTTTCCACCACCAGGATCGCCACGATGATCTGTCCGATATTATGGCAGATGCCTCCCACAATACTGACTGTCACGACGGAAAGTTTTTTAGTCTTTGTGAGCAAAATCATGACCGCCAGACTGAGCAGACCGCCTGCCAGACTGTACATGATCGAAGCCATGTTGCCGAAGAGAAATCCGCTCAGGATAATTCGAATCACGGAAATCAGGAGCGCCTGTTTCCCGTCCAGCAGATAGAGCGCCGCCACAATGGCGAGATTTGCCAGTCCCAGCTTAACGCCCGGAATTCCGAAGTTGATCGGAATCAGGGTTTCCACATAGCTGAAGATCATGGCCAGAGCGATCATCATCGCCAGAACCGCAATGGTTTTTGCGGAAAGATGCTTTTTCTTTACAGAAGTACGTGTTTTCTTCATAAAATATATATCCTTTTATATACAGCGCTGAGATTCCTTTCGAAGCGTCATTATCACATACAGCCCGGCATCGCGTAAAACAAACTTCACATCATCCTCATCCCGGCATCAGTATGTCGTTATAATATGCAGCTCTGTATCACCGTTGAGATCAATAAAGCTCTCCTCCAGACGATCCGTGATATAGATCTCTCCATCCTCTGTCTCCATCAGCACATCGAAACCATCCGCCACACAATGCTCCTCGCAATAGGCAATAGCCTCCTCCGTGCCCATGATAAACAGAGATGTCGAAAGCGCGTCCGCGAGCGTGCCGTCCTCGCTGATAATGCTCACCGAGATCAGCCCATTGTATGCGGAATACCCGGTGCGCGGATCGATGATATGATGATAGCGGATGCCGGTTTCCTCGTCATCAAAATATCGTTCATATCCTCCGGAAGTCACCACCGCCATATCGGACAAAGCAAGCCCTCCCAGATACCCGGAAGAATCCTCCGGATCCTGAATGCCCACCTTCCAGAGGCTGCCGTCCGTCTTGGTTCCGACCACACGGACAGAGCCGCCCAGATTAATGATCGCGCTCTCAATGCCGTATTCGGCAAATATCTCTGCGATCCGGTCGTCCGCATATCCCTTGACGATGCCGCCCAGATCGATCTGCATACCTTCCTCCATGGATAAAATCACGGTTCCGTCCTCATTCTCCGTCAGAGCGAGCTTTCCCGCATCCACAAGAGCAAGCGTCTCCTCCAGGACAGATGCCTCCGGCACGGCAAACGCACTCTCATCTGAAGCGGTGAATCCCCACAGATCCATAACCGGATAGATGGAAATATCATACAGTCCGCCGGTACTCTCATAAACCTCCAGAGAACGTTCAATCAGATAAGCCGTCTCATCGGAAAGCTCGCCGCCGCCCGCCGCGTTCAAAGCATATATCTCACTGTCAGAATCACCGGTGGACAAAAGCGCATCCAGCCGCTCAATCTCCGCCACGCCCGCTTCCACCGCATCCTGCGCATTCTCACCATACGCAGTCAGCGTCATATAGGTATCCATGGCAAAAAAATCCTGACTGTAGGATTCATCCTCAGCTGAATCCGCAGATACCGCGGCATCCTCCGCCGCTGCCTCTACCGACACCGAAGACTCCTCCTGTTCCGTCTGACTCGATCCCGGATCCTCCGCTCCGGAGCCGCACCCGCCCAAAACAGGATTTGCCATAACACAGCATATCAATCCCACTATAAAAAAATTTTTTTTCATATGATCTTTCCTCTATTGTTTCCGGAAAACAATGTACCTGCCCAGAAATATTCAGGAAACAACATACGTCGTTTACCAGAACATAATATCACGCTGGCAAGTAAACAAAACAAACGTGCATTAGCAACAACTAACGCACATTCTAACATAATATTCAGCTCCATGCAAGCTGTTTTTTACGACAGCAGCCCCAGCTGCAGCAGCACATTATGATCATACCAATACGACAGAAACTCGCTCTCATCAATGCATGCCGTGATCATATTGCCCGATTCTGTTCCCGCAATCAACGCCGTAAATAAAAACAGAAGCGAAACAACGACAAAGGCCTCAAATCCACCTGCAAACAACCCCAGCACCCGATTAATCCCGCCGATGATCGGGATATGATTCACAATCCCCAACGCATGCCCGATGAGCTTTACGATCACGATTGCCAGAATCACCGCGATCAGAAAAGCAGCTCCGGACAGAATCCAGTCTGCCGCGTTGGAGCCCGCCGTCTCATACACCCCCGACTCCGAGAGCGCATTCTCCCCGCCGCCAATAATATAGGCAGTGATCGTCTCCGGAAGCGACACGCCGATACTGTCGGACGACTGACTGACACCGCTCTCCAGACCGCTCTCCAGACCGCTCTCCACTCTCGACTGTATCGCTTCTGTGCATCTGTCTTCAATCATCGTGTAGATACCGGTGTTCTCCCGGATCAGCGTGCTGATATGCGGAGTAGCCCAGGCAACCAGCGCGATCAGAATCACAATGGAAATCACAGAGAACAACATTTTCAGCAGCCCCCGGCGCCATCCGCGGATCACAAATATCAAAAAGATCACCAGTATCACTATCAACAACCAGTTCATATCTCATCCTCTGCTTCTGTATCAGTCTCTTCTCCGGTATCTGTATCTGTTTCTCCTCCGGTATCTGTCCCTGTTTCTGCTCCTGTCTCCGTATTCGTATTTGTTTCTGTTTCCGTCTCTGTATCCATATCAGCTTCTGCTTCCGTCTCTGTCTCTGTACTGCCTTTGATCAGATTCAGCCGCACACACTCCGTGATGTCTTCCTTCAAAATCACATATTTCCGGAAACCGCGGTCATGAAAAACCGCGATGATCTCCTCCTCAAACGCATAAGTAAACTTTTCCAGGCCTCCCAGCGTAAAGATGCTGCACTGGCCGGAATTCAGCAAACAGATCTCATGATTATCCAAAAATCCGATGCTGTCATAAGAAAACTCTGTCTCAATCGTCACCTGCTCCTTACAACTCGTGTCATATACTTTGATCACACGCCCGGAATCTCTCGATGCATCACTATAAACCAGACCAAAATAACTGTCATCGTAAAAAATGCTCATGATCTCATCATCCACAGCCAGCGCAGCGCTCTCCTGTGGTGACGAAGCTCCGGAAAATGTATAAACCCCCTGATCCGCAAAAGCCAGCAGGGTACTATCGTCTACATAAACCAGATCCGGCATGACCGTGTCCGCATAAGTAAAAGAGCCGACCAGATTATCAATCTGGTTCTGACCCGTTGTACCGAAATTATAAAACTGAATCGTCGTCCCCGCGGATCCGCTGCTGACATCTACAATTGAAACCGCCAGGTTCTTTCCGTTCGTCGACAGGGCAATATCCATAGGTATGCCGCTGTTCTCCACATGAATCGCGCCTTCCGCAATCTGATCTCCGTTCGTATCAAAAAGGGAAAGATATCCGGTACCGCTCTCCTCCATCAGCACGGCCACGGTTCCCTGAGACGCCACCTCGACCCTGGAGATCGGCATATTCACCGTAATCTCACATTGCAGTCCATCCTCATTCATCACATAAATGGTTTCTCCGTCCCGATCCGCAACTGCCACATACGAATCACAGATGCTGACCATGGGATCCGCCATCTCATAACTCTGATTCCAGAGGAGCGTATTATCCATACTGACATACGAAGCGCCGTCATTGCTGTACTTCAGATAGCCGCTGTCGTAGGCGAGATACTTCGCGGCAGATGAATCCGAGCGCGAAATCTCCTCTGTCACAGTATATTCATCATATGTCTTGTGCTGCATATAAACATAATATCCGATAAAAGCCGCCACACAAACTCCGACAATGATCGCGATCCGGCGCATACGCCTGACGCGGTGTGCACGAATTTTTTTCTCAATCTCATCCCAGTCTGTCTCTACCACATGCAGATTGTTTTTACTTCTGCTGTCCATGAATACCTCCCGCAGCCGTCTTCGCATCTGAGTGATCTGAACGGCATAGCGAAACTGTGTCACCATTCAGCCTCACTAATAGGTATATCATAAAGCATGGTGAATTTCAAACCTTTTCGCTGCACGTATAATTTTCGTATATAATCCGATATGATTGACAATATACTGTGCTACGGCAACAGCAGTGTTTGTCCTGCATAGATCATATTCATATCTTCTATACCGTTCAGCGCGCATATTTCCTCTACCTTTTCGGTTGTATTGTATACCGACTGACTGATCGACAGCAGACTGTCTCCGGACTGCACCGTGTAATAGCCGGATGTACTGCTTTGCGCGGCAGTGCTGTCGTCATTCGATGCGGCCTGTACAGATGTTCCTGCTCCGCTCACACTGTCTTCCCCGGTACTTTCCTCTTCAGACAGGGCGTCTCCTTCCGATGAAGCCGTGTTGTCGCCAGCCGAAACGCCGCTGCTGCCTTCTTCCGATACATCGGGGGTTCCATCCTCAGATGAAATGCTGCTTTCTTCATTCGATCCGCCATCGCTTCCACCATCCGATCCGGTACCGCTTCCATCCGCCGCGGACGTCTCCGTTATATCGTCCGAACCGGCTTCCTCTGTTCTGTCATCATTCGTCCCTGCATCTTCCTCCTCCGCGCTCAACGCTTCCTCCTGATTCGCCGACCCGGAAAGTGCCTGCATCGTCTGCTGCAGAACCTTCAGATTCTGATAGTTCCCGATCTGCGTCACCGCCGTCGCCGCCACGATTACCAGCACCGCGGCTCCCGCCGCAAAAACGACCGGCTGCAGCCTGTTTTTTTTCGGTTTCTCATTCAGCTTATTCATAATGGCGCGGTAGTTCTGCACGACCTCGTCCCCGTGCTGTTCCGCCAGATAACTCTCCCGGAGCGGTCTCGGCGTCATCCGCTCCTTCTCCTCCATCATAAACTGCTGCATCTGCGGATTTTTTTCATAATAGACCGCATAACCGGTCAGTCTCTGCAGTCTGTGCTGTTCCTGCACAAAAAACGCGTCGATCTGCTCCAATGAATCCTCATAATACAAAAAACGAGAACCTTTTTTATACGTAGATTCAAAAAACTGCTGAAGCTGCGTATTGACCTCCAGATTGCTCCCATCCAGATTGAAATACCACCCCAGGATATCCAGATGATCAAACGAATTTTTAATCCGCTGATATACCCTGTCCCAAAATTCCTCCTGTCTTGCAAAAACGGCATCCGCCGACCCGTAATTCTGGTTCTGCTGATTTGGTCTGTCCCGCTCCTGTTCTTCTGACCCACGTTCTCTGCTCTCCTGCTCTTCTGATCCATGTTCTCTGTTCTCCTGCTCCGGGATGTCAAAGTCGACCTTCTGCGCCCCGCTGATAAATATATATTCCTGCTCCCCGCACACGCTGCTTTTTCCAAGCAAAACCGCCGCCAGAACGACATCGGCACGCTTCCTCTGATGCAAAAAACGATGCACATACGTATACACAAAATCCTCTATGTAAATCCGATATTTATCCCCGAATGTCCCGATCTGCCGGATGTTCTTCGGCAATGTCATACTGCTGTTCTCCTGATTTGTCACGGCCTGTCCCTCGCTTTCCTGTTTGCGGCTGCGCAAAAAGATTTCCGCCTGTGCGGATGGAATGCTCTTCAGAGCATCCTGACAATGTCACGCAGCCACCTACTATTTTATGCATCATCCTAACACAGAATGTCCGCATATTTTGCCGATTTTAATCAGAAGAATTCGCAAATTTCGCGCGCAGATGAAAGAACCTTAAAGAAAAAAACCTGCGGCATACATGCCGCAGGCACCTGTCCTGTCTGTTTTCTAAACCCGACATCTTATATTTCTCATGATCCCGCAGAATCTGACAATAATCTCATTTCCGCATCCTGTGCAGCAGCATGAATGATCTCGCAGGATCTGACAAAAAAACTCATCACCGCATCAATCCTGTGCCTGCTGCACGAAGGCTTTGACTTTCCCGTAAATACTCTCCCCGTCCAGCCCGTATTTTTGTATCAGCTGCACCGCCGGTCCGGACATCGTGAACTCATCATTCACACCGATCTTCAGCACGCGGGTCGGCGCTTTCGCGCTCAGCGCGTCGCAGACCGCGCTGCCCAGGCCCCCGATCACCGAATGCTCCTCCACGGTGACGACTTTCCCGGTCTTTTTCGCCGACGCAACCACAAGCTTTTCATCCAGCGGTTTGATCGTGTGAATATTAATCACCTCCGCATGGATTCCGTCCGCCTCCAGAAGCTTCGCTGCCTCCAGCGATTCATTTACGCAAAGCCCGGTCGCTATGAGTGTAACGTCTTTTCCCTCTCTCAGCGTGATGCCCTTACCGATCTCAAAATGATAGGAACTCTCATCGTTGATCACGGGAATGGCCAACCGGCCGAACCGCAGGTAAACCGGGCCCACATACTCATACGCCGCGCACACCGCCGCGCGCGCCTCCACATCGTCGCACGGATTGATCACAATCATACCCGGAATCGTGCGCATCAGGGCGATGTCCTCATTGCACTGGTGCGTCGCGCCGTCCTCGCCGACGGAAATGCCCGCGTGCGTCGCGCCGATCTTTACATTCAGATGCGGATAACCGATGCTGTTGCGCACCTGCTCAAACGCGCGGCCCGCCGCGAACATGGCAAACGAGCTGGCGAAAGGCACCTTGCCGCACGTGGCCAGACCCGCCGCGATGCCCATCATGTTTGCCTCCGCGATCCCGCAGTCAATGTGACGCTCCGGGAACACCTTCTGAAAAATGTTCGTTTTTGTTGCGCCCGCGAGATCGGCATCCAGAACAATCAGATCCTCATGTTCTTTTCCGAGTTCAACCAGCATATTCCCGTAGCTCTCCCGCGTGGCGATCTTCTTTATCTCTGACATAATGCTTCACCTGCCTTCCTCAGTTCTTCCATGGCGACGGCATACTCCTCGTCATTCGGTGCCTTTCCGTGCCATCCCGCCTGATTTTCCATGTAGGAAACGCCCTTGCCTTTCACCGTCTTCGCGATGATGGCTGTCGGCTGTCCCTTCGTCTCCCGCGCTTTGCGGAAAGCCGCGGCAATCTCATCAAAATCATTGCCGTCGATGGTGATCGCATGAAAATGAAAGGCTGCAAGCTTCTCTTCGATCGGATAAGGAGAGCAGACCTCCGCGATATCGCCGTCAATCTGCAGGCCATTGTTATCTATGATCAGAACCAGATTGTCAAGCTTTCTGTGTCCGGCAAACATCGCCGCCTCCCAGATCTGGCCTTCCTGAATCTCTCCGTCTCCGGCCAGACAGTAAACCCGGTAATCCTTCCCGTCCATCTTCGCGGCAAGCGCCATCCCCACAGCAGTGGAAAAGCCCTGCCCCAGGGAACCGCTGGACATATCCACGCCGGGCGTGTGCTTCATATCGGGATGTCCCTGAAGGAACGACCCGATCTGACGCAGATTCGTCATCTCCTCCATCGGAAAAAAACCTTTCAGTGCCAGCGCGGCATACAGCCCGGGCGCCACGTGCCCCTTCGAGAGCACGAAACGGTCCCGATTCTCATCCTCCGGATTCGCCGGATCTACATGCATCTCCCCGAAATAAAGATACGTAAAAAGCTCCGCCGCGGACAAAGAGCCGCCCGGATGTCCGGACTTCGCACTGTAAGTGCCGGTGATGATGCCCTTCCGCACCTCCACGGCCAGTTTTTCCAGTTCTGTTTTCGTCATTTTCTAATCCTCTCTAGTTGTTCAGGAGTCCGGCTATATCGGAAAAATCAATATACAGATCCTCATAAATATTCACTTTGATAATGGCATCAAAGGAATACTGAACATTCACAATATCGCATTCAAAATAATTAACGGTTACATTTTCCGGCTGAGGCTGTAATGCCGGCATAACAACACTTCCTCTGATTCGGCTGCATTTCACAGCCGCTTCATAACTCCACCCGCCCTTCCAGGGCGCGCAGCAATGTCATCTCGTCTATATACTCCAGATCGCCGCCCACCGGCACGCCGCTGGCGATACGGGACACTTTGATTCCGGTCGGTTTGATCAGCTTGCTGATGTACATGGCGGTCGTCTCACCCTCCAGGCTGGAGTTCGTCGCGATGATCACCTCGTCAACCTCGCCCTCCAGGCGCCGGATCAGCTCTTTCAGACGGATATCCTCCGGTCCAATGCCGAGCATCGGCGAGATCGCGCCGTGCAGCACATGGTAAACGCCCTCGTATTTCCCTGTCTTTTCATAGGCTGCCAGATCGCGTGTATTCTCCACCACCATGATCATGTGATGGTTTCTTGCCGCATTCCGACAAATCGGGCACTCCTCCGCGTCGGTCAGCGTGCAGCAGGTCCGACAGTAACGGACATTGTGCCGCGCATCCACGATCGTATCCGCCAGGCGTTCCACCCGATCCGCCGGCATATTCAGAATATGAAAAGCCAGACGCTGCGCCGATTTGCTGCCGATACCGGGAAGGGAAGACAGTTCATCAATCAGCTTCGTGATCTGTTTGCTGTAGTAATCCATCAGAAGGGGAATCCTCCTCCCATTCCGCCCAGTCCGCCGGTGATTTTAGACATGGATTCCTGGGAAAGCTCCTCCATCTGACGCAGCGCCTCGTTCGCCGCCGCCATGATCAGATCCTCCAGCATCTCGATATCGTCCGGATCCACAACCTCCTCCGACAGCTTCACCTTAACAATCTCCTTCTTACCGGACACGGTCACCTCCACAGCGCCGCCGCCCGCTGCCGCCGTGATCTCCTTATCCTCAAGCTCTTTCGTCGCCTCTTCCATCTGACGCTGCATCTTCTGTGCCTGTTTCATCAGATTGCCCATATTGCCCGACATACCTCCCGGGTAGCCGCCTTTTCCTTTCGCCATATATCAGTCTCCTTATTCTTCAATATCAATCTCCATGTGGATGATCTTCTCCAGATCAATATAATTCTCATCAAAAGGCGCCGCGCTGACATTTTTCTCAAACTGCAGCTCGACCTCCTTCCCGATCCGCCGGGAGATGCAATCCGTGATCTCCTGTACGCGCGTGCCCTCCGTGACATAAGTATATGCCATATCGTCGTCAAACACCAGCATTAATTTGTTATCGCCACCCAGACTCAGATGCGCGCCTTTCAGATAAGAGCGGATCAGCCCCGGCAGCTCCTGAATGATGGAGCGCCAGTTTTTCACCGCCTGCCGGATGTCCTCCGGTATCGCTTTCGGCATCACCGGCGCCGCTCTTGCCGGCGTCTGCGTTCCGTCCGGGGCAGTGCGCGCCGCCGCGCCTTCCGGCTGCCGCACCGACAGCTCCGCCGCTGCTGCAAAACCGCTCTCCATCTGCTTTTCCAGAGAGGCAACCCGGTCAGTCAAAGCATCCTGCGAAGTCTCCATGGACGGACGGCACAATCGAATCAGCGCGATCTCCGTCAGAACTCTCTTCTGGGAAGCATAACGAAGCTGTCCCGACAGATCCGAGAAAACACGGATATAACGCATGATCACATCCGACTCCGTCATATCCGCTTCCTCCTTCAGAAGCGCGAGATTCTCTGTGGACATATCGAGCACATCCTCCATATCATCCGAACTCTTTACCAGAAGAAGGTTCCGGAGATACCAGGTGAAATCCGTCACGAACTGCCCCAGTTCCCTGCCCAAAGCGATCATCTCCTCCAGAAGGCGGATGCAGCCCGCCGCGTCCCGTGCCAGCACCGCCCGCAAAAGACGGCTGAACACCTCGGTATCAGCGGCTCCCAGTACTTCAAGCACATGGTCATAGGTCAGCGCCTCTCCGAGATAAAAAGCGATGCACTGATCCAGCAGACTTAAGGCGTCGCGCATGGAGCCGTCGGCCGCCTTCGCGATATAGCGAATCGCCGCGTCCTCCGCCTCCACCTGCTCCTGCCGCAACAGGTCATGCAGCCGCACCGCGATTGTCTCAATGGATATCCGCCGGAAATCATATCTCTGGCAGCGGGAGAGAATCGTGACCGGTATCTTGTGCGCCTCCGTCGTCGCCAGAATAAAGATTACATAGGGCGGCGGCTCTTCCAGCGTCTTCAGCAGCGCGTTAAACGCGCCGATGGAAAGCATGTGTACCTCGTCGATGATATACACCCGGTAACGTCCCTCGGTGGGGGAATAGGAAACCTCCTCTCGGATCTGTCGGATGTTGTCCACGCCATTGTTCGACGCAGCGTCGATCTCAACCACATTCATGGAAGAACCCGCGGCAATACCCCGGCATACCGCGCATGATCCGCAGGGGTTCCCGTCCACCGGATGTTCACAATTCACCGCCCGGGCGAAAATCTTCGCCACCGTCGTTTTCCCCGTGCCGCGGGTGCCGCAGAACAGATAGGCATGGCCGATCCGATCCGCCCGTATCTGGTTTTTTAAAGTTGTCACAATGTGGTCCTGACCCTTCACGTCCTCAAACGTGTCCGGCCGGTACTTCCTGTATAAAGCCGTGTATGACATATTTTAGTCTCCGAAGCAGATCCCGACCTTCTTGGCCTCATGAATCAGCTGACAGTCCGGATCCACCGTCTTCAGCCTGCCGGCCGCCTCGCTTAAGGGCACCCGCGTCGTCCGGCCGTTCACCATGGCGATCATATAGCCGTAGTCCTTATCCTCGATCGCCTGCGCCGCCGCCGCGCCGAGCTGCGTGCAGAGTACCCGGTCATAAGGACAGGGGCTGCCGCCGCGCTGCATGTGACCCGGAACCGTCACCCGCGTCTCACGGCCGGTCTTCTGCTCGATCAGATCCGCCACCTCATAGGAGACGGACGGATACTGCACGGTTCTCACCATTTCCTTAAACTCTTTCTTCGACAGACGGGCGTTCTCCTTCGAGATCGCTCCCTCCGCCACCGCCAGGATGGTAAATCCCTTTCCCTGCCGGGTCCTCCGGTCCACCGCCTCGACCACTTTCTCTATATCATAGGGGATCTCCGGAATCAGGATGATATCCGCCCCGCCCGCGATCCCGGCATGGAGCGGCAGCCAGCCGACCTTGTGCCCCATGATCTCTACCAGGAATACACGGTTATGAGAAGCCGCCGTGGTATGGATACAATCGATCGTATTCGTTGCAATGAGCAGCGCACTCTGAAAACCGAAGGTGATATCCGTGCCCCAGATATCATTATCGATCGTCTTCGGCAGATGCAGGACGTTCAGACCCTCCTCCCGGAGCAGGTTCGCCGTCTTCTGCGTGCCGTTGCCGCCCAGGATCACCAGACAGTCCAGATTCAGCTTGTGGTAGGTGTGTTTCATCGCCTCGACCTTATCCAGACCGTTCTCGTCCGGCACACGCATCGCTTTAAACGGCTGCCTCGATGTACCCAGGATCGTCCCTCCCTTCGTGAGGATCCCGGAAAAATCCTGCGAAGTCAGAAACCGGTAGTTCCCATAGATCAGACCCTTGTATCCGTCATAAAATCCATATATCTCCAGCTCGTCACCGCTGCTGGCAAGACCCTTCACCACACCGCGCATCGCCGCGTTCAGAGCCTGACAGTCGCCGCCGCTTGTCAGTATTCCTATTCTTTTCATAAGGTCTCTCCTCTCTCCTGTTTAAAGAATGATAATACGGATTGCTCCGTGCTACGCACGGCTTTGCATAAGTTCGATAACGAAAATCAAAGATTTTCTATCTCACTTATCCCGCAGCCCTGATATTATCCAATCAAACAAAGTGTATCAAATTCAAAGGGGATTTACAAGCGATTTAAAAAAAGAATTGACTCCCACTCGAAAAACCTTTATAATGGTTGCCTGTGGAGAGTTAGCGAAGAGGCCATAACGCGCCGCACTCGAAATGCGGTTGTCCGATTTCGGGCACGTGGGTTCGAATCCCACACTCTCCGTTTACCGAGCAGCCGGGGCCGCAGCGGCGCCCTGTACCATCAATCCGCTATAGTTGGGGTGATATCCTGCCCCGGGTCTTTGATTGTGGAGCTGCCTCCTGTAAGTGGCGTAGATTCCCGGGTCTTGCGCGACGGGAACCTGTGAACCGGGTCAGGTCAGGAATGGAGCAGCCCTAAGCAGGATCTCCCGGGTGCCGTGAGGGTGCCTGAGATGAGTTAACTGCAGGAGTAACGTCCATGGTCGGGATTCAAAGCAGGATGCTCGGTTTAGAGGGATATATGGACTTTCTGATAAAACCCTGTTCTTTTCTGTTTATCATCTTTCTGACGTATATGCTGAAAAGAGCCGGCATGTTCAAAAAAGAGCTTTCGATGATCGTAATGAAGATCATCCTGAATGTGACGCTCCCGGCGGTGGTGATTTCTGCTTTCGCAGATCTGGAACGGGATATCACCCTGCTCCTGCTGGTCGTGCTGGGCTTCGGCAGTGCGTTGGGATCCTATTTTCTGATGTATGCACTGACACGGAATACCCGAAAAGAAACGCGGGTGTACAATCTCATCAGCGTGTCCGGATATAATGTGGGATGCTACGGCATGCCGGTTATCTCCGCCTTTTTCGGCAGCATCGGTACGATTACCAGCATCATGTTTGATATCGGGAACTCCGCCATGATGATTGGCGGCAACTATGCGTTCACATCCATTCTGCTGCACACCGACGGCGAAAACGTATCCATCCATCCTTCGGATCTGCTGAAACGCTTCTTCAGTTCCGCCGCCATGATCACCTATATGGCGGTACTCGTTCTCTGCATTATAGGGATCTCCATTCCACAGCGGGTAGCAGATTTTGTCAATCCGCTCTCCTCCGCAAATGCTTTTTTATCCATGTTCATGCTGGGGCTTTTATTTACGTTGCCGAGAAAAAAAGAAGACTGGAAGGGTACGTTTGTTATACTGGCTTTCCGCTTCGCGGTCGGCGCGGCGCTGGCGGCCGTCACGTTCTGTATCCTGCCGTTTTCCCTGGAAATCCGCCGGATCGTGGTGCTTCTCCTGCTCTGCCCGATGGGTTCCGTGGCTCCTGCCTTCATCGAACGATGCGGCGGCGACGGGGAACTGGCATCCTTCACAAACTCCATGTCCACGCTCTGCAGCCTGATCATTATGACGGCTCTCGCAGGATATTTTAATTAAGGAACATAACCCGGCCGGCGCGTGTTCCTAAGAATGATCTGTAGTTGCGCTTAGACACCGCCGATACAGATGAGACATCTGCACTCCTTTCGGAACCGGGTTATAAACAATATAAAATCTTACAGGAAACATAAAATCATAAACAATTACCGGCATTCATATTTATGACTTTTGGGAGGGCATATCATACCGGAGCAATCTGAATCGGTCCACTCTCCGCTTTATAATGATATCTCCCATCTTCTCCATTCCGAAAAATACATTCTTATAGTAGAAGATTATCCTTTTCCAGTCAATGTTTTTCTGATTTTCTGCGTCAAATTCTGATGTTTACAGCGAAAAGACAACAGATAAACATCCCCATCGAACAATTTGGATAGAGTTATGCGAAATCGGAATGACCGTGAATAAATACGGAATTAATGGAATTCGGGTTCTGTGCTAGAATGAAAGCATCAAATAATATGTAAAGGAGAAATATATTATGACGTACGGATACTTTAATGGTTACATAACCGACATTGGCGAGGATGTCTCCACCAAAGTCGATGAGTTAAAGCCTTTTGCCGAGGTGATTCTTGTAGAGTCTCTCTCCTCCAGATTATCTTTGTATGAGATTCTCGATAATCTGCAGCCGGGTGACATTGTATATGTTTACTCTTTCCTTCGTTTCAGCAGCGGACTGAAAGATCTGGTTGCCCTGATGGAGACGATCATTGATGAGAAGCGCGCACATCTTGTGAGCCTGCATGATGATTTTGATTCCCGCACAGATGAAGGAAAGATTGCCCGGAACGCCTACATTCATGCCGTTCCGCTCATCAATGCAGATCCGTCCTACGGGTTCTTTAAATAAGAAATATCTGTTTTATTTTGCAGAAGTTCTCCGACTCTGCATACCAACATTTATTCATGTGTTGCAGAAGAATCTCCGTAACACAAAGCCGGCTGATGCGGAAATAACCCTCCCCCGCGTCAGCCGGTTTCTTATATACGTGTCTATATTTCAAAGCTGTTCTGAATCGTTCCTTATTTTAAAAACCCGTTTACAATCTGCTCTTCCGCCTCCGCCTCGGTCAGACCGAGCGTCATCAGTTTGATGAGCTGTTCTCCCGCGATTTTACCGATGGCGGCCTCATGAATCAGACTGGCGTCGATATCGTTTGCTGTCAGCTGCGGCTCCGCCGTCACGCAGGCATGATCCATGATAATGGCATCGCACTCTGTATGGCCGGTACACGGACAATTCCCATTGATCCGGGAGACAAACAGCTGCCGCGAGGTGCCCTTTGCGACCGATCGGGAGATGACATTGGCACTACAGCCCTCGCCGTTCATATCCACCGTAAAATCAGTCTCAGCATATTGACTGCCGTGCGTCATGATCTTCTCGCTGATCTCAAGCGATGCTCCCGCGGAGAGCTCCGCCCTGGTCACGCGCTTTGTGGAGGTGACACCCTTGATCTGCACGGTATCCATCTCCATGCGTCCGCCCTCCCCGATATAGATGATCGTCTCCGGATTCAGAATACGTTCACCCGTGCCGTCGCCCTCGCCGTAATGTTTTTCCACATAACGGATTCTTGCATTCTTTCCGATATGAAAGGTGTGAATCCCATCGTGTTCGGATGTGTCCGTACCGCAATTGTGAATCCCGCACCCGGCGATAATGGTCACATCCGCATCATCGCCGATATAAAAATCATTATAGACAATATCCTTTAAACCGCTCTGACTCAGGACAACCGGGATATGCACACTTTCGTTTTTTGTGCCGGGCCTGATGATAATATCAATGCCGGATCTCCCCTCCTCTGTCTTTGTCACAATGTCGATATTGGCGGTCGTCTTTCTGCCATCCTTTTTTCCATTATAACGAATATTGTACGCGCCTTCCGGGATCCCGTGCAGATCCGCGATCTGTTCCAGCATGTGTTTTTCTATTGCATCCATTCTCTGATGTCTTCCCTTCTGTAGACTGCTTCATTCGATTGCCGTTCGGCTTCTGTTTAACAGTTCCGTTCATATACCGTTCAATCTCTATACCACTTTTTCCATCAATGTACTGCACGCCTGCGACGCGCTGAGCAGGTCCGGTAAAACCTCTGTTCTGGTGCCCGCGTTCGTAATCTCACCCTCCGCAATCACGATAATCCGATCCGCTATATTCAGGATCCGTTCCTGGTGAGATATGATCAGAATAGAACCGTTAATCTTCTCGTGCATGGATTCAAAAACCTGGATGAGATTGTTGAAGCTCCACAGATCGATTCCGGCTTCCGGCTCGTCAAAAATAGACAGCTTCGTGCCCCTCGCGATAATCATGGCAATCTCGATGCGCTTCAGCTCTCCACCGGACAGGCTCGCGTTCACCTCACGGTTAATATAATCCTTTGCGCACAGCCCCACCTCAGACAGATAGGAACAGGCCTGCGAGACATTGATCTCCTTGCCTGCCGCCAGCCGTATCAGGTCCTTCACCGTAAGTCCCTTAAATCGCACCGGCTGCTGAAATGCAAAGCTGATCCCCGCCCTGGCACGCTCTGTGATATTCATGTCCGTGATATCCTCTCCATCAAGAAAAATCCGTCCGGAAGTCGGCCGGATGATACCGGCAATCACTTTAGCCAGCGTCGATTTCCCGCCGCCGTTCGGACCGGTAACCGCGACAAACCGATCGTCGATCATCAGATTAATGTTTTTTAAAATCTCCCTGTCTGCATCTGTTCCCTCATCTGCCACCTGAAAACAGACGTCCTTTAGTTCAAGCATTGCGTTTCACCTCTGTTGTTTCTTGTTTATTCAGCCTTCTGCCGCAGATGTCTGTCCACGAATCAGCTGTTACTGCTCTGTATGTAACTGCGCTCTTTGCGCTTTCTCCTGCCCGTTTCTGTCACGAAGTTCTGCGAAAAAACGACGCAGAATCTCCGAACACTCCTCCTCACAGACACCACGCTCTATCTCTGTCTGATGATTAAACTCTGCCATCTGTAAAAGGTTCAGTACAGAACCCGCACACCCCGCTTTCGGATTCATGCAGCCAATGACCACACGGTCAATACGCGCCTGAACCAGTGCGCCGGCACACATCTGACATGGCTCCAGCGTCACATACATGGTGCAGCCCTCCAGCCTCCAGTCACCGATTTTTTTGCTCGCCTTCCGAATGGCAGAGATCTCAGCGTGCGATAAAGTGTTCTTATCAGTATTGCGTCGATTATATCCGCGGGCAATAACTTTGTCCCCATATACAATCACACAGCCGATGGGAACTTCTCCGATGGCATAGGCCTTCTTCGCCTGACGGAGCGCTTCTTTCATGTATCGTTCCTGCTGCATCTACGGTATATCCTGTCTCTTCTCATACTTTGCACAACGCGTCCGAAAATCATACGACGCCTCAGTGTTCCTATTATACCTACAAATTATTAGGAATTCAATAGATAAAAACAGTTTTCTTTACAGTTCCAGGCAGCGATACCAGAAACCAAATTCCCCGGTCTTCTGCTTCGTCATATGCTTCGTCCGGAATTCGGTAAAACCGAAAACACCCGCCAATAGCTGCTCCTGGTTCTGGAAGACGCCCGGAACAGCAATAAACCAACGCCGCTCTTCCCTGTCCATATGGCCGAACAGAAGATATCGGTAATTGAAATATCCATGCAGAAGAAAGCTGTTGTTCGCCAGAGAATGATACTGTCTCGGCAGCATCCGAATATCCCTGAGATCCATCTTCACCGCATAAATGTCCTTCGCCTCATCAAAAGGACAGAGTATCGGATGCGACGCGCAGAAGCGCTGCCACTGTTTTTCCCAGGCAGACATATAAGGCAAAATATCCGCTGACGCAGTCGGAACGCCATTCATCTTTCCTGTCAGAGATGACAATAAAACGGTATTTTTCTTCTCCGCCGAAGATACATGAGAAACACCATTTTGTTCCTCTGAGTCACCACCTTCTTTCTGTGGCTCATCCTCTTCCTCTGAGTCGCCGCTTTCTTTCTGTAAGCGCCCGTATTCTTCCGACAGATCACTTTCCTCTTCCTGAAATTCGTCCATCATTTCCTGTAAACTGTCATCTGCTTCCCACTGATCCTGACTCGCGCCATAAACGTGAAACACATCCCAGTTTACCGACTCATCATCCCACTGGCTGGCAACAAATTCGTTTCCTTCCGCCGCCATATAAATCCCACTCATACAATCCAGCGTATACGGACTCTTTCCAACCGCATCTGCGTCAAAAGAAAATACTTCCCTGCCGATTGTGTCCAGAATTCGAATCTCTCCGATCCGCACACCCACCGGACCACGCTTCGCGGCATGAAACAGATACACCGTATAAAGCCCGTCTGAGCAGCCTTTGATCTGCAGTTCCAACCGGCCGAGTTCCTGCCGAATCTCCAACCTGGCAAAACCGCATCCATTCTCTTTCTTCCCATTTTCATATCGAAACAGATATGTAACAAAACGCCGGTATAACGACATGGCACACTCCTTATGTTGATTTGTTTACATATATATGCCGATGTCAATTTTTTAGACTATGATTTACCGGATAATATATTGAATATTTTTTTAAAAAAACAAATATTTATATTGACAATCATATATTTTGTGTTATAATAACTTCAAAAATAATAATCATTATCATTTTTAGAAAGAGCTAACCATGATTAAACACAGCAAACAGCGCGATTGTATCCAGACATTTCTTTCAACACGGTACGATCACCCGACAGCCGAGACAGTTTATATGAATATCCGGAATGAGTTTCCCCATATCAGCCTGGCAACGGTCTATCGCAACCTTGCGCTCCTGTCTGATCTGGGAGAGATTCAGAAGATCTCGACCGGGAGCGGTCCGGATCACTTCGATGGCAATGCAGCACCGCACAATCATTTCCTGTGCAATCGCTGCGGCGGTCTGCTAGATCTGGACATGGAAAATATCTCTCACGTAGACGAGATCGCCGGGAAGACCTTTCCCGGAGTTATCGAGGGACACCGGATCCTCTTTTACGGGCTCTGTCCCGACTGTATGAATTCAAAAAAATCAGTTGACATTAACTGTTTTTTATAAAATATATTAGGAAAGTTCTAAGTCAGGGGTCAAAACCAAGAGGCTGAGAAAACA
>JAJQEU010000048.1:2901-4919 GCA_021201535.1 Clostridiales bacterium | reverse complement strand
TCTGTAAGTCAGAAATACGAATGCAGGCATTCGATTTCTGACTTTCGACCCTGGTGTTATACGTTGAACCGGAACAAAATGACATCGCCGTCCTGCACGACATAATCCTTTCCCTCGAGCCCGACCAGACCCTTTTCTCTGGCAGCCGCAAGGGAACCGCACGCCAGAAGGTCTTTATAATTCACGACCTCGGCGCGGATAAATCCCCGCTCAAAATCAGTATGGATCTTCCCGGCCGCCTGCGGCGCCTTCGTTCCCTTACGGATCGTCCACGCGCGCGTCTCATCCTCGCCCGCGGTGAGAAAGCTCATCAGTCCGAGCAGACTGTAGCTGGCCCGGATCAGCTTGTCCAGACCGGACTGCTCAATGCCGAGCTCTTCCAGAAACATCCCGCGCTCCTCATCATCCAGCTCCGCCATCTCCGCCTCGATGCCGGCGCAGAGAGCGAACACCTCGCTGCCGTCCTCCGCCGCTATCTCACGGACGGACTGCACGTACGCGCTGGATGCGCCGTCATCCGCCAGGTCATCCTCTGAGACATTGGCAGCGTAGATCACCGGCTTGGATGTCAGGAGATTGTAGGAGGCAAACCATGCCTGTTCATCCTCATCGCCACCGATCTCCATCGTCTTGGCCGGTCTCCCATCCTCCAGATGGCTCACAATCCGCTTCACAAGCGCCTCTTCCTTCGCCGCCTTTTTATCCATGCGCGCCGTCCTGGCAACCTTTGCGAGCCGGCGCTCCAGGATCTCGATATCCGAGAAAATCAGCTCCAGGCTGATCGTTTCAATGTCTCTCGCCGGATTCACGCTGCCGTCGACATGGACGACATTCTCATCCTCAAAGCAGCGCACCACATGAACGATAGCGTCGACCTCACGGATATTCGCGAGGAACTGGTTGCCCAGTCCCTCGCCTTTACTGGCGCCCTTCACCAGCCCGGCAATATCTACAAACTCAATCACGGCGGGAGTCACCTTCTTCGAGTGATACATATCCCCCAGCAGCCGAATACGCTCGTCCGGCACCGCCACAATCCCTACATTCGGGTCAATCGTGCAGAAAGGATAGTTCGCCGACTCCGCGCCCGCTCTCGTCAATGAATTAAACAATGTACTTTTTCCCACGTTCGGAAGGCCTACAATGCCCAGCTTCATACTTCCTCAAATCTCCTTTGTTTCATTCCTGCGTCGGCTGGATCAGCCCGTATCCGCCGTTTTTCCTCTTATAGATCACGTTCACGCTGCAGTGCTCCTCCGCATTCTGGAACACGAAAAAGTCATGTCCCAAAAGCTCCATCTCCAGCACCGCGTCCTCAGGGAACATCGGCTTGATATCAAATCTCTTGACGCGGCGAATCTCGGAATCCGGCTCCTGCGCCTCATCCTCCGCGCCCTCTGCGAGAACCTCGCCCACGCGCTGCGCAACAGTGCGTGTCGTCGGACGCCCCGCCCGCTTCGCCGTCAGCTTCTCCTTGTACTGGCGAACCTTCCGTTCAAGCATCTCACCCGCATCGTGAATCACGCTGTACATATCGTTCCCGGTCTCCTCCACACGGGTAAACACACCTGTATCCTTAAGCGTAAACTCCGCCGTCTGCAGGTTTCCCTCCACACTGATCACAACATTCAGCTCCGCATTTTCGGAAACATATTTGTCCATCTTACGGGCAGCCTTTTCCACCGATGTCTGAATCGCATCTGTAACCCCCACGTTATTTCCTTTTCCTCTCACACTCACTAACATAATACGATTCTCCTTTTCTTAATATATTTTCCGGACGAACCCGTCCGCGCCGCCGGGTGCTCCGCAACATGAGCGGCGGCATATCCGCGCGAATTCTGTCCGGACTTATTTTCATTATCGCTCAAAAACAGCATAAAGTCAAAACATACCGTTCAGTTTATCAAACTTTCATAGTTCCGGCAGGATTCCGCTCCGACATTCAACGAATTTATGCCGTCTGATCTGTTTCTCGTCCACTCTAACCACGTTGTCAGACTGCTTCCGGCTGTTCT
>JAJQEU010000048.1:0-2801 GCA_021201535.1 Clostridiales bacterium | reverse complement strand
GTCAGACTGCTTCCGGCTGTTCTGACAGTTCCAGCACCCGCATCGCCCTGAACTCTGCCCGAACCATGAACAAGGTCACGATCGCTGACAGAAGATCCGCCACCGGTGCGGAGTACAAAAGCCCCATAATGCCGAACCGGATCGGCAGGATCAGGATTAACGGCAGTATAAAGATCAGCTGTCTGGTCAGAGACAGAAACACACCTTTTTTCGGCTTGCCAATCGCCGTGAAGAAATTGGACGAGATCGGCTGCAGGAAATTGAGCCAGGTAAAAAACATGAATATCTGAAAAAACATAACGCCGAACTCAAAATATTCCTCCGTATTGCTCCCGAACCACTGCAGAATCTGCCGCGGAAACAGGCGAAAGAAAATAAAAGAGGCGACAGAGATCACCGCTCCGATCAGCAGCGCGGTACAGTACGCTTCCCGCACGCGCCGATAAAGCTTCGCCCCGTAATTAAAGCTCTCGATCGGCTGTGCACCCTGTGCCAGCCCGATGATCACGGTAAAGAAAATCTGGTACACTTTCATGATGATCCCGCAGCAGGCCAGCGGAATCGCTTCTCCATAGACAGACAAAGCCCCGTAATACGTCAGAGAATTGTTCATGACAATCTGAACCACCATCATGCAGATCTGGTTTGCAAATGGCGCCAGCCCGATCGACATAATCTCTTTTACATAAGCTGTGCGCACCCGCAGATGAGCTCTGTGAAGCGGAACCGTCTTAAATCCGCGCATATAGACCAAAACCATGATGCCGGACACGATCTGGCCGATGATCGTCGCCAGGGCCGCGCCGCGCATCCCCCACTGAAATCCGAGGACAAACACCGCATCCAGAACCGTGTTCAGGATCGCGCCGGTCAGACTGCACGCCATCGCTATCTTTGGGCTGGCGTCCGCCCGGATCAGATGTCCGCCGCCCGTCGTCAGGATCAGAAACGGGAATCCGATCGACGTGATGCGCAGATAGTTCAGCGCATAGGGGAATACGTCGTCCGGCGTGCCGAACGCGTGCAGCAGAGGCGTCATGAAAATCTGCGTAAAAATACAGAGCGCCACGCCGCTCCCGAACAGCAGCACCAGTGCGTTTCCGATATAATGCACCGCCTTTTTCGGATCATTTCTCCCCATGGTGAGATTAAAACAGGAAGCGCCGCCGATGCCGCACAGCAGAGCAAGCGCTACACAGGACGTCGTCAGCGGAAAGACCACATTGGTCGCCGCATTGCCGAGCGTCCCGACCGCATGTCCGATAAACAGCTGATCGACAATATTATAGACCGCGCCGATCACCATCGCAATGATGCTCGGTATGGAAAATTTTATCATCAGTCCGGACACCCGCTCAGTGCCCAGGGGATTCGTCTTCGCCTGTTCCTCCGCCTGTTCTCCCATGTGTTTCTCTCCTCTCTGCCTGTAAGGAACTGTCTACCGCACTGCCCCGATGAGCGCGTTGATATCACTCACGCCCGATGTCTCCAGATATCGTTCAATTCCGTCCACGATCTCCATCGTCGCCCTGGGATTGGAGAAATTCGCTGTTCCCACGCTGACAGCGGTCGCGCCGGCCAGAATCATCTCCAGCGCATCTTCCGTATTGCTGATGCCGCCCATGCCGATGATCGGTATCCGCACCGCCTGTGCCGTCTGATATACCATGCGCACCGCGACCGGATGAATCGCCGGCCCGGAAAGACCTCCGGTCTGATTGGCGATCGCAAACGTCCGCCGGGCTACATCGATCTTCATGCCGGTCAGGGTATTGATCAGAGAGAGCGCGTCCGCGCCGCCTGCCTCCGCCGCCTTCGCCATAACAGTGATATCGGTCACATTAGGGCTGAGCTTCATGATCACCGGCTGCCCTGCCACACGTTTACACGCCTTCGTGATCGCCTCGACCGCTTTCGGGTCCTGACCGAAGGCGATTCCTCCCTCTTTCACGTTCGGGCAGGAAATGTTAATCTCCAGCATATCAACAGGCTGGTCGGCAAGCCTCTCCACCACCTCGCAGTAATCTTCGGTAGATTTTCCGCAGACATTGACAATGATCTTCGTATCAAATTTTTTCAAAAAAGGAATGTCCCGATTCACAAACACGTCGATACCGGGGTTCTGCAAGCCGATGGCGTTCAGCATGCCGCCGCAAGTCTCTGCAATACGCGGCGTCGGATTGCCCGGCCACGGAACGTTTGCCACCCCTTTCGTCACAACCGCGCCGAGACGGTTTAAATCTGCAAATTCGGAAAACTCTTCACCGGACCCGAAGGTACCGGAGGCAACCATAACCGGATTCTGAAACTCCACGCCGGCAATTTTAACTTTCGTGTTCATCACAGCTCCACCTCCCGCGCGTCGAAGACAGGACCCTCTTTGCAGATTCGTTTATTGTGCACGTTGGTATGGCCGTCGACCTCTTTCGATCTGCACACGCAGGCCAGACAGGCGCCGATCCCGCAGGCCATGCGCTCCTCCATGGAAATCCAGCACTCCATGTCCTGTTCCTTTGCATATGTTTTCAGTGCGCGCAGCATGGGCGCGGGTCCGCAGGCATAAAGAATGTCCGCGGTAAGCCCGTTCGCCCGGATCGCGTCCAGCACGTTACCCTTTGTACCGGCGCTTCCGTCCTCCGTGGCGACATATACCTCACCCTGTTTTTGGAATTCATCCAGCAAAAATAAGTGCCTGTCCCGATACCCCAGAATGATCTGCTTCTCACAGCTCAACTGCTTTGAAAGCTCCAGCATCGGCGGCACGCCGATCCCTCCGCCAATCAGAAACGCTTTTTTCTCCT
>JAJQEU010000002.1:1410-24631 GCA_021201535.1 Clostridiales bacterium | reverse complement strand
AGTGAAGGCTGAGGCTCTTTTTTTATTTTTTACTTGTAAAGTTATAAAAGTCCGGTATATAATAAGCAATATGTTCAAAGAGATGCGCAGCAGGAAGTACATCGCCGTGTCTTCCTGTTCATGAATCTGAGTTTCAGCGACAGGAGCGATGACTATGTATTATTCGGGAATTAAACCTTTCAGCACGGAAAACGGTCCGGGAGTCCGCGTGAGTCTGTTCGTATCAGGATGCCGGAACCGATGCAGGGGCTGTTTTCAGCCGGATACCTGGGATTTTTTTAACGGGATGGAGTTTACGGAGGAGATTCAGCAGCAGATTCTGGATGACTTAAGGCCTTCTTATATAAACGGGCTTACGCTGCTTGGCGGTGATCCATTTGAACCGGAGAATCAGGAGGGGCTCATCGACTTTGTGCGGCTTGTGAAGAAGACGTATCCCGAGAAGACAATCTGGGCTTTTACCGGCTATGTACTGGAGACAGACCTGACCGCGGGCGGTTCGAGATTTACCCCGTATACGGAAGAACTGTTAGGGTATGTGGATGTTCTGGTGGACGGCCCTTTTATGGAGGAACAGAAAAATCTCATGCTCCCGTTTCGCGGGTCTGAGAATCAGAGGATTATTCTGATGGAGGAGACGCGGCGCGCCGGAAGAGTGGTTCTTTCTCCGTTCATGGAGAGAGAGATGGCGATGACCGCACAGTGAATTGAGACTGACGGAGTGAGCGGGAAGATGAATGACATCTGCGGACATGGCGGAATTGGCAGACGCGCCGGTTTTAGGTGCCGGTGGGCAAAATGCCCGTGCAGGTTCGAACCCTGTTGTCCGCATTAGATTCAGAAATAATTTGCTGAACCGCAGTACATTTCCGGGGAGAACACAGGGCAGGAAGTTTTGCAGTAATAGAAAAGAGGAATGATATATGGCGCAGGGCAACCCAATGCCGGGAGAGAAATATCTTCACTTTAAGAACCGGCTCTATCAGGTTATATCAGTGGCATACCACTCGGAAACCATGGAGAAATATGTCGTCTATCAGGCTTTGTACGGTGACTTTAAGACCTACATTCGCCCGTATGAGATGTTTATCAGCGAGGTAGACCATGAGAAATACCCGGATGTGACACAGAGGTATCGTTTTCGGTATCTTGAGGATGCGGACGACCATGTGTCAGGTGAAGCTCCGGGGGAGCATGACGACACAGAGAAGCGCCTGTCGGATGATCCATCGGAGGGAGAGAGTCCTTTGAGGACATCACCGACGAAAACGCCGTTGCCGGAGTTTTCACCAGAGACAGAGAGTCCGGCGGGATCTTTGCCGGAGACAGGATGCTTGCCGAAGGCAAAGACAGAGGCTTCGCCGGAGGATCACACGGAAGGCCATCTGAATCCGTGGCTGGATAAGATTCTGGATGCCCGCGATTTTGATGAGAAATATAAAATCGTCTGTGACATGCACAATGATGTCACAGACCGGTTGATCGATGATATTGCGGTCGTTATGGATCTGGCGATTCCGGAAGGTGACCTGAAGAGCCGCTATGATCAGTTGAAATACTGTATCCGCACCCGACAGAGATATGAGATGGGCCGGCTACGGCCCTGACCGGTCGGGGCCGGCGTTTCGCGGTCCGCGGATGACCCGATCAGGGGACAGTGATCATGCAGGGTTATTTTCTGTCCTGTTGTCAGGCGCCTGATAACCATGCCGGCTGATATAGCTGTTGTGGTAGTACGGCAGCCAGGTGACGTCCTCGCGAAACCAGGCGGGCGGGACGAAGGCGTTTGCCTCCTCCTCACTGGGGAATTCCACCTCCGCCAGGATGAGCGGAGCCGCGTCCTGCTCGAAGATATCCAGCTCAATGGTGTAGCTCCCGAACGGGATGCAGTATCGTTTTTTGGAAATATATATGCCGTCTGTTTTTGGCCGGAGATGCTCGTAGGCCTCCGCTGACAGAGGGAGGTTGTACTCCTCGCGGCTCATCATGCCGCCGGATTTGTATGTCAGAATGAAGGAATCGTCCTGCCTGCGGATGCGGACGACCGGGTCGGTACAGAGGTAGCCCTGCTCGATCTGATGACAGGGATAATCGGACAGATGGTCCGGCAGTTCTGATATTAAAAATTTGCGCTCGATTTCCATGGGTGTGCTCCTTTCACGGCAGTTTTTGTATATACTTTCATGCGCTGCTGGCGCAGTTGCATCAGCATCCGTGAAAGTCATTACATTCATAGTAACAGCAAACAGGGCAACTGTAAATAGCATAAATGAAAGTATGAAAAGAAAGGATGTATGATGAAGAAAATAGCAGTACTTGTAGTAGATGGTGTGGAAGAGGTCGAGTGCCTGACGACGGTTGATTTTTGCAGGAGGGCCGGCATCGATGTGACGACGGTTTCCGTGAACGGCAAAAAACAGATCCGCGGCAGTCATGACATTATTTTCCATACCGATACGGTTTTTGATGAAGTGGATTTTGATGCTTATGACGGGATTGTGTATCCGGGAGGCCCGGGCACGGCTGCGCTGGGGGATGCGAAGGGCGCCCGTGCGCTGGCGGAACGCTTTTTAAATGAAGGAAAGCTGGTGGCCGCGATCTGCGCGGCGCCGGGCATGCTGTCTGAGACCGGTCTTATAAAAGGACGGACGGCGACCGGCTATCCGGGCTGCAAGCCGGAGGGCGGCGCTGCCTGGACGGAACACACGACCGAGACAGATGGGAACCTTGTGACCGGAAAGGGTCCCGGCGCGGCTTCTTATTTCGCGCTGGCTGTGATTCGGTATCTGCTGGGTGCGGAAAAGGAAGCAGAGATTTACGCCTCGACGATGATGCCGTGAGCAGTGACATGAACAGGATCTGATCTGTCTGTTGACGACAGTTTCTAAACGGAGAAAGAGACCGCCTTCTCTGAATGTGCTTTGTTCAGACGGCTGTCTCTTTTTCTCTTTTTCAAACGGGCTTCCGGTTTTTCTGCCGGACCGTTTTCGATTTGCGGAACAATGCTCTCCGAAGGTTACTCCTGAGAGGACATCTGTTCCTCCTGTTTCTTGATCATTTTCCGGACCATCTCACCGCCGATGGAACCGGCCTGACGGGACGTCAGGTCTCCGTTGTCGCCTTCCTTCAGGGGTACGCCGATCTCAGATGCAACCTCCTGTTTGAAGCGGTTCATTGCGCCCTTGGATTCCGGAACGGATAATCTGGACGAATTTTTAGAAGAATCACTCATGTTGTACACCTCCGTAAATAATCTTCTCTATCGTAAAGACAGGTCGCTTTGTTAAAACTCACGGTTTTGTTATAAAAAGCTCGCTGTCCTGTTCCTAGTATGAGCTGTGATGCAAAAAATATAAGTGGAAAATTTTTGTATAAAACAGCGCTGATTTCAGATTCTTTGCCTTGCATTTGCAAAATCGCTGTGTTATAATGCCTAAATGACTGTAAGCGCTGAAACTATGCCCTTTTCTCCGCGTCGGGAAAGATGGTTGAGCTCAGTCGCATATCGATAGAATTCAAGGAGGAAATGTAAAACCATGAGTGTACAGGTGGAGAATCTGGAGGAGAAGAATAAAGTAAAGCTCACGATTGAAGTGTCCGCGGAGGAGTTTGGCGAAGCCATGCTGGAGGCCTATAAAAAGCAGAAAAAGGACATCAGTCTTCCGGGCTTCCGCAAAGGGAAGGTTCCGATGAATATGATCGAGAAGATGTACGGGCCGGGCGTTTTCTATGAGGAGGCGGCCAACATCCTGATCCCGCAGGCGTACCGCAGTGCGGCGGAGGAGAGCGGTGAGGATATCGTTTCCAGACCGGACATCGAGGTGACGCAGATTGAGAAGGGCAAGCCGTTTATTTTTACGGCGAAGGTTGCCGTTAAGCCGGAGGTGACACTCGGCAGATATATCGGTGTGGAAGTGACAGAGATTGATGCGCAGGTTACCGATGAGGATGTCATGAATGAGATTGACAGGGAGAGAGAGAACAATGCCCGTATTATCAACGTAGAGGGCCGTGCCATTGAGAACGGCGACACGGCGGTGATCGATTACGAAGGGTTTTCTGACGGCGTTGCTTTCGACGGCGGCAAGGCTGAGAACCACTCTCTGGAGATCGGTTCCGGCAGTTTTATCCCGGGCTTTGAGGAGCAGCTGATCGGCAGGAATGTGGGCGATGAGGTGGAGGTGAATGTCACTTTCCCGGAGAGTTATCACGCGCCGGATCTTGCCGGGAAGGATGCTGTATTTCAGGTGAAGATACATGAGATAAAGACGAAGGAGATTCCGGAGCTGGACGACGAGTTTGCACAGGATGTTTCCGAGTTTGATACCGTAGATGAGTACATGGCGAGCGTGAGAGAGAAGATTCAGGAGCGGAAATCTGCTGAGGCGAAGCAGACGCAGCAGGAGGAGGCTCTGGAGAAGATCGTTGCTGATTCGCAGATGGATATCCCGTCTGAGATGCTGGATATGCAGTGTGAGAATATGATCAATCAGTATGCGCAGCAGATGGCGCAGCAGGGGATTTCTCTGGATCAGTACCTTAAGATCGCCGGCATCACACTGGAGGAGCTGGGCGATCAGGTGCGTCCGGAGGCGGAGTCCCGCATCCGTCAGGATCTGGTGCTGGAGGCCATTGCGAAGGCGGAAGGCATTGAGGTCACGGATGAGGATGTCGATGAGGAGATCGAGCGGATGGCTGTTCTCTATCAGATGGAAGCCGATCAGTTAAAGAGTTATGTGACCGATGATGAGCGTGAGAATATGAAGCTCGACCTTGCTTCGCGCGCGGCGCTGGAGCGCGTCGGGGAGGGTATGAAGCCCCGCGCGAAGGCAGAGGAGGATGACACGGCGGCAGAGAGTGAGGACACGGAGGAGTAGTTTGTTTTGATTTTTTATGAACAGAGATGCATCTGCCCGGCAGACATTTCTGTTTGCGGATAGAACAGTGCAGATCGAGCCGGCAAGGCCGGTCTGCATTATATTATTTCTGGAAAATGAGCAGGAGGACATTATGAGCTTAGTACCTTATGTAGTAGAACAGACCAGCCGCGGAGAGCGCAGTTATGATATATATTCCCGACTTCTGAAGGATCGGATCATTTTTCTGGGCGAGGAGGTCAATGAGGTGACGGCGAGCCTTACGGTGGCGCAGCTTCTGTTCCTGGAATCCGAGGATCCGGGGAAGGATATCCAGCTGTACATCAACTCGCCGGGCGGTGTGGTTTCCGCGGGCATGGCGATCTATGACACCATGCAGTACATCAAATGCGATGTTTCTACGATATGCATCGGCCTGGCAGCCAGTATGGGAGCCTTCCTGCTGGCGGGAGGCGCAAAGGGCAAGCGGTTCGCACTTCCCAACGCGGAGATCATGATCCATCAGCCATCCGGCGGCGCGCAGGGACAGGCGACGGACATCAAGATCGTGGCTGAGAATATTTTAAAGACCAAAGAGCGTCTGAACCGTATCCTGGCACAGAATACGGGGAAGCCGTATGAAGTGATCGCGGCCGACACGGAGCGGGACAATTTCATGTCCGCCGAAGAGGCGATGGAGTATGGTCTGATCGACGCAGTGATCGAGAACAGACAGTAATTGGAGGAAATATGGCAGGGAGAATTATTCAGGAAGATAAGATACGCTGCTCTTTCTGCGGAAAGGGGCAGGAGCAGGTAAACAAGCTGATCGCGGGGCCGAACGGCGCTTATATCTGTGACGAATGTATCGAGATCTGCAATGAGATTTTGGAGGAGGATATGTACCGCGGCGACGATATCGGAGATGAGGAGGATCGCCCGGGTATGGATATTAATCTCCTGAAGCCCGCCCAGATCAAAGAGTTTCTGGATGAGTATGTGATCGGGCAGGAGCAGGCGAAAAAGGTGTTGTCTGTCGCAGTCTATAATCATTACAAGAGGATTCTGGCGGGACCGATGCTGGATGTAGAGCTGCAGAAGAGCAATATTCTGATGCTGGGACCGACAGGTTCCGGGAAGACGCTGCTGGCCCAGACGCTGGCCCGCATTCTGAATGTGCCGTTTGCGATCGCTGATGCGACGACGCTGACGGAGGCCGGTTACGTGGGCGAGGACGTGGAAAACATCCTGCTGAAGATCATCCAGGCGGCTGATTATGATATTGAAAAGGCGCAGTACGGCATTATCTATATCGATGAGATCGACAAGATTACCCGGAAGTCTGAGAATGCCTCCATCACCCGGGATGTCTCCGGTGAGGGCGTGCAGCAGGCGCTGCTGAAGATTCTGGAGGGAACGGTGGCGTCTGTACCCCCGCAGGGAGGCAGGAAGCATCCGCAGCAGGAGCTGATCACCATTGATACGACCAATATACTCTTCATCTGCGGAGGCGCATTTGAGGGACTTGACCGGATCATTGAGAACCGTCTGGACCGGGGTTCCATCGGGTTCAATTCCGAACTGGCGGTAAAGACGGATAAGAATATCAGCGAGATTCTAAAGGAGGCGCTGCCGCAGGATTTTGTGAAGTACGGCATGATTCCGGAGTTTATCGGCCGCGTGCCGGTGACGGTTTCTCTGGAGGCGCTGAGCCGGGAGGATCTGATCCGCATCTTAAAGGAACCTAAGAATTCCCTGATGAAGCAGTACAGAAAGCTGCTGGAGCTGGACGGAGTGGACCTGACCTTTGACGAGGACGCGCTGGTCGCGATCGCGGAACTGTCCATGTCCCGAAAGACCGGAGCCAGAGGGCTGCGCGCCATTATGGAGAATGTCATGATGGATCTGATGTACCGGATTCCGTCGGACGAGCGCATTCAGAGATGCAATATCACAAAGGATGTTGTGGAAGGAAAGTCTCAGCCGCTGCTGGAATACAAGATGGCGGTGTGATAAACTAAGGGGGCGGGGTCGTTGACTCCGCTCTTTGAGGATATGAAATGAACGAATTATTACAGGAAATGCCGGTTGTGGTGTTCCGGGGCATCTGCATTCTGCCCGGAGCGGTCACCCATTTTGACGTCAATCATCCGAAGGCCATACAGGCTGTGAAGACTGCCATGAGCGAGGGCGGACAGATTTTTCTGGTGACGCAGAAGGATATGCGGGCGAAGAACCCGACGGAAGAGGATCTGTACCGGATCGGTCTCGTCGCTGAGATTCGGCAGGTGATCAAACAAAAGGATAAGACCCGCGTGATCGTCATGGGAAAACGCAGAGCGGAGCTGGTGTATTTCATCAATCACAACGCGGGTCTGCGGGCGCAGATTCTGTTTTTTGCCAATGAGAATGAACACGAGCCGCCTGTGGTGGAGGAGGCCATGCTCCGCAGTCTGCAGGAGGCGCTGATCGACTACACGAATGAGAATCCGAAGGTCCGGAATGAGCTTCAGAAGCATCAGGACGGCCTGGCGAGGTTGGATACGTTTCTGGACGTGGTGGGCAACAGCCTGCCCCTCCCATATCAGAAGAAACAGGCGCTGCTGGAGGCGGTTACCCTGCGGGAACGATATGATGAGATGATGCTTATCCTGCAGGAGGAGACCTGTGTCACGCAGATCAAGAATGATATCCAGGCAAAGGTCAAAGCACGGCTTGATAAAAACCAGAGAGAGTATGTGCTGCGCGAGCAGATGAAGGTGATCCGCGAGGAGCTCGGCGAGGACGACGCCGACTCGGACGCGGAGCTGTTTGCGCAGGCAGTGGAGACGCTGGACGCGCAGGAGTATGTAAAGGAGCGTCTGAAGAAAGAAATCCGGCGCTTTAAGGCGCTCTCCTCCAACGCTGCGGAGAGCAGCGTGCTGCGCACATATCTGGAAACAATGCTGGAATTGCCGTGGAACAGGCGTTCCGAGGACCGCACGGATCTCTCTCACGCGAAGCAGGTGCTGGACGATGACCACTATGGCCTGGAAAAGGTAAAGGAGAGAGTGCTGGAGTTTCTGGCCGTCCGGCATCTGACAAACGGCGGGGAGAGTCCGATCATCTGTCTGGTGGGACCGCCCGGTACCGGCAAGACGAGCATCGCCCGCTCCGTGGCCCGCGCGCTGGGCAGGGAATATGTCCGCATCTGTCTGGGCGGCGTCCGGGATGAGGCGGAGATCCGCGGACATCGGCGGACGTACGTCGGAGCCATGCCGGGGCGCATCATTCAGGGACTGAAAAACGCGGGTGTGAAAAACCCTCTGATGCTGCTGGATGAGATCGACAAGATGAGCAGTGATTACAAGGGAGATACCGCTTCCGCGATGCTGGAGGTGCTCGATTCGGAGCAGAATGCTCATTTCAACGATCACTATGTGGATATGCCGGTGGATCTCTCGGAGGTATTGTTTATCGCGACGGCGAATGATATGCAGACGATTCCGAAGCCTCTGCTCGACCGTATGGAAGTCATTGAAGTCAGCAGTTATACCGCGAACGAAAAGCTGCATATCGCCAAAGAGCATCTGATTGAGAAACAGAAATGCGCGAACGGTCTGCTGCCGGAGCAGCTGACGTTCACCGACGGGGCGGTGGAGCAGATCATAGAGCATTACACCCGGGAGGCGGGCGTGCGCAATCTGGAACGGAAGATCGGCCAGATCTGCCGGAAGGCCGCGCGCGAGATTTATGAGGAACACAGCAAAAATATTCTGATCGACAGGCGGGATATCGAGACCTGGCTCGGAAAAGAGCGTTTTCACTCGGATGCGAAAAACGAGGAGGACGAGATCGGCATTGTCCGCGGGCTGGCCTGGACCAGCGTCGGCGGTACGACGCTGCAGATCGAGGTAAATATCATGCCCGGCAAGGGCGAGTTTCAGCTGACCGGACAGCTCGGCGACGTGATGAAGGAATCTGCCCGGACCGGCATCAGCTATATCCGCTCTGTCAGTGCGGACTACGGAATAGACAGTGCGTTTTTCACGGAGCATGATATCCATATACATATCCCGGAGGGCGCTGTGCCGAAGGACGGGCCGTCCGCCGGGATCACGATGGCGACCGCCATGCTGTCCGCGGTCACGGGCAGGAAGGTTCGCGCCGATGTGGCGATGACCGGCGAGATCACCCTCCGCGGGAGAGTGCTTCCGATCGGAGGACTGAAGGAAAAGCTGCTGGCGGCGAAGACCGCGGGGATCGGCACCGTTGTGATTCCGGAGAAAAACCGTGGCGATGCGGAAGAGATCGACGCGGAGATCACGGACGGGATGGAACTCCGGTTTGCCGGCAGCATGGAAGAGGTTCTTGCAGTTGCGATGGTATCGTAAAGCAGATCCGTTTATACAGAAATTTTACAGACATGACTGGTGATACAGAAAACGACATGCAGTCGTTTCCTTTGCGCCGGAACGGAGGAAGGAAATCCTATGATCATTAAGAGTGCGGCGCTTGAGACAGTCTGCGGCTATACGAGTAAGCTTCCGCAGAACACAAAACCGGAGATCGCCTTTGCGGGGAAATCCAACGTCGGGAAATCTTCCCTGATCAATGCGCTGCTGAACCGAAAGGCTCTGGCGCGCACCTCGGGACAGCCCGGAAAAACGCAGACGATCAATTTTTACAATGTGAATGACGTTCTGTATCTGACCGATCTGCCGGGGTATGGTTTTGCGAAGGTGCCGCAGAAGGAGAAGGAAAAGTGGGGGGAGATGATTGAAAATTATCTGCACCGCTCCGCACAGCTGCGGGCGGTGTTCCTTTTGATCGATATCCGCCACGACCCTTCTGCGAACGATAAAACGATGTACGAATGGATGCTGTATCAGGGCTATCATCCGATCATCATTGCGACCAAGCTGGATAAAATCAAAAAAAGCCAGCTGTCCAAACAGCTGAAAGCGATTCGAACCGGCCTGGGCGCGGACGCCGGAACGCGTATCATTCCGTTCTCGGCGGAGACGAAGCAGGGCCGGGATGAGATCTGGGAACTGATAGAGACTCTCTGTGCAGATGCTGAGACAGATGTGTGAGAAGGTGGACGGTGAATACTGGCGGCCATCGGAGTTCGCAGAGCGGAGAGATGGGCTTTCATAGATGTTGGCGCACTGTGACAGCAGCGCATGTGTGTTTGTATAGCAGGTGAAGTTCTGGTGAGAGTATTGAAAAATAAGTATGTTTTTACCGCAGTCCTTCTGGCGGTTATTCTGTTCGTCGGAGTCGGACTCACAGCGCTGTATCTGCATCGTCAGGATACGGATGATGTGTCGGAGCAGCTGACGGTGGTGACATCTTTTTATCCGATGTATATTGCCGCCGAAAATGTGATCGGTGACTGCGACGGCGTCACGCTGGAGAATTTAAGCGAACCGCAGACCGGATGCCTTCATGATTATCAGCTCACCGCGGAGGACATGAAGCTTTTGTCCACGGCGGATGTTTTTATCATCAACGGAGGCGGCATCGAGTCGTTTTTGTCGGAGGTGGCGGAGCAGTATCCGGATCTGGTCGTGATCAATGCCTGTGAGGATCTGAGTCTTTTGGAGGACAATGCCCATGCCTGGATGAGCATGGAAAAATATATGGTGCAGGTGCAGACCATCTGTGACGGACTGGCGGAGGCTGACGCGGAACACAGTGAGATTTACGCTCAGAACGCGGAGGTTTATCTTGGGAAAGTTCAGTCGCTGCGCGACGAGTACAGTGATCTGACAGAGTTTCTGGACGGACAGTCGGTGGTTCTGTTCCACGAGGCCTATGAGTATCTGGCGGATGATCTCGGACTCGAGGTGGCGGGACTGATGGATCTGGATGAGGAACGCCAGGTCAGCGCCGGCGAGGTAGCGGATATCCTTTCGACGATCGAGGGGCGTCAGGTGTCCGTGATTTTTGCGGAGGAACTCTACGGCAAAGATATGGGCGACACGGTGGAGCAGGAAACGGATGTGCAGGTGGTCTACCTGGATACATTGACCCGCGGGGATTACAACGCGGACAGCTACATTGACGGGATGCGCGCGAATCTGGAGCTGATCCGGGAGGCGTTTGAGGAGTAATATGTTCAGAAAACTTATGGAACCCTGCGGCCTTCACTGTATCCGCATGAATGACATCGGAGTGACGGTGGGCGATCAGGTGATCTTAAAAGATATCAATCTTCATATCCATTGCGGCACTCTGGCGGTTCTGATCGGCAAAAACGGCGCCGGCAAATCAACGCTGATCCGTGCCATCCTGGATGATATCCCGCACACCGGGACGATCGAGTTCTCCATGCACGATAAGACGACCGTGCTGCGCGACAAGGGGATGGAGCTGAAAATCGGCTATGTGCCGCAGAGCCTGAATATAGAAAAGAAGACGCCGATCAGCGTCTATGACATGATCGCCTGCTATCAGAGCGCCTGGCCGGTATTCTGGAAGAAAAACAAAAATCTGTATGAGAAGATCCGGTCGAATCTCGAGGTCTTTCAGGCGGAGGAACTGATCGACAGGCAGGTCTGCCATCTGTCCGGCGGCGAGCTGCAGCGTGTGCTCTTATCCATGGCGATCATGGATCAGCCGGATCTGCTGCTTCTGGATGAGCCGGTCTCCGGCATCGATCAGAACGGCATGGAGGTGTTTTATCATACCATTTCACAGCTGAAGACGCACTACGACCTTGCCGTGATCCTGATCTCCCATGACCTGGAGTATGTGGCAAAGTATGCGGATCAGGTAATTCTGATCGATGGGCAGACGGTCGCCTGTCAGGGCAGCGTCCGCAGGGTTTTCGAGAGCCCGGAGTTTCAAAGGGTGTTCGGCGCCCGTTAAAATGCTGCGGAATCTGTGCATTTTCGCCCTGATTCCGCAGCAGGTGTGTGGTCAGGGAGAGACTGGTAAGGTTAAACTACTGTCCCTGTCCGGAAAAAACGACACGGATCGTTTTCAGAATGATTTTCCAGTCTGTGAAAAAGCTGCGCTCCCGGATATACTTTAAATCCAGTTCTACCCATTTCGAAAAACTCAGATCGTTCCGATGCGGCTGTATCTGCCAGTAGCAGGTAAGCCCGGGCTTTACAGACAGTCTCTGTCTTTCATAGTCGTTATACAGCATGGTCTCGCGCGGCAGAGCGGGGCGGGGACCGACAATGCTCATATCCCCCTTCAATATATTTACCAGCTGCGGGAGCTCATCCAGACCGCTCTTTCTCAGGGGACGCCCGATTCTGGTGATACGCGGATCATTTTTTATCTTAAACACGGGACCGTCCATTTCATTCAGCTTTAAAAGTTCTTCCAGATTTGTTTCCGCATTCGGATACATGGAACGAAATTTGTATATTCTGAAAATCTTTCCGTTCTTTCCAACGCGATCCTGTTTGAAAACAGGACTGTCGCCGGGGCTGTCGAGCCAGATGACAAGCGATATGACAAGCATCGGCACACAGAGAATGATCAATGCCAGCATAGAAAATATGATGTCCTGTGCGCGACGCCCGATCCGGTATCCCATCTGCTGTGGCTGGTAAGTCTGTGTATTTGATTCCATAACAATATGGTTATTCTCCTGTAAAATACAGGAAACGACTTAAGTCGTTTCCTGCTGAAAAAGGTAAGATAGTGTCCCCTGTATCAGTGAATCATATGTTAATGTGTTTTTCGGTTTTTTTTCGTTGTCATGGCAACATCACAGATACAGGGTATATGATAGAAGAAATCACAGGGATTGTCAAGCGCAGATCGTTCTGTGCTGTGTCCCTGTTTTTTTATGCACTTTGTCATTTGCGCTACGAGACAAAATTCTTAATTTGTTGATATTGACAGAAATCTGTTGCTATGGCAACTACAAATATTTTTTGCAGTGATATGATGAAATCGGTATTGGTTTTTCATTATTGTTCGGGATACGGATGCTCCGGACCGTGGTTCACAGACCTGCCCCGGATTGAGTGGAAGTGTTCTGAACGAGTAAAAGAAAGGAGTGAAATTTATGAAAAATGGAACCTTGAAACGGGGAAGACGTTTGCTCGCCCTGATGATGTCGCTGTTTCTGGCGGTGTCCGGGCTGGTGATCTCATCCCCAACGACAGCCTATGCGGCTGTTGACACGGTCACGATCGGAGAGACGCAGCAGTCAGGTACGATTGTGCCCTACGGCAATTTTTACAAAAACAGCCTGTGCGAGACAATCTATACCTCGGAACAGGTAGGGAGTGCGGGCACCATCTCTGAGATTGCCTATCAGGTGATGAGCGCATCCAGTCTGGCTACGACGTCTGTGAAGATCTACATGGGGCATACGCAGAAGTCTGCCTTTTCTGGCTCTGACGACTGGATCTCTGCATCTGACCTGACGCTGGTTTACTCGGGCACTCCCACTCTGGGAACGGCTGCCGGCTGGGAGGCAGTCACGCTGGATGAGGAGTTTGCGTACAACGGCTCAGACAATCTGGTGATTGCCGTATCCAGAGAGTCAACGACTTATACCTCATCGCTGACGTATGCTTATACGCAGACCAGCAGTAACAGCTCGCTGTATCGCCGCAGTGACAGTTTATCGAATTACGCGGATATCTCAGATACGACGTCCGGTACTACAGCGATGTATTATGCGAATATCCGGTTATCGATTGAGACCTGCACGCATGAGAACAGCGTTCTGCAGGGGTCGACCGCAGCCACCTGTACCGAGCCCGGGTATGATACATATTATTGCCCGGACTGCGATCGTACTTATACGGTGGAGACTGCTGCGGCGCTTGGTCATGATTATCAGTACAGTGTGATAAAAGAGGCTACCTGTACCGAGGCGGGTGCGCAGACTGTCACCTGCAGTCGCTGCGATTATGCTGAGGATGAGATAATCGATGCGCTAGGTCATGACTGGGACTGGGACAACGCGGTGGCGGACGGAGACTATCTGACGGCGTCGTGTACCCGCTGTGACCAGACAAAGACAAAGAACCTCGGCATTGACGAGTGGGACGGATCATCCGAGATCTGGGAGAGCGGTTCCGGCACACAGGCAGATCCGTACCTGATCGAGTCCGCCGCGAACCTGGCTTATCTTGCAGCCAGCACGACGGCCGGCACGACGTACAGCGGTGAGTATTTCCAGGTGGAAGTCGATATAGATCTGGCCGGTCTCACCTGGACGCCGATCGGGACGAACAGTTCTCATTTTCTGGGAACCTTTGACGGAAACTATCACACGATACAGGGTCTTGCTACCACAGCGTCCTCGAATTATCAGGGTCTGTTCGGATATGTGGGCGGCACGAGCGCATCGAATACGGCGACAATCAAAAACCTCATTGTGCAGGGCACGGTGACCGGAGACAGTTATGTCGGCGGTGTGACGGGTTCCGCGGGATACGCGGACTTTGAGAATGTCGGAAATGAGGCGGATGTGGGCGGCAGCAGTTCCTATTATGTCGGAGGCATTGTGGGAGACTGCACAGGTGTGACTACCTTTACCGGCTGCTATAATAAGGGTGATATCAACGGATATTATCTGGCCTACGGTTTCCAGAACGGCGTGGGCGGCCTGGTTGGCACGAACTATACAACAAACAAGATCACGATGACCAGCTGTTACAATCTGGGCAATGTCTCGGGCGGACAGTCCGTGGGCGGTCTGATCGGACTGGGCTACGCGACCGCGAATCCGGTGGACAACAGCTACAACGGTCTCGAGGCGATGGTGACGAGAGGATTCTATCTCGGCAGTATCGGCGGCTATCTGAAGACCGCGTATGACACGACGACATATTACGGCGCGGATACCTGTGCCCAGGCAAATGGCGTCGGCAGTACCTATCAGCTCGGCACGCATACGCTGTACAGCGATTATACGACGCTGCTCGCGCTTCTCGGTTCGGATTTCCAGTCCGGAGATTCGATCAACAGCGAATACGGCGGAGCGCCCGCGCTTGCCTGGGAAGAAGGCGAAGCTGAGCCGACGCCGGCTTATCTTGTGACCTTCCTTACAGACGGTACCGCTTCCGTTTGTGTGGATGGCGAGACGGTTTCCTATGCGGCAGTAGAGTCCGGCGGAAGCGTTGACTTTACTATTAAAACCTCGGCTGGCTATTCGGTTGTCTCTGTCACTGTGGACGGTGAGGAGCTTACGTCGGCGGATGGCGTTTACACGCTGACCGGCGTCACGGCTGAAACGGAGGTCGTGATCGAGACTGCGACCGGAGCGCTTTCTCAGGTGGACGGATACTACCAGATTGCGGATGAAGCGGATCTGGTCGCGTTTGCCGTACTTGTGGAAGAGGGTGAGACGGACGCGAAGGCACAGCTGACCGCAGATATTGCTCTTACAGAAGAATGGACACCCATCGGTACATATGCCGCGCCGTTTACCGGTGAACTGGACGGTTGCGGTTATACGATCAGCGGACTTTATCTGAACGGAGCCTATACTTACGCAGGTCTTTTTGGCTGCATCAACGGCGCCTCCGTTTCTAATCTGATTGTGAAGGGTTATGTGCGGAGTACACTTGCGACGGCGAGTGCGGCTGCTGTGGCGGGCATGGCTTCCGGAATCTGTACATTTAATAATGTCGGAAGCGAAGCGATCGTCATCAGCAATAACACAAATGTCGGTTACTACGCGACCGGCGGTATCCTGGGATTTGCTGAGTCTGAAAGCAGCGTGGTTTTCTCATCCTGCTACAACAAGGGAACCATCGCCGGGAAGAGCGGCCATACCGGCGGCATTCTGGGCGGCACGAATTCCTATCTGATCAATACGGAAAGCGGGACGCAGGCAGGCGTGATTATGCTGAACTGTTATAACCTTGGCGATGTGTCCAAGCCCGGATCCTACGGTTATTCCGGAGGTCTGGCTGGATCCGCTTATGGTGCAAGTCTGACCAATTGCTATAATCTTGGCACGGTGACCGGAAACGGCACGGATGACAACGGAGAGCTGCTCGGTTACGGCACGGAAGCGACGGCGGAGAACTGCTATACCAGCGGGGACACGGACCTTTCAGCTCTGGTGCTTGGTTCCGCATATAAGGAAGGCATCGGCACATCGGCGCCGGCACTTTCCTGGGAGACGGCAGCGTATGAGGCACCGGTTTCTCTGACCGGTATCGAGGTAACGCAGGCGCCGGACAGGACATCTTATAAGACGACAGAGTCATTTGATCCGTCCGGCATGGTTGTTACGGCGACCTACAGTGATGGCAGCACGGTACAGGTCAGTGATTATACATGGAGCCCGACCGACACGCTGAGCGAAGATGTAACACAGGTGGTTATTTCTTATAATGATTATCTGACCGTTGTAGATGATGTCACCGCGACCGTGGATGTCAATGTTGAACAGCAGGTGTACACGGTTACGTTTGATTGTGCGGATGGCACTTATATCTATGTGGGATCCGGCGGAACCGGCTATGAGACCATTACGGATGAGAGCGGAAAAGTTACCGGCGTGAACGTATATGATACGTATTCTCTGCTGTTCATTGTGCGGGCAGAGTCCGGTTACAGCGTTGACACGGTGACATTTTCTCCGGAGGATGTTGTTTACACTTCCAGTGTGAGCGCGGATTCTGTATCCTATACGATTACCAGTGTGACACAGGATATTTCAGTCAATGTGAACGCGCAGGAGGCCGATACCTACTTTAACGGAGAGGGAAGCGGAACCGCGGAGGATCCTTATCTGATTCAGAGCGAAGACGACCTGAGAGAGCTGGCAAACAGGGTCAATGCGGGCAGAACCTACTACGGCGTCTCCTTCCTGCTGACAGAGGATATTGAACTGACCGGAGAATGGACGCCCATCGGAACCGGTGCGTATTATCAGACGACCGGATCTTTCCAGGGAACGTTTGACGGCGGTAACCATACAGTCAGCGGCCTTTCCATTACATCGAATCACACAGAGCCCTATAATGGCTACGGCCTGTTCGGCAAGGTGAACGGTGCGGTGATTAAAAATCTGGCTGTAGATGGCGTGATCACCAATCAGTCCTCAGATGATTCGGGATGTGAGAGCTATTACGGCGGTATCGTGGGCGTGTCCTACGGAGGACTCACACTTGAAAACTGCACAAGCCACGTGGATGTGACGAACAGCTATTACTGGCAGTCTCAGGAGACCGCACCGGAGTCCTATGTGGGCGGTCTGATCGGCTACAGCTACGGCGGCACACTGACCGCAGCGAACAGCTATTCGGACGGCTGTCTGATGAATCGCAACACCAGTGCCTACTATTACAATACGACGAAGAATTATGTGGGCGGCCTGCTGGGCGGATTTTATAATTACGGGGATACGGACAGCAGCATCAGCAACAGCTTTACGATCAGCGAAGTGACCTGCAGCAGTACGAGCTGGCAGGGCGCCGTCATCGGTTATAACGGCAACAGCTATGGCTCTGTTTCCGTGACGGACTGCTGGTATCTGGCCGGCGATGTGTCAGATGCCAACGGGGCGACGGGGCTGAGCGCAGAGGCGTTTGCCGGTCTGGCAGATACCCTGAATTTGAACGCAGATGCGACATTATTTAAGACAGATGCAACCGGCTATCCAATCTTTGTCTGGGAGACAGAGACGGTGATTGATCCGGGGGTTGAACCGGATACTTCCTGGTATACGGGAGATGAGGAAAGCTATACCATCAGCACGGAGGAGGAGTTGCTCGGCCTGGCAGAGATTGTCAACGGCGGGAATTCTCTTGAGAATGTAACGATTCTTCTGGACGCGGATATTGAGGTGACATCCGAATGGACGCCGATCGGCAGCTACGGCACCGGCAGTAAGCCGTTTTCCGGCACACTGAATGGACAGAACCACACCGTTACCATCATGCAGAACCGCAGCACGCTTCAGGATTACAACGGTCTCTTCGGTTACATTTCCAAGGCGACTGTAGAGCGCCTGATTGTGGCCGGCAGCGTGACCGGCGGAAATTATACAGCCGGTATCGCGGGACGGGCCTATGACTCCGTGATTCAGTATTGTGGCAATCAGGCGGAAGTCAATGGCTACGGTTATATGGGCGGTATTGTGGGATATGCTTCCTCTACGACTGTTCTGGCCTGCTACAACAGAGGAGATCTGGTTAATACTGCGACGACGGATGTCTATACCGGCGGTATCGCGGGATATCTGACCCATGTATCTGATCAGAGCGCCATCCAGTGCTGCTATAATACGGGAACTGTCACCGCGAACAGCGCGACTGACAATTACTGTTATACCGGAGGTATCGCCGGCATGAGCTGGAGCACGGCGATCGTTGGTTCCTACAGTGTCGGCGCCATCTCGGGCGGTGCTTATACCGGCGGTATCGTGGGCAGCACGAATCTGTATTATCAGCAGGGCGGTCTGAACTATTACCTGACGGGTACGGCGGCGGCCGGAGCCGGTACGGGCGACGACAGCGCGGATTATATCCTGTCCGCGACTGAGGAAGAATTAACAACGGCGGGCAGCACGGTGCTCGAAAACCTCGGACTTGCCTATGAGAATCCGGAGACCGGTATCAACGGCGGCTACCCCGCACTGAAGTGGGAGCAGGATCCCGATTACCAGTTTGAGTACATTACAGAGCTCTACGATGCGGGCGACCTGCGCGAGTTCATGAACAACGTAAAGACCGGACATGACTACGCGGATGAGACAGTATATCTCATGGCGGACATTGATCTGGAGGGATCCTATGACGGAACAAGCTTTGAGAATCTCTGGACGGCTATCGGCGATGCGAACCAGACTGTGTTTGCGGGAACGTTTGACGGACAGGGATACACCGTCTCGAATATGCTGATTCTTAATGATACCAGCGGTTCTCTCGGCTTCTTCTCAGCTCTTCCTTCCTCCGCTGTGGTCAGAAACCTGACCGTGGACGGATTGATTGAGAGCTATGGCGACAGCAGTGAGAGCAGCTGCGTCGGCGGTATCGTGGGATGGAATCAGGGTACAGTTGAAAACTGTGTCTCGAATGTTTCAATCTGCGCGGCCTGCTACTATGCGGCGGGCGGCATCGTCGGCGACAATGCAGGTGTGATTACGGATTGTGTGAATTACGGCGAGGTAAACGGCTCTTCCTCCAGCGACCGTGTGGGCGGTATTGCGGGACGCTTGGAGCCCGCCTATGACGGCAGCACTTATGAGGCAGTGACCAGCCCGAGTATCACCGGATGCGCTAATTACGGCGATGTAACCGGCTATCAGTATGTGGGAGGAATCGTAGGCGCCCAGTTTAACGAAGACGACAATCTTAACATGGCTGATATCTCGGACTGCTTTAACCGCGGCGCGGTCAGCGGATATGAGGATGTCGGCTATATCGCGGGTAAGAGCAGCGTCTCTGTCATCAACTGCTATTATCAGCTGGGAGACGACACGGACTCGATTCTGGTCGGTTCTGTATCCGGCAGTATTTATGAGCGGCCGGTGAGCGAAGCCTATATGGATACGGAAGAGTTTTCAGCCCTGCTGGGAGCGGACGACGCGGAAACTGCGGCGGAAGCATCTGCTTCAGCAATCTTACTTGCTTCGGACGATGCGGATGAGACGCTGGCATACTTTGACACACAGGATGTGTGGACGGTCAACATCTGTGAGGACGACAGCGGATACTGGCGTCTGACCGTGACACGTCTGCCGCAGGCTTACACGGGCAATCTGGAGGGTGTTCAGGCAGGCAGTGTATATTATGATGTGTCAGATGCCGCGGAAGACTCCCTGGTTCTGGACGCATACGGCAATGTAAAGCAGGCTTCGTTCTATCTGGATAATTACGAGGCGGGAACTGAAGTTGCGGTAGACGCGTCTGAGCATACGGTTACGGTTTCTGTGAATGGCGAGACAATCACCGTTAATATGGAGGAACTCGTAACAGATTATATAGAAGAGAATGAAGTGATTACTTACAGCAGCCAGAAGGCAGACGAAATTGTTACTTACGGTATCGCCGCGGAGTATGTCACACTGGCACAGCTTCTGGATTATCTGGAGCTGGATGCGGATGGCGTAGAGCAGATAAGTTTTCAGCCGGTTGACTGGGAAGGAAACAGCGCGTATATCCGTACGGTGGATCCGGACGAGGTCAGCCTGAATGAGGCCGTGCTGGTCTATAAGGGCTACCAGAGCACGACATATGGGGAGGCGACGGCGGATATCGCTGATACCATGAACGCTCCCCGCCTGGTTTATACAGGGAATGACACGGATGCGTTTGACAGCGTGAAGTGGGTGAATACGATCAGCATCACGTATGAAGGCGGAGAAACGGAAGCGCTTCAGATTACATCCCACCCCGCGGATGTTACCGGGACAGCCGGGAGCACGGCGGTGTTTGAGGTGGAAGCGACCGGCAGCGGACTCACTTATCAGTGGCAGTACCTGAACGCGGGTGCCTCGACGTGGAGGGATTCCGGCATGAGCGGAGCCGATACGGCATCCATCTCCGTGCCTGTCACGGAGACGCGCGACGGCCAGCAGTATCGCTGCGTGGTGACGGACGGCGACGGCAATACCGTGACCAGCGACACCGCGACACTGACGGTAACCGATGATGCCGGATTTACGATCACGATGCAGCCGTCTGACTATACGGGGCTGGCCGGGAGCACGGCCACCTTCACTGTGGAAGCGGCCGGGACAGGCATGACATACCAGTGGCAGTACATGAGCGCAGGCGGCACAATGTGGCATGATTCCGGCATGAGCGGAGCCACGACGGCGACGCTCTCCGTGCCCGTCACGGAGGCGCGCGACGGGCAGCAGTATCGCTGTATCGTGACGGATGAGAATGGGAACAGCGTCATCAGCGAGGCGGCGACCCTGAGCCTGCCGTCCGCGGGCAGTATCGAAATCACCGCGCAGCCGTCCGACTGTGTGGGCGCAGTGGGAGATACGGCCACCTTTGCCGTGGAAGCGGTCGGCAACGGCCTGAGTTACCAGTGGCAGTACCTGAATGCGGGCGCCTCGACGTGGAGGGATTCCGGCATGAGCGGAGCCACGACGGCGACGCTCTCCGTACCCGTCACCGCGGCACGCGACGGTCAGCAGTACCGCTGCGTGATCACGGACGAGGACGGGAATATGGCTGTGAGCGATGTGGTGACGCTGAGCGTGAATTATAGTGAATGACAAAAATAATTTGTCATTCACTATAAATGATGCACACAGACGCATGAGGAATGGCTGCTTATGCAGCCTTGCGTCTGGCGCAAAGGAAACGACTTAATGTCGTTTCCTATAAAATATGCAGACGATATGTGAACACAATTATAAAGCATGCAGGGGTATTTAAGAGCATGTAAAAAACAGTTCCCTCCGGGGTTCCTTTTTGGAGGAGGATGGTGCTGCCGCGCGGTCCACATCACGTGGCAGCCGGTCCTTTTCGCCAAAACAGCAGGAAACAGGTTTATTCAAATCAGGGGCTTTAACAATTCCTGGTGCACGGAAGTACCACTTATTTATGCCGCCGGTCAAGAGGCGGTGGAATGGAGGATTTTATGGAAAAAGGAATTTTGAAACAGAGAAGACGAGTTCTTGCCCTGATGATGTCGCTGTTTCTGGCGGTGTCCGGACTGGTGATCTCATCCCCTGTGGAGGTCATGGCGGCTGCGGGGACAGAGACGGTAACGATCGGGGATGAGTCGTCGAATACTTCATCCTATTATATGCCTTATGTTATCTATTATAATAATGGATTGTCGGAATCCATCTATACGGCAGATCAGATCGGTACAGCCGGAACAATCGAAGAGATCGCGTATCAGGCAGCGTCGGCATCTTCTTACACAACGACTTCTGTCATGATCTACATGGGACATACTACGAAGAGTACATTTTCCAATAATAGTGACTGGGTCTCGGCGGACGATCTGACGCTGGTCTATTCGGGCAGTCCAACGCTGGGGACGACAGCCGGCTGGGAATCGGTTACGCTGGATACGGAGTTTGAGTACAATGGCGAGGATAACCTGGTCATTGCCGTGGCGAAAAAGGCTTCCGGGTACAGCAGTTCTCTGAGGTATTATTATACATCCCAGAGCGGCAGTGTCACTCTCTATCGTTACAGTGACAATTATTCGAATTACGGAGAGATCTCAGATACGACGAGCGGGGCAATGTCCGCCTATCTTCCGAATCTTCAGCTTACCATGGCTACCTGTTCTCACGAGAATAAAACAGAGACCGGCAACAGCCGGGAGGCGACCTGTACGGAGACCGGATATACAGAGTATTATTGTCCGGATTGTGAGAGTACGATTGTCGAGGAGATTGATGCGCTGGGCCATGATTATCAGTATAATGTAACACAGGAGGCGACCTGTACGGAGGTCGGAGCACAGACCATAACCTGCAGCCGCTGTGATTACGAGGCGCAGGAGGAGATTGATGCGCTCGGTCATGATTATCAATATGAAGTGACGAAAGAGGCGACCTGCACGGAGAGCGGAGCACAGACCGTGACCTGCAGCCGCTGTGACTATGAAGCAGAAGAGACGATAAGCCCGCTCGGTCATACCTGGGTATGGGGTGAACCGGATGAGGATGGCGTCACGACGGGTACCTGTTCCGTCTGCGGCGCGATGACGCAGCTGGCGAACTCGACCGTGACCATCGGGGATGAGGCTTCGACTTCTACCAGTATGTATATGCCTTATTACGCCTATGACAAGATGTCTCTGGCTGAGATGATCTATACAGCGGACGAGATCGGTACAGCGGGGAGCATCTCGCAGATCGCGTTTCAGGTAGCGTCGGCCGTTTCTCACACGACAACGTCCCTCGAAATCTATATGGGGCACACGTCAAAGAGTACATTCACCTCGGCCGGCTGGGTTTCGGCGGACGACCTGACGCTGGTCTATTCGGGGTCTCCGACGCTGGGAGCCTCAACCGGCTGGGAGGCGATCACGCTGGATACGGAGTTTGATTATAACGGCGAGGATAATCTCGTTATCGCCGTATCCAGAAAAGCATCAGCCTATACCACCGGTCTGACCTATGTCGTCACCGCAAAAAGCGGTTATGCCACTCTGTACCGCGGGAGCGATACCACGGACAGCTATGCGGATGTTTCCAATACATCCATATCGGGAACGACCAGCGTTTCTGTTCCGAATCTTCAGCTGGAAATGTCGACCTGCGGACATGCGAACAAAGTACTGACGGAAACCAGCGACGCAACCTGTACGGAGGCCGGGCACAATATTTATTTTTGCCCGGACTGCTCCAGGACAGTCGTGGAGGATACGGAAGACGCGCTCGGCCATGATTATCAGTATGAAATAACACAGGAGCCGACCTGTACACAGACAGGCGTACAGACGGTGACGTGCAGCCGCTG
>JAJQEU010000002.1:0-1310 GCA_021201535.1 Clostridiales bacterium | reverse complement strand
TGTACACAGACAGGCGTACAGACGGTGACGTGCAGCCGCTGCGATTACACGGCGGAGGAAACGATTGATGCGCTTGGCCATGACTGGGATTGGGAGAACGCGGTTCAGGACGGAGATTACCTGATTGCGTCCTGCACCCGCTGCGACGAGACGACATCCAAAAATACGGCGATCGACGAATGGGACGGCAGTTCCTCCGAGATCTGGAGCAACGGTTCCGGTACGGAGAGCGATCCGTATCTGATTGAATCTGCTGCGAACCTTAAATATCTTGCTTCTCAGGTAACCTATGGTACAACATACAGCGGAGTATATTTCAAGCTGGATGTTGATCTGGATCTGGGGAGCTATACCTGGTCGCCGATCGGCAATTACAGCAGCCGGTTCTGCGGCACGTTTGACGGGGATTATCATACGATACAGGGACTGTACACATCATCATCTTCTGATTATCAGGGTCTCTTCGGCGGAGTCGGGAAGTCGGGTTATCCTGCAACGGTGAAAAATCTGGTCGTGCAGGGGACTGTGACCGGCAGTTATTATGTCGGCGGCATCGCGGGCTACGCCGGATATGCGACATTTGAAAATGTGGGGAACGAAGCCAGTGTCGGTACGTCGTCGTCGCATAATGTCGGCGGTATTGTCGGAAACTGCGACGGTCCGGTTACATTCAGCAGCTGCTATAACAAAGGATCTGTCACAGGATACACCTATGCTACGTCTTCTTATACCCAGGGAGCCGGCGGTATTGTCGGGACATCCTACAGCTATGTGGTGACCCTGAATAACTGTTATAATCTCGGCACGATCAGCGGCGGATATTCTGCCGGCGGACTGGTCGGATGCGGGAACAAGGACGGCAATGTGCTGATCAACTGCTACAACGGACTGGATGCCGCGGTGACATCCTCCGGCACGTATGTGGGGTCCGTTGGAGGTTATCTGAGAACAAGCGAGGATACGCTGTCCTACTACGGAGCGGATACGGCGGCATTGCCCAACGGACTGACGACTGCAGACTATAACCTTGGTACATTGACATTGTACAGCGCATATGACAGTCTGCTCACGGAGCTGGGATCAGAGTACATATCCGGTGCGGAGATTAACAGCGCATATGACGGAGCCCCCGCGCTTGCCTGGGAAAAGGGCGAAGAGGAGCTTCAGATCATCACTCAGCCGGAGGACTGTACCGCTACCGCCGGGAGCACGGCGGTGTTTGAGGTGGAAGCGACCGGCAGCGGGCTCACTTACCAGTGGCAGTACCTGAACGCGGGCGCCTCGACCTGGAGGGATTCCGGCATGAGCGG
>JAJQEU010000033.1 GCA_021201535.1 Clostridiales bacterium | reverse complement strand
ATATTATAGGTGCAGGGTATTATATTGCCTTCGTTGCTAAGTTAATGACATTGTTGTATTTCGGCACTTTTCAGCCCCTGTTTTCCTGTAAAAACAGGTCATTCTGTGGTATAATAAAACCATCAGAAAACGGGGGAAAACCACGTGGCAGATAGTCCGAAAGATCTCCAGTTCCGGGAGATGAAAGATACCATCACTGAACTGCATAAGCTCATCCAGACACTCCGCGAGACCATCGAAATGATGAAAGCCCAGCAGGAGCAGGTCAGCCAGGAACGCGACAACCTGAAAGAGCAGGTCGATTACCTGACCAAAAAACTCTTTGGCGCTTCCAGCGAAAAAGGAGTCGCACAGATCCCCGGCCAGATGGACCTTTTTAATGAAGCTGAGGCGGAACAGGATCCCGCCCTTGCCGGACAGGAAGAGGCTTTTACTACAGAGCCACCTTCGGATAAAACAACACGCAAACCCCGGAAGAATAATGCTGACCGGTTTAAAGGCATTCCTGTAGAAAAATGCTATCTCGACATCCCGGAAAAAGAACGCATCTGCGGGATCTGCGGCACCCCGCTCGAAAAGATCGGGGAGGAGTTTGTCCGCCGGGAGATCCAGTTTACCCGCCCGAAGGTAAAGATCCGCGAGTATTACAGCATAAACTATGGGTGCCCTTCCTGTAAAAAAGATGCCGAACTTCCTTACATTGTAAAAGGGAAGGATGGCCGCGCCCATATGATACACGGGATGGCTTCTGCTTCCACGGTTGCCTGGGTCATCTACCAGAAATACTTTAACGGCATGCCCCTGTACCGCCAGGAACGCGACTGGAAACAGTGCGGCGCACAGATCAGCCGGGCGACAATGGCAAACTGGGTCATCCGGAATGCCGACGATTTTTTCCGGCCGATGTATGACTTCTTCCGCAGGGAACTGCTGAAACGCCAGTTTTTAATGGCGGACGAGACACCGGTGCAGGTGCTCCATGAACCGGGGCGCCGGGCCCAGACACAGTCCTACATGTGGCTTTACCGCAGCGGGGAGGACGGCGGGCCGCCCATCATCATCTACAAGTATTCCCAGACCCGCGCCGGTGAGAATGCCGTGGATTTCCTGAATGGATACAGCGGCTATCTGATGTGTGACGGGTACAGCGGATACAACAAACTCCGCTCTGCAAAACGGACAGCGTGCTATGCACACATCCGGCGGTACCTGATCGACGCGATCCCCAAGGGCAAGGAGCTGGACTACACGCAGCCTGCCGTACAGGGAGTCATGTACCTCAACCGCCTCTTTGAAGAGGAAGGGAAGATCAGAAAGAAGAACCTTTCGTTCGATGCCATCAAACAGGCCAGGCTTGAGAAAGAAAAGCCGGTGATTGAAGGCTTTTTGGCGTGGCTTGAAAAGCAGTCACCCGTCAAAGGTTCCCGTATGGCCAAAGCCGTAACATACGCCCGCAACCGTATCCCTTACCTCATGACATATCTGGAGGACGGTAGGTGCAGCCTTTCGAACAACCCGAGCGAGAACTCCATCCGGCCCTTTGTAGTGGGACGCAAGGGCTGGCTCTTCAGCGACCGCCCGGTTGGTGCAGAAGCCAGTGCCATGTGCTACACTATGGTAGAGATGGCAAAAGCAAACGGGGTAAACGCCTACCACTACCTTACCCTGCTCCTCGAAAAATTGCCAAACAGTAGGATGACAGATGAGGAACTGGATCAGCTGGCTCCATGGAACGAATCCGTAAAAGCGGAAGTTGAGCAGATGGCTTTGGCTGAAAAACAGTAAACTACAAATCGATCATATGTGGATTGTCAAGGTGCTTTGGCCGTAACATTCGGCCAGGGCATTTTTGAATTGTAGTAAAAAACTACTGTCTACTTCAAAAATGCAGAGGTCGGTAATCCTACCGCCTCAAATTTAAGCGCTTACCTTGGAAGTTCACAAAAATGGTATTGGGGGAATACTGCATTAGTATATCAAATTGAACTGGGCCGTTTATTTCTTGAAGGAACTATACGCATTGCGTATAGAAAAGGGAATATTAAGTACTATAAACTTAATGATTTGCATGAAGATAATGGCTCTGTTTTTAAGGGGAAAGAATTTATAAGATGGCTCATCATGCGACGAATAGAAGCAGTTGGGGCTATGTGGGCAAATCAATCCCCAGTCTGGGAATATATGCCAGATTGTACACAAAAAGTCAGAGCGAATATCATAAAGGAACTTGTTCAGGAGCAAAAACTTTGTGAACTAAAAATAGATGGCCTGGACAGACATCTATTCTGTTCTGAAGGAGATTTAAAGTGGTTAAATCCGGACATTGATAAGAACTATAACAGAGTAGAGTTTTTGGCTCCCCTTGATAATGTGGTATGGGACAGAAATTTGTTGAATATAATTTTCAATTGTTCTTGATTTGGTGATAAGCAATTTGTACTTGCAGAAAACGGTTAATCAGGATTTTTATTCAGCCTTAGAAAAGAAGCTTTGGAATTTTGCATATTTTAATGGATGTGAAAATCTGAAACATGAATATGACAGGATTTGATTTTATAAATCCAGTTATAAATTTGAGAGTTAAAAGTTTGCAGTGAACAGGCGGTAGCCAAAAGAAGGCACGCCAATGAAACCCATCAATAAATGAGTTTAGGGGAACTGATGCTTTACAGCTGAAAATGGCGAAGATATTGCCTATGCCACCAGGTTTTCCTCGTCTTCGTCACCTAACCAAAGCTTCTGATGTCTTAGAATTATTTGAGTTACCTCAAAATTTGGGCTCTTCGGGAAATTTCGGTAGGAAAAAGCCCTGAAGCCTTGATTTTATTGTGTTCTCGGGCATTTTATTTTTTTGCTTGAAAACAGCCTTGTAAGTGCCGGTCGCTTAGAACGCGATACACGGTGTTTCAGTGCACTCCTGCTGGAGATTCAGTGCACATTTGCCGGTCATGAGTATTTCAAGGCATCTATAGTGTCTGCATTGAAGTCCGGCAAGCATGCACTAAAAGTCCGTGCAGTGCGCTCTTAGCGATCGATTTCTACAAGCCTAAAAAAATAGCATAAAACACTTTTTTGTTCTCAGGCAGCTTGGTTTTGTATATATATGGATTTTCAGAGGAAAGATACTTTGGTTTTCTTGATTTATTCGGAAGGAGAAGTGACAATACCGATTAATAAGCATTTAACAAAAAACGAGAAAGGCAGCATCATGACCAAAACAGACTACACTACCCTTCCGCCATCCGAGCGTCCCGCCATCGGCGAACCGGTAAAAATCCAAAACAGCTCCCTTACAGGTATTGTAACCGATTACAAGGACAAGCGCAGGGAGATGAAAAACCGGCAGATTCTTGTAAAGATCTCCGCAGGCGTAAATTCCTACAGGATACAGATTCACCGCAGTGCTCTCCTGGATATGAACGGTGACCCTATGCCTGACTACCTTACGCCAGGAGAAGAAAGGATCATGGAAGAGCAGAAGCAGGAATATATAGAACAGTACCAGCGCCTGGAACAGTCCATGTCTGAACGAGGTTACGAACTGGAAGATTACCTGCGTTTTAACATCGGCGAGTACACTACAGAAATCCACAGTGGGGACATTGCCCGCCTCAAATCCGGAGAAGAACGGATAGAAAGATATTTTGATGAAAATATCTGTGAGGAATTGGGTTTCGGGCTGGACTGGGTTTTATACGAAGATGAAAATTGCAAGCTGCACCCGTGCGGCAGCCAGATGAAAGAATACCTGAACTGCCATCCGGAAAGAAGAGAGATGGTGTGGCAGTGGATGGCTGAGGATGGGTATGAAGTGAAGGATGTTTATGAGGAGTACAGGGAGAGAGATGCAAGGCGTGAAGAAATGGATGAGTGGTTCTTGATGGAGAACGACGACTTTTGAAACAAACCCCTTTGGCGATTTTTCGGGATTGCCTGGAATGTTGCTGGAGGGGGATTTTTTTTAATAAATAGTTATAAGTTATCCGCTTCCCCACAATTTTTTCGCCGGCATCAAAATGCAAATTAAAATGTTGACAAACCGTGAGGTGCGGAAGTACAATAAAAAATATATAAGTGTACATTTTTGGTAGGAATGGGCAATGTACATGAAGCATGAAATGAAAGTTGTTGAATTTGAAGAGAATGAACAGTTTGCCGGAGTTGTATGTTGGTCTAATCAAGGAGAAATAGTCGGCCCCGACAGTTATGGCGGAGATAACCCCAGTGCTGATATGTGAGGATGATAGATGATGTACGAGAAACACGAGATGGAGACGATTCTTTTTGATGAAGGAAATGTATATACGGGTCTCGTCCTCTTCGGAGAAGACGGAAATACCGGCGGAACATATTCTTGGGAACCTGACCGCTCGGATTCATAAAGGAGAAGGCTATGTACGAGAAACAGTTTGAAAAACAACACGAAGTCGAGATTGTGTATTTCGATAAGGATTCCTCTTTTGTTGCCTGTACTATTAGTGGACAAGAAGGGAGTGGCAGCGGAACATATTCGTGGGAACCAGACCGTTCTGATTCATGAGGGAGAAGACCATGTACGAGAAGCATCAATTTGAGATTGCAATCTTTGACGAGAATGATTCATATGTTTGTGCTGACAAATCAGATGGTGGTAGTACTGGATGGGATCAATTTAGCGTCGACCCAGAGAAATCAGATATATAAGAGGCTTAGATATGTACGAGAAATATGAGATGAAGCGTATTCAGTTTGATGAAAATGATGTTTTCACGGGCAATGAATCGGGATCAGTGGTCGAGGACGAAGAATACAATCTTTGGAGCATCAAACCTGACAGATCAGATTCATGACGGAGAAAGCCATGTACGAGAAGCATGAACTGAAAGTAGTGGATTTTGAAAGAATAGATGTTTTTGCCGACCTTTCGCTTGCCTCTGATGCGGATGATGAGGAAGGAGGTGGTTCGGGCAAGTATTCTTGGGAGCCAGATCGTTCGGATTCTTAGAGGTGGAAAGATATGTATACTGGGCATGAGATGGAGATTATAAGATTCGAAGATGACAACGTGTTTGCTGGCATGGACTGGGCTTCTGATGGCGAAGAAGGGGAAGACCAGTATTCTCTTAGACCAGAACAGTCGGATATATAATGGAGGATAACATGTACACAGAGCATATAATGCAGATTGTGTCATTCGAAGAAAAATGTGTATTTACAGACGTAAATGATGGCTCAGATAACTCTGGAGAGTCTTATTTTAGTATTAAGCCGGACAGGTCGGATTCATAGGAGATATTTGCAGTGTATGAGAAGCATGAGATGAGCATTGTTCTGTTTGAACAATATGACGTGTTTACAAAGGTTGGAGATAATACTTCTTCTGACGGGAACGATACGCATAGCATTCCCGGAGGCGGCACAGAATTCTCTGACATCTAAAACACAGAATTATAAGCAGCCAAAAATGTCGTTGTGTTTGCTTCTTGTGTAGATGAAGGTGCTGTAGAAGTAAAGGAGCAAAGAAACGAATGAACTATGAGAAGCATGAGATGAATGTTGTGTCCTTTGATAATAAGGAAGTGTTTGCCTTCATAACTCCCACCGCATCGGAATCTGGAACTTCTGACTATGGCGGTGACGGCCCAAGTGATATATAAGTTTGAGGATGAGAAAATGTACACAGAGCATGAAATGAACATAGTTGCCTTTGAGGAAAGTTGTGTGTTTGCAGATCTTGGGGTAAGCGGTGATGAGAGCGGTGGTATCGTTGTTCATTTCGTTAACCCGGATAGTAGCGATAAATAAAGGTGGGTAAAGACATGTACGAGAAGCACGAGATGGATGTAATTATCTTCGATGCACATGATGAGGTATGTGCCTGGCTCGTTGTGGATGGAAGCAACGGGGAAGTGGAAAGTTATAACCCTTCATATGCGGATAAGTAAGGGGTGGCTGGTATGTACACAGAGCATGAGATGGAAGTCGTTCAGTACGAAGAGAACGTCTATGTGGTTGCCAGTGGTGATGGTACTATAGAGTATTTTGATGAACCTGGCGAGAGTGATTGGTAAACATGACCGCTCAGATTCATAATGGAGAATAGTATATACGAAAAACATGAGATGGAAATTAACCCCTACGAAGAGAATTTCTTTGTAGTGTGTAGCTATTCCGATGGCGGCGATACCGGGTGGAGCGTTGACAGCATCAATCCTAACCAGTCGGATTCGTAACTGTCGGCGAAAAACGTAACTGTTTGAAAAAATATGATAAGAATTGAAAAAGACCTCTGTGGGAGATGTTCCGGATGTGATTCGGACTTTTCCCACGGGGGTTTTCTTTTGTACGAAAATTAGCTATTACTAACCGATAGAATATTCTGTAAATTCAATAAGCACCGAGCGATTCGTTGCTGTGTATCATCTCGTACATGTAATTAAGCTGTTTGCGTTTTAGTATATCGTATTCTTTAATTTCCTCTTCCGTTGCTGGCTCCTGTTCGGGGACGGGGCAGCAAAGGATCATCCATGCGGAGAATGTCTGAACGCGGTTATGGCTACTTCGGAAATATCATCATCACTATAAGCTTCACCGGAAATTTCCCCATTATAACCGTCAGCCAGGCTGTAATCAATCACGTTCTCAAATCCGTGGTATTCCATCATTTCTGTGATATCTGTTATATTACTGCCTGTATCATATACAAACCCCGCACCACTATAAATCGTGTCAGCTAATATAAGAGAAGCGGAGCTGATTGCGCTGCTATATGTTTTAGATGAGTTAAAGAATTTACAGTAGTCTCCCTTCTCCTGCGTCCGCGCAGGTCATCATGCCGACACCCGCGCCGACGTTGAAAAGTAGTTAATTCTTCCGGGCCCAGAGCAGCCGAAACGGTTTTTCTGCCACCCGATCCACATCCTCTTCCTTCCAGAACAGCCCCTGGAGCCTGAGAAACTTTTGCCGGTCCCTGAGGGTTTCCAGAGAATAATACGGAAAATCACTGCCTGTTTCCCTGCGGCAGGCTTCGCATATAGCGTCGATGACAGCCGTCTGGAATGCCTTTGCAGACAGGCCAGTCTCAACCATCCATTCCCCAGATTCCTTCTGGACGAAAGAATGCTCGACCCCGTCTCTCGTAAGGACGAAGCCTACATCATCTTTTAAGGTTGGCGATACCCGGTATTTCTTCATATGCCGACCTCCTTTCCACAGCCACATAGCTGCAAAAATTAATCCTATTCCACAGAACCCCATAACATCTCCAAAACCAAATCCTTTATGCCAGCCGGACATAGCCATTCCATGGAAAATGCGTCGTACAGGTCGTGAATACGCTGGCAGACGGGAGCGCCTTCAAGGTGACGGCATATAAATACTACACGCCCGGCGGCACCTGCATTGAAAGCACAGGCATCACGCCGGACGTGGAGGTGGAATATGAATTCCTTGGGAACGAAGATGAAGAATACAGCTATGAGCTGGACAACCAGATACAGGAGGCACTGGAAGTGCTGGGGAAAGAATAAGAAAATACGGAAGAAGTGCCCTTCCGTGCTTTGTCATATGCCTGCACACCTGCAGGCGCGCCGAAGTCATACGGGGATATCAAGGAGATGTATGGGAAGTTTCCTGAGTTAAAAACAAAACCATATCTTCGCCCCGTCAAATAGGAAGGAAAGAAGAATAGCATGTTTATACCATTATCAGGCGGGTCGTAGCGTCCGCTTTCCTTATGCCTGTTTTTGTGGATCCGGGGGAATATTTCGGGAAAATTCAGGGAATGTTGAGGCATGGGCAAAAATATCTTCCATTCTTTATATAAAAGGAGGGAAGCCATGAAAGAAAAAGTAATGTACGACGTCAATGACATGATCGACATGCTCGGAATCAGCCGGAGCATGGCTTATAGTCTTATCAGGGAAGCCTATAAAAAGCAGGAACCATTTAAAGTCGTCAAGATCGGGAACCTGTATCGCATTCCAAAGCGTCCGTTTGATGAATGGGCAGAAAACGGCAACCCATAAGAATACGAATATTTAACCACCCGGAGACTGAAAATCAGAAGACTACTATGCAGAAAACTGTTTCAATACGAAATGTTTTATGGTAAAATCACAGGCAGAAGGGAAGCAGCTTACTTATTGTATAAGTGCAAGACAAACTATATTGACATTTTCATGCTTCTTCTTTTTTCCATTTGCTGCGGGCTACGAATCAGTGAATCGGCAGCCGTAACTTTCGATTCTGTCGATTTTGGAAAAAAGGAATTGAGTATCTATTCTCAGATCGGGCGACGCACGGATACTACAGGCAGGGAAGAAAACCTTATCTGCAGCCAGACAATCGACCCAAAAACGGAAAATGGGAAACGCACGATTCCAGTTGCGCCTTTCGTATTAGATGAAGTCCTGCTTGCAAAGCAAAAATACATTGAAAAGAAAAGGAACAACCCGGACTTTTTAGATCTCGGGTTTATATCCTGCAAAGACAGCGGACGCCCTTACTGCAAATCCCAGGTTTACCCAATCTTTGGAAAACTGCGGGAAGAATGCGGATTCCCTGACATAAAATGGCACCAGCTCAGGAAGACGTATTCCACATTGCTCGCCAAACAGGGGATTAACATGAAAGCTGTCGCTGCGTGTATGGGACATTATTCATCAGATTTCACAGAAGCCGTCTATGTTAAAAAACAAAGGGAGGTGATCGATATGACAGGACAAGTTAACAATTTCCTCAAAAAAATAAATCTCGGATAAATAGATCCAGAAACAGAAGCTATGCAAAATAGTATCATATAGTCCATATAGTATGTTATAATGATTCGGCATGTTATCTGATACCGGGAAACTGCACAATATCGTAAAGCCCATGAATTGAACCGATTTTGCCCCGAAAATAACGCCAGTATGAAATGTAAAAAATCGTAACATTCGCAAAACAAAGAGGCCTCTAAAAAGCCGGTTTAGATGCGGGACACTGATACAAATTCAGCAATATATACAAAAAACCAGAAAGAAATATGAAAAAAATAGCATTAAGTGATGAAATATTACTAAACATTGAGAAGCCGGCCCGCTACATCGGCAACGAGGTCAACATGGTGGTGAAAGACCCGGCAAAGGTGGATATCCGGACTGTTTTCTGCTTCCCGGACGTATACGAGATCGGCATGTCCCATCTCGGTATGATGATTCTCTCGCACATGTTCAATCAACGCGACGACGTTTACTGCGAGCGTGTATTTTCCCCGTGGCCGGATCTGCATCAGATTATGAAGGAACAGAATATTCCTCTGTTCGCGTTGGAGACACAGGATCCGATTCGCGATTTTGACTGGCTTCTGATCACGATTCAATACGAAATGTGCTATCCGAACATATTACAGGTACTTGATCTTTCACAGATCCCCTTAAAAAGCGCAGACAGGACTGAGCGTGATCCCATTGTGATCGGCGGCGGTCCCTGTACCTGCAACCCGGAGCCGCTCGCGGACTTTTTCGATCTGTTTTACATCGGGGAGGGAGAGACCGTTTATGATGAACTGTTGGATCTCTATAAAAAACATAAACAGAGCGGCTGCTATCAGCGCTCCGCTTTTTTGCGCGAAGCATCTCATGTCCCGGGGATTTATGTTCCGTCCCTCTATGATGTGAGTTATCATGAGGACGGAACGGTTGCTTCCTTTGCGCCGAGGTATGAGGATGTGCCCCGCACCGTCACCCGGCAGGTGGAAGAGGATCTGTCCCGCGCGGTTTATCCGGATAAGCCGATTGTCCCGTTTATCAAGATCACGCAGGACCGCGTGGTGCTGGAAATACAGCGCGGCTGCATCCGCGGCTGCCGTTTCTGTCAGGCGGGGATGATCTACCGGCCTCTGCGGGAACGTGATCTGGATTATTTAAAAGAAAAAGCATATCAGATGCTCACCAGTACTGGTCATGAGGAGATCTCCCTGAGTTCTTTAAGCTCCAGTGATTATACGCATCTGGAAGAGCTTTTGATTTTTCTGATGGAGGAATTTAAGACAAAACATGTCAATATCTCCCTGCCGTCTCTGAGAATTGACAATTTTTCTCTGGACGTCATGAGCAAGGTACAGGATATAAAAAAAAGCAGCCTGACCTTCGCGCCGGAAGCGGGATCCCAGAGACTTCGCGATGTGATCAACAAAGGGCTCACGGAGGAGGATATCCTGCACGGCGCCGGACTTGCGTTTGACGGCGGCTGGCAGAAGGTCAAGCTCTACTTTATGCTCGGGCAGCCGACGGAGACCGAGGAGGATATGTGCGCGATCGGAGAGCTGGCGGAAAAGATCGCGGAGCGGTATTATGAGATCCCGAAAGAGAAGCGAAATGGGAAATGTCAGATCAATGTCAGCACATCCTTTTTTGTGCCGAAGCCGTTTACACCGTTCCAGTGGAGCCCGATCTGTACAAAAGAGGATTTTCTGCATCGCGCCCATATCGTGAATACCAGCATTAAATCTCAGCTGAACCGGAAGAGTATCCGCTATAATTGGCATGAGGCCGATGTGACGATCATCGAGGGAATCCTTGCTCGCGGAGACCGCAGGCTTTCCGACGCTCTGATCCGGGTGTATGAGAAGGGCGGTATCTTTGCCGCCTGGTCTGAATATTTTGACGACGGCATGTGGCAGGAAGCGTTCGCAGAAAGCGGTACGGATCTTTCTTTTTATACGATAAGAGAGCGGTCGGAGGATGAGATATTCCCGTGGGATTTTATTGACGCGGGCGTGACAAAATCGTTCTTGCTGAAGGAATGGAAGCGTGCTCTCGCCGGAGAGATTACGCCGAACTGCCGGCAGCAATGTTCCGGATGCGGTTCGGCGAAGTACAGGGGAGGCGTATGCTATGAAAAGTGAGAGTATGCGGCTTTTACAATATCGAATATCCGGGACAATCTTTACAGAGAGGCGTATGTTATGAGAATAAGAGTTAAATTTCGAAAAAACGGCGTCATGCGCTTCATCGGACATCTGGATATCATGCGCTATTTTCAGAAAGCGATGCGCCGTGCGGATATCGATATCGCCTATTCCGAGGGATTCAGTCCTCATCAGATCATGTCCTTTGCAGCGCCGCTCGGCGTCGGCGTGACGAGTGACGGAGAGTATTTTGATATCGAGGCGAACTCGACACGTTCGTCTGAAGAATCGATCCGGGCACTGAATCAGACCATGGCGGAGGGAATGGAGGTTGTCTCCTGGGTCGCGCTGCGCGAGGGTGCAAAGAAGGCGATGACGGCTGTGGCTGCCGCGGATTATATTGTATATTTTAAAAAGCGGGAGGATTTCTCCCAACAGGAAATCAGCGGTATGATAGAGGCGTATTATGCGGACAGGGATAAAATCGAAATCGTGAAGCAGAGCAAGAAGAGTGAGAGAGTCGTTGACCTGAAGCCGCTGATCTATGAGTTTCGGCCTTATGAAGACCGTTTCTTTCCTGAAAATAAATCAGATTCTTTTCTGGCAGAAACAATTCAGAAAGGATTTTTTCTGCGGCTGTGTACCGGCAGTACGGATAATATTAAGCCGGAACTTGTCCTGCAGGACTTTTATGCGTTTTTCGGAAAGAAATATGATCCGTTCAATCTGCAGATTCACAGGCTGGAGGTCTATGAGCGGACCGGAGACGGATTGTCGCCGCTGTATATGGCTGGAGATGAGATCTTCTGATACAGATACATGTTTTCTGTCGATTATGTCTGCTTGACAATTTGATTTGCAGAATATAACATGATACAAGGGACAAAAGGTCAGAAATCGGATGCTCGCATCCGTATTTCTGACATTGGGGACCGCAAAAACATGAGGAAGTAGCAAATTTGACCGTTTTTGGGTCAAATTTAGCGGATTCCGAATGTTTTTAGGATTGCGGGGCGTAGACACGAAGTGCGGAGCAATCCGTAGTATCATACCTTTTTGTCGCTCGAATCATAACATAAAGCAACAGGAACTGTTTAATCCCGGTATAAAAGCGCGAAACAGAGGGTTGGTATGAATGATTATAAAAACATGTGGGATTTTCCCCTCGTGGACAGTGTCGAATTTCCTGACGCAAATCGAATTCATCCGCTTATGCAGAAAAGAGTTGACACTTTAATTCGTATACTAAGCAGAGACAACAACATTCGTAAAGCGGTTCTTTTTGGAAGCTCGCTTGAGTTTCGATGTAACAGCAACAGCGATATTGATCTCTATATAGAAAAATTTGACAAAGATAAAAAAATGGAGAATTTGCCCGGTTTGGGCTGTGAACTGGATGTGATTACAAATCTTTCTCCCGAGTCCAGATTATATAAGGAGATTGACAGAACCGGATTACTGTTATTTGAAAGACAATGATGGTATACTTTCAGGAGAACGAAATCTCAGGGGGTACATGATGTGTGATATACGTTTGTTTAAGAGCGCCAGAATGGATTATAAAACGGCTGAAATGGTATGGCAGGCGCCGGAAAATGATGAAATGATTTTAAATAACGCAGCTTATCATTTACAACAGACGGTGGAGAAAATTTTAAAAGGCGCATTGGAATGTGTGGGGGTAACTGTTCCGTATTCACACAAAATAAACAGGCTTGTGGCTATGATCGGCAATAATGGAGCGAATCTCATAGTAACAGATTGGCTGGACGATCATGCGGAAATGTTAAGTGAATGGGAAACAGAAACCCGTTACAATATGGATTTTCTTGTTGAGAAGAGGAAACTTGACCGGGCGATGGTTGAAGTCAGAAAATTTATGGAAATAAATGGTATCCGTGATACTCTGCGGGAGGAATTGGCAGATTCAGAGATAAAGAAAAGGCTATTGTTGTGTATACCGGAGCAAAAAAGAAACTGCAGTGATTTTGAACTTAACTGTTATTACATTATGTTTAAAAAGAAATTATAGAAACAGAACAGAGGAGTAAAAACAGACTTGTCATATGTCTTCAAAAATAATCATAACAAGTATAAATATCGCGGAAAAGGATGTCCTTCTCTGCGGTCTGATTGAGAATGACCTTCTGGCGGAAGTTCATCTGGAAAGAATGAATGTTTTACCGGATGCTGACTTTGCCCGTAATCACGGCAACCTTTCGGATGCAGGCGGCGGTTGTACGATTGGTTCTGACACCCCTGTCCTCGGCAATATTTATGTGGGCAAGGTGCATCGCGTTCTGACAAACATTAACGCGGCTTTTGTCGAGACCGCGCCCGGTGTTTTCTGTTATCTGCCTCTGGAATCAGTGAAAAATCCCGTTTATGTAAAGAAAACACCCGCGAAAAAGATTGCGGCGCAGGACGAGCTTCTGGTTCAGGTGCAGAAGGAAGCGGTGAAAACGAAAGTGCCCACGGTCTCCACAAATCTGAATCTCACCGGGCGGTATGTAGTTCTGACGACGGAGAATACAACGATCGGAATATCTTCCAGACTCGACAAACCGGCGCGTGCCCATTACAGGGAACTGCTGGAAAATTGCGTGACGGGAGAGTTCGGAATCATCGTCCGCACGAACGCGAAAAACGCGGCGGATGAGGAGATCCTGTCTGAGATCAATCAGCTGGCAGATCAGATGCGGCATATGATTTCCTGTGCACAGAACCGCACCTGTTTTGCCTGTGTTCACCGCGCCGTGCCGAAATATCTCGCGTTTTTAAGAAACGCTCATCCGGAGACGCTGGATGAGATCGTGACGGATCTGCCGCAGATTTTTGACGAAGTCAGTGGTTATTGCGGACAATACCGGGATATGGAAAAGATTTCGCTCCGGCTGTATGACGATCCCATGTTTTCTCTGGCAAATCTCTATAATCTGAATAAACAGATGATGCGCGCCACGCAGAAAAATATCCGGCTGAAATCCGGCGGCTTTCTGGTGATCGAGCCGACGGAGGCTCTGACCGTGATCGACGTCAATACCGGAAAGAGTATTTCGGGCAAAGACCCGCAGAAGCATTTCCGGCAGATCAATCTGGAGGCATCGAAGGAAATTGCCCGGCAGCTCAGACTGCGCAATATCTCCGGCATCATTATCATTGATTATATTGACATGGAGTCAAAGGAAGATCAACAGGAACTGCTCGACTTTTTAAAAAAGCAGGTGCGCCCGGATCCGGTGCCGGTGCGGGTACATGATATCACCAGCCTGAATCTGGTAGAAGTAACCAGAAAAAAAGTGGAAAAATCACTGCTGGAACAGGTAAAGAGTCTTGATGTTTCAAAAAAGCTATGCTAGAATTTATATCCGAATGTAAACGGAGGGAGAGATAGAATGCAGGAGAAATTAAAACAGATCCGGGAGCGTGCCGTACAGGAGATCGCATCCGCGGACAGTCTGGCAAAGCTGAATGATGTCCGCGTTGCCGTCCTCGGGAAAAAGGGCGAGCTCACAGCTGTCTTAAAAGGCATGAAAGACGTAAGTCCCGAGGATCGTCCGAAGGTAGGCCAGATGGTCAATGAGACTCGCGAAGCCATCGAGAGCGCGCTGGAGGAGACCAGAAGGAAGATGGAGGCGCTGGCGCTTGAGCATAAGCTGAAAAAAGAAGTTATCGACGTAACGCTCCCGTCAAAACGGAGCGAGGCCGGACACGCCCACCCGAACGCGATTGCCCTGGAGGAAGTGGAACGCATCTTTATCGGCATGGGATATGAGGTGGTGGAAGGACCGGAGGTAGAGTATGATTATTATAATTTTGAGGCGCTGAACATTCCGGCCAACCATCCGGCGAAGGATGAGCAGGATACCTTCTACATCAACAACGATATTGTTCTGCGGACACAGACCTCGCCGGTTCAGGTGCGCGTGATGGAGCAGGGGAAGCTGCCCATCCGTATGATCGCGCCGGGGCGCGTGTTCCGTTCGGATGAGGTGGACGCCACGCATTCGCCATCCTTCCATCAGATCGAGGGACTGGTGATCGATAAAAATATTACCTTCGCGGACTTAAAGGGTACGCTGCAGGAGTTTGCGAAAGAACTGTTCGGCGCGGACACGAAGGTGAAGTTCCGCCCGCACCATTTTCCGTTCACGGAGCCGAGCGCGGAGGTTGATGTCACCTGTTTCAAGTGCGGCGGAAAAGGATGCCGTTTCTGCAAGGGTGAGGGATGGATCGAGATCCTCGGCTGCGGCATGGTGCATCCGCATGTGCTGGAGATGAGCAATATTGACCCGAAGGAGTACACGGGATTTGCTTTCGGCGTCGGACTGGAGCGGATTGCGCTGCTGAAATACGAGATCGACGATATGCGGCTGCTGTATGAGAATGACAGCAGGTTTTTGGGTCAGTTTTAGGAGGTTTTAATAATGGTTACTTCTTTAAAATGGATACGCGCCTATGTGCCGGATCTGGACGTGGACGCGCAGGAATACATGGATGCGATGACGCTCTCCGGCTCCAAGGTCGAGGGATATCGGAAACTGGACGCCGATCTGGAAAATATCGTGATCGGACGTGTATTATCTGTAGAGCCGCATCCGAACGCGGACAAGCTGGTGATCTGTCAGGTGGATGTCGGGGAGAAGACTGTACAGATCGTCACCGGGGCGCCGAATGTATTTGAGGGAGCGAAGGTCATCACCGTGCTGGACGGTGGCCGCGTGGCCGGAACCCACGCGGACGGAAAGACCGTGCCCGGCGGGGTGAAGATCACGGCCGGCAAGCTGCGCGGTGTGGACTCCTACGGTATGATGTGCTCCATTGAGGAGCTCGGTTCCACGACGGATATGTATCCGGATGCGCCGGAGGACGGATTATATATCCTGCCGGAGGACGCGCCGGTGGGTGAGAGCGCGGTCGCTTATCTCGGGCTGGACGATGTGGTGGTGGAGTATGAGATCACCTCCAACCGTGTGGACTGCTTTTCCGTCATCGGCATTGCGCGGGAAGCGGCGGCTACGTTCGGGAAAGGGTTTGTCCCGCCGGTGATCACGGAGACGGGAAATGATGAGGACGTCAATGATTATATCAAAGTGACGGTGGAGGATACGGATCTCTGTTCCAGATACACCGCGCGGGTGGTGAAAAACATCCATCTGGCTCCTTCCCCGGAGTGGATGCAGCGCAGGCTTGCGGCACACGGGATCCGGCCGATCAACAATATTGTGGATATCACGAATTATGTCATGGAGGAGTACGGCCAGCCGATGCACGCCTATGACCTGGATCATATCGCGGGCAGGGAGATCCGCGTGCGCCGCGCCGCGGACGGTGAGACATTTACTACGCTGGACGGACAGGAGCGAACACTGGATGACTCTGTCCTCATGATCTGCGACGGGGAGAAGGGCGTCGGCATTGCCGGTATCATGGGCGGTGAGAACTCCATGATCACGGACGACGTAAAAACCATGCTGTTTGAGGCGGCCTGCTTCGACGGGACGAATATCCGCCTTTCCGCAAAGAAAATCGGACTTCGCACGGATGCCTCCGCAAAGTTTGAAAAGGGTCTGGATCCGAACAACGCCATGGAGGCGATGAACCGTGCCTGCCAGCTGATCGAGGAGCTGGGCGCCGGCGAGGTTGTGGGCGGCGCTGTCAATGTCTACGGCAAACCCATGTCGGGACACAGAGTGCCGTTTGACCCCGTGTGGATCAACGGCCTGCTCGGCACGGATATTGATACGAAAACCATGATCGGATATTTAAAAAAGATCGATCTGGATGTAGATGAGGAAGCGGGAGAAGTGATCGCGCCGTCCTGGAGACAGGATCTGCTGCGGGATGCAGACATTGCGGAGGAGGTCGCGCGTTTTTACGGATATGACAATATCCCGACGACTCTGCCTCATTCCTCGACGACGGGGAAACTGTCTTATAAGCTCCGCATTGAGACGCTGGCCCGCGAGGTGGCGCAGTACAGTGGTTTTTCCCAGGGAATGACCTATTCCTTCGAAAGCCCGAAGGTGTTCGACCGGCTTTTGATCCCGGCTGACAGCGAGCTTCGCCGGGCAGTGGAGATATCCAATCCGCTGGGGGAGGATTTCAGCATCATGCGGACGCTTCCGCTGAACGGCATGTTGACCTCCCTTGCGACGAATTACAACCGGAGAAATAAAAATGTCCGGCTCTACGAGCTTGGGAACATTTATCTTCCGAAACAGCTTCCCGTCACGGAGCTCCCCGAGGAGCGGATGCAGTTCACGCTCGGTTTTTACGGGGACGGGGATTTTTACACCATGAAAGGTGTGATGGAGGAGTTCCTGTCGGTGGTCGGAATGACGAAACGCCCGGTTTTCGATCCGGATGCGGGCATTCCGTTCCTTCATCCGGGACGCCAGGCGAACGTGGTCTATGAGAAGCAGGTGATCGCTTATCTCGGCGAGGTACATCCGACCGTCGCGGCGTCTTACGGCATAAAGGATCGCGTATATATCGCGGTGATCGATATGCCGGAGATTGTAAAGCGTGCGATGTTTGACCGGAAATATGAGGGGATTGCCCGGTTCCCGTCAGTGACGCGGGATCTCTCGCTGGTTGTACCGCAGTCCGTTCTGGCCGGTGAGATTGAGGCGATGTTTATCCAGAGAGGCGGTAAGATGCTGGAGGCGTGCGAGCTTTTTGATGTTTACGAGGGATCGCAGATCAAAGAAGGCTATAAATCTCTGGCTTATACGCTGACCTTCCGGCTGAAAGACCGCACGCTGGAGGAGAGTGATATCACATCCGTGATGAAGAAATTCCTGAACGGGCTGGATCGCATGGGAATCGAACTGAGACAATAACGGGAACAGACCGGGTAAACTTCCATGCGCTGCTGCCGCAGCGCGCCAACATCTATGAAAAAGATATGAAAACAAGTGATTTTTACTTTGATCTGCCGGAGGATCAGATTGCGCAGGATCCGCTGGAAGATCGCTCGGCGTCCCGACTCCTTGTCCTTGATAAGGAGACCGGGGCGTATGAGCATACGGTTTTTAAGAAAATTACGGATTACCTGCATCCGGGCGACTGTCTGGTTTTAAATAACACGAAGGTGATTCCTGCCCGTCTATATGGCGTGAAGAAAGGTACTGGCGCCCGGATCGAAATACTGCTTTTGAAACGGCGGGAACATGATGTATGGGAAACCCTCGTGAAACCGGGAAAGAAGGCAAAACCGGGCACGAGATTAGAGTTTGGCGGAGGACTGCTGACCGGCGAAGTGATCGACATCGTCGATGAGGGGAACCGACTGATTCAATTTTCTTATGAGGGGATTTTTGAGGAAATATTAGATCGGCTCGGGCAGATGCCTCTGCCGCCATATATCACCCATGAGCTGAAAGACAAGAACAGATACCAGACTGTCTATGCGAAATATGACGGCTCCGCGGCCGCGCCGACTGCCGGACTTCATTTCACACCGGAGTTGCTCCGGCAGGTGGAGGAGATGGGGGTCGCCATCGCGGAGGTGACGCTGCATGTCGGGCTGGGGACATTCCGCCCCGTCAAAGCAGAGGATGTTTCGGATCACCACATGCACTCGGAATTTTATCAGATCACGGAGCGTGCCGCGGATATCATCAATCGGACAAAGGAGAGCGGCGGACGCGTAATCTGTGTCGGCACGACGAGCTGCCGCACGATCGAGTCGGCGGCGGATGAGAGCGGACAGATCCGGCCATGCAGCGGATGGACGGATATCTTTATTTATCCGGGCTATCGTTTCAAGTTGCTGGATGGCCTGATCACGAACTTTCATTTGCCGGAGTCCACACTGCTCATGCTGGTGTCGGCGCTGGCGGGCCGCGAGCATGTGCTGGCGGCATACGAGGAGGCGGTGCGGGCCGGGTACAGGTTTTTCAGTTTCGGGGATGCGATGCTGATTGAACAGGATCTTTTTGCAGTATAAAACAGTGCTGTTTTCTGATAAAAAAGCTGATAAAAAAGTAATATTTTATTTGCATTATCTGCATTTTTATATTATTATAGATATATATGGAGATATAGCTCAGCTGGGAGAGCATCTGCTTGACGTGTAGAGGGTCACAGGTTCGAGTCCTGCTATCTCCATTCAAAAAACCCGGATTGGGTGAAAAGCAAAGATGAGGGAGTCGGTAACATCGGCTCCCTGTTTTTTTGTTTACAAAACACTCCTTACCGTTTATACCGGAGACAGCATTGAAAGTGCTGTTGAAATACGGAAAAAATACTGATACAATAACGAATGATACTGATCGATACTTTTTCAACCAGGAGGGAAAATAAATGAATATCAATAAAAACGGAAGCGGAAGTAACCTGACCTTGTGTCTGAGCGGGCGTCTCGATACTGTGACGGCCCCGCAGCTGGAGGAAGAATTAAAAAACAGTCTTACAGGTGTGTCGCAGTTGAACCTGGATTTTAAGGATCTGGCGTATATATCGTCAGCCGGTCTGCGTGTGCTTCTTTTCGCGCAGAAGACGATGAATAAGCAGGGCACGATGGTCATCCGGAATGTCAATGAGACAATTATGGAGGTGTTTGATATTACCGGGTTCCGTGATATTCTCACGATAGAATAAACGGCTGCCTGAATGGAGATAAAAAAGGTTTTTTATAAGGATCTGTATGCATAATAAAGATAAAAAAAGTCTCAGAGAAGAATCACACGCCTGCTTGGACAATGGCTGTTTGTCTGTGTCTGCATTGCTTTAATCTGTACATGGCTGTTTGTCTATTTTCTGCAGAACTGGCTGTCAGACAGGGAGACGAAGAATCTCCTTTCTATTAACATTTCTGATGTGACGGCGGACATTTCGGATGCGTCAGATGAAAATCTTCTGGCGTTGACGCATACAGTGGCGGATCTGCTGGAAGAGGGAGCGACAGACCTTGAGATGATCGCGGAGGAATATAGCATCGCGGAGATTAATGTCGTTAATGCAAATGGCGTGGTTACGGCGAGCACCTATGAATCTTTTCTCGGTTATCAGATGGCGGATGGAGAGCAGTCCGGGGAGTTCTGTGTGCTTCTGGGTGACGCGGAAGAATATGTGCAGAGTTATCAGGCGATTTCGTATGATGAGAGCATTTCCCGCAAATACGCCGGCGTTTCTCTTTCCGCCGGAGGATTTGTACAGGTGGGATATGACGCGGAGGAGTTTCAGAAGGATATCGATGCGCAGGTGATCGGTGTGACACGCAATCGGCATGTCGGTCAGAACGGTTATATTATTATTTCCGATGAGAGCGGTATGATTGTTTCTGATCGAAACGGCGGGGAAGGCGAAGACCTGTCCGTGACCGGTATCACACTCGATACAGATGCCGTGTCTGTCGATCAGAAGTTTCGCTCCGAAGTATATGGGGAATCATGTTTCTGCATGTACGAATATACGGAAGGCTATTATATCATTTCGGTGCTCCCGGTGAGTGAAGCATTTTCTTCCAGAAACATGGCTATCGTGACTACGGTCGCCATGGAAATCATTGTGTTTGCGTGCGAGTTTTTCCTGATCTGTTTTCTGATGTGGCATCTTGTAGTTAAAAATATTTATAAAATCAATGACAGCCTTTCTGAAATCACGGACGGCCATCTGGATGTGACTGTTGATGTCTGCACTAACAGGGAATTTACATCTCTTTCCCATGATATCAATGCGACGGTAGATACTCTGAAGCGATACATCGCGGAAACGGCTGCTCGGATTGACCAGGAGCTTGCCTACGCAAAGGAGATTCAGTATTCTTCCCTTCCGGGTATTTTCCCGCCGTATAGTGACTGCATACAGTTTGATCTGTTTGCGTCCATGAACACGGCAAAAGAAGTGGGCGGTGATTTTTACGATTTTTATTTTGCCGGAGAAGACAGACTGGCATTTCTGGTCGCTGACGTTTCCGGAAAAGGAATCCCCGCGGCGATGTTCATGATGCGTGTGAAGACATTGATGAAGGGACTTGCGGAATCCGGCATGGAAGTCAATGAGGTCTTTACGGAGGCGAATACGCGTCTTTGTGAAAATAATGAATCAAATATGTTTGTGACGGCATGGCTCGGAGTACTTAATCTGAAGACCGGCCTTGTTGAATATGTGAATGCGGGGCATAATCCACCGCTGGTGAAAGGCACGGGCCATGAATTTCGTTATCTGAAGTCCCGTCCGGGATTTGTTCTTGCCGGGATGGAGGGCATCCGTTATCGCAAAAATGTGCTGCAGCTTTCCCCGGGGGATACCATTTTCCTGTACACGGACGGCATCACGGAAGCGACGGATGCAGATATGATGCTTTACGGCGAGAGCCGGCTGCATGCGGTTGTGAACAGGGAAGAGATGACGCCGGAGGAGCTTTGTGCCGCAGTGAAAGCAGATGTAGATCTGTTTGTCGGCGACGCTCCGCAGTTTGATGATATCACAATGCTTGCACTGAAATATAAGGGAGTACGCAATCATGAATGAATTATCTGTAGATGCAGTAGTTGATAATATAGAAATTGTAACAGATTTCGTAAATAAATATCTGGAAGAGTATGGCTGCCCGATGAAGGCTCAGATGCAGATTGATATCGCCATTGATGAGCTGTTTGGAAATATTGCGCAGTATGCTTATCATCCGGAAACCGGACCGGCGACAGTCCGTGTTGAGGTAATGGAAGAACCCCTGTCGGTCATCATCACGTTTATCGACCAGGGCGTTCCGTACGATCCGCTGAAGACAGAAGACCCGGATACGACACTCTCAGCGGATGAGAGAGGTTTCGGCGGTCTTGGCATCTATACAGTGAAAAAAATCATGGACGATATTTCTTATGAATACAGGGACGGGAGAAATATCCTTCGAATCAGAAAGAACATGTAAAGACAGGAAAATTCAAAGGGACTACACACTATAGGATGGAGGTCGGATGATGAAGACGCGGAATAAAAACAGAATGCTTCTGACTTTGCTGATTTGTATGCTTTTGTCTGCCATTTTGAGTCTCGGCGGTGCGGAAAATCTGTATGCGGCGACGGAGGCATCATCAGCGGAGATATCGTCGGAGGAAGATGTATCGGAAGAAGACGAATCAGAAATGCCCGCCGGACCTGACTGTGACCTGAATTCTCCGTCTGCGATTATTGCGGTGGAGGTCGGCACAAGCACGGAGGAAGCGGCCCTGGAAGCGTACCCGGATGCAACCTACATCTATGTAAACAGTGCGTCGGACGGTCTGCTGGCAGTTACTTCCGGTAAGGCGAGTGCTTATGCGATCAATAAAAGTGTTTATGAAAGTGTGGTCAGCGCGGAATCGGAGGGTATTACACTGCACTCAGACGGTGTGGTAGGAGAGTCGGGCGAGGTTGCCATCGGCATCAGCCCGGTGACTGAACTGGACAATGCGCAGGCGCTGGTCAATGCGTTTATTGCTGAAATGAAGGAAAACGGTACGCTGACAGAGATGGACAACCGATGGACAGCCGAGCATGACTATACGATGCCGGAGATAGCAGAAGCGGAGGATCCGGATTTTACGATTACTGTCGGCACGACAGGTCTCGCGGAGCCTTATTCCTTTTACGAAGGAGAAACTCTGACCGGCTTTGATATTGAACTGATGCAGCGTTTCACCCTCTGGGCGAATGCGGAGCTTGTCGTTGAGGTCTATGACTGGGGCGGTATCATGTCCGCCTGTGCTTCCGGCAAAGTGGATTATGTCATGTCCAATCTCTTTGTCACGGAAGAAAGGAAAGAGGCCATTGATTTTTCGGATTCTTACAGAACCGTGGAGACGGTCATGGCCGTGGCTGATACATCCGGTGCCGGGAGCGGTGAGAGTTTTCTCGGGAGTCTCGCTTCCAGTTTTGAAAAGACATTTATCCGTGAGGATCGCTGGAAACTGATTGTGAACGGACTCCTGGTGACGTTGGAAATCGCGTTTCTGTCCGGAATCTTTGGTACAGTACTCGGATTCGGGCTGTGTCTTCTGATCAGGAGCCGTTACAGAATCATCTCTGTACCGGCGCGTGCATTCTGCAGGCTGATGCGGGGGATCCCGAGTCTGGTCATCCTGATGATCATTTATTTTGTCATATTTGCCTCATCCTCCTTAAGCGCGGTTGTCATCGCTGTCCTCGCGTTTTCGCTTATTTTTGCGGTTTCTGTATCACGTATATTAAATACCGGCATCAATTCTGTAGATCAGGGACAATGGGAGGCGTCATCTGCACTCGGCTTTCGGAAGACCGCCGCATTTTTGCACATTGTTTTTCCTCAGGCGATTCGCCATGTGCTGCCGCTTTATAAAGAAGAATTTGTGGCGATGCTCCAACTGACTTCCATCGTCGGTTATATTTCCATCCAGGATCTGACAAAAGCCGGCGATATTATACGAAGCCGCACGTATGAAGCCTTCTTTCCACTTATTGCGACAGCGGTGATATATTTCCTGATTTCCGCTGTGATCACGTTAGCCGTCGGCAGGATCGAGATCCATATCGATCCGCACCATGGGCCGAGACGGCTTCCCAAAGGCGTGCGGGAAAATGCGGATCTGATACAGATGTCCGCAAGACAGTCTGCACAACAGACGGCGCGGCAATTTCACGAATCAGATACAGATGCATCAGATATGAACAGGAAAGAACTGATTCACATAGCGCATCTGAAAAAAGAATATCCGAATGTGACGCCGCTCCGGGATGTCAACGCATCGATCAGACGCGGCGAGATCATTACGATTATCGGGCCTTCCGGTACAGGAAAATCGACGCTTTTGCGCTGCCTGAATCGACTGGAGACGCCGACGGATGGCGTGATTACGGTTTTTGGAGAAAATGTCTGTGATAAACGTGCTGACCTGACAGGAATACGCCGCCGCATGGGTATGGTCTTCCAGTCTTTCAATCTGTTTGACCATCTGACGATTGTTGAAAATATTATGCTGGCTCCGACACTGTTGAATAAACAGCCGAAGCAGGAAGCTTATGAAAATGCGATCCGCCTGCTGAAATCGGTCGGTCTGGCAGAAAAGGCTTTGAATTATCCGGATGAACTGTCCGGCGGACAGAAACAGCGTGTCGCCATTGCGCGTACACTGGCGATGAATCCACAGATCATTCTCTTTGATGAACCGACAAGCGCGCTCGACCCGACGATGGTCGGCGAGGTGCAAAATGTTATAAAACAGCTGGCAGGCGAGGGAATGACCATGCTGATTGTCACGCATGAGATGAAATTTGCACAGGATGTCTCCACGCGCATTTTCTATATGGATCAGGGAGAGATTTATGAGGACGGCACGCCGGATGAAGTATTTACACATCCGAAACGGGACCGCACGCGTGCCTTTGTAAAACGGCTTAAGGTTCTGTCCTTTACTATTTCCGGTCCGGATTATGACTTTGTGGGCATGACGGAAGGACTGCGGCAGTTCGGCGCGAAGCATCTGCTGTCAGAACGCCGGCAGGATACCATGTGCCGCGCCTTTGAGGAAATCTGTGCGATGAATATTATTCCGAATCAGTCAGAAGCATATGACCTGCACATTTCGACGGAATATGCGGAGGATACCGATACGCTCGAAATGCGGTTTGAGTGGAGCGGAGAGCCCTATAACCCGATGGAAGAAGGAGACGAGCTTTCCATCACACTTGTAAAGGCATATTTGAAGGATGCGGACTATGCATATGCGGATGGAGAAAACAGACTGCGGGTGTCTATGTAAGGTTTTAGAAGAAAGGCAGTAATCAATGATCAAAATACAAAATAACCGGAG
>JAJQEU010000126.1 GCA_021201535.1 Clostridiales bacterium | reverse complement strand
AATATTTAAATACTAAATCTGGTTTTAGTGATTTCCTCTGCTTCCTATTTTGCGTGCCCCACAAATACATTTTCTTTGATACCCATACTTCCAAAAAAACATATCGCAAAATAGCAGTAAACTCTTTGATTGAAATACATAAACCAGTCTTTATAACTATTTTTCATACTCCGTCACCAGCTTCTTTTAGGCTTTCAATATCCTGTCACCATACCTGAAGGATTCTTTCTTCAAGAATAAATATTCCGGATTTTTACAGAAAACCTTTCCACCGAATTTCTCGCATACTTCCGTTTATAATGTTTTTCCATCATCTCCTTGTCCTAAGCATTTCCTCCTCGTTATCTTTATTCTGCCTTGAACCAAATTTTTAGAGAAAGCACACGCTTAAAAGGCTCTGCATTTCTGCAGAGCCCCCTTTCTTTTCCGTATTTGTTGTTGTTATCTCCACGTCCCGGCGTAAACCTCATCTGCGTCTCTGCCGAAAGTGAAGTCTGTCTCAGCATTGCCGCCCTCCAGAGCGTTATTAATATAATAATGATTCCCGCGGCGGATGCACAGCGTATCGCAGCCGTCTCCGTCCCAATCGCCGGACAGCACAGAATCCGTAGTCTTACCAAAAGTGAAATCAATGGCTGCATTGCCGCCCTCCAGCGTGTTATTGATGTAGTAGGTGTTTCCGCGGCGGATACACAACGTATCACAGCCGTCTCCGTTCCAATCACCCGCGAGCACTTCATCATCGGCCTTGCCGAAGGTAAAATCAATCGCAGCACTTCCGGATTCCAGCGTATTGTTGATGTAATAGTGGTTCCCACGACGTACGCAGATTGTATCAATACCATCACCATCCCAGTCGCCTACGACGACTTCATCCGATGTCCTGCCGAAATCAATGTAAAAGTCCGCCTGTCCGCCCAGCGTATTACTGAAGTAAAAACGGTTCCCACGACGCACGCAGATCGTATCAATGCCGTCGCCGTCCCAGTCGCCGATCAGGACTTCATCGGTATCCTTTCCATATGTAAAGGACATGTCGGCATCGCCGCCCTTCAGGGTATAGTTGACATAAAACCAGTTGCCGCGGCGCACGAGAAGGGTGTCGGCACTGCTGCTGTCATCGTCTTCGCCGCCGCTGGAAGAAGAATATGCCTTCCAGGTAATAGTTCCACCATAATTCTGACGAACATCCGATGTCCAGGTCGTATTTCCGGCGGGATAATAGGCCGTTGCTGTAGTACCGGTAAAAATGGACATGGCAAATTCCGGCGCGTCGCCAGTGAAATAAATCTCTTTCAAACTGGTGCATGCTTCAAATGCCCAGGCATCTATCTCAGTCAGCCCTTCAGGCAAAATCACAGTGACCAGACCGCTGCAGCCATAAAATGCATCATATTCTATCAGAGTTACGCCATCCGGAACTGTTACACTCGTCAGTCCGGTGCAGCCTGAAAAAACACCCGCCGAAAGCTTCGTAAGGCCATTCGGAAGGTCGATCTCTGTCAGGCTGATGCAGTCATAAAATGCAAATCCACCGATCGAAGTTATATTGTCCGTGAAAACCACACTTGCCAGACTACTGCAGCCATCAAATGCAGAACCGCCGATCTGTGTCACACTTTCCGGGAAAGTCATCTCTGTCAGACTGATGCATTTTCCAAATGCAGACGCTCCTATCGATGCAACGCTGTTTCCAATCGACACACTGCTTAAATTACTGTAGCCATAAAACGCGATTCTTCCAACGCTTGTAATTTCATCTCCAATATTCACCTGCAGAATATCATCTGCATAATCGTTCCATGACGGGATGGCAGTATCAACAAGTTGTCCATTTTCATCGTATGTATCACCGAAATCATACATATCACCGGATCCACTGATTGTCAGAACTCCATCATCGTCCAATGTCCATGTGGCATTATCACCGCAGATCCCATTGGCAATTATGGTTATCCCGGAAATATCGCCGGTATCATCACTGCCGGAGTCCTCGCTTCCATTACCCTCGTTATTTTCACCATTATTACCAGACGGTGTATAAGCCACCCAGGTTATCGTTCCGGAATAATTCTGCATAATATCCGTCGTCCAGGTGTCATCTCCTTCAGGATAATAGACTGTAGCCGTAACATTTGAAAAAGTCATTGACCCAAAACGGGGAGCGTTTCCGGTAAAATAAACTTCCGTCAGACTGGTACAATCTCCAAACGTCAGCCAACTGCTGAAACTGGTTAATCCGCTTCCAATGACTACAGATGCAAGGCTGCTGCATTTAAAAAATGCACATTCATCAATCACTTCCACACTGTCCGGAATGGTTACCGATAATAAACCACTCTCATAAAACGCATAGTCTTTTATTTCCGTGACTCCTTCCGGAATGATTACCGATGTCAGATTGTCGCATTCACCAAATGCATAAACACCAATCACCTCTACGCTGTCCGGAAGAATATAACTGGATTCAGTTTTTACTGAGGGATACCATAGAATCTCCGTCTGATCTATATTGTAAAGAGCGTCATCGACCGAAACATATGCTGAATTGTTTTCATCAACACAGATCTCTGTCAGATCGCTGCACAGCGAAAACGCTCCGTCACCAATACTCTGAACACTTTCCGGAATAAACACTTCACTCAGATCCGTTTCATTAAATGCATAATCACCAATCGTTGTCACACTGGTCGGAATCTCCACTTCATTTATGCTGCTGCTACTAAAAGCCCATTCCCCAATTTCCGTCACGCCATCCGAAATGGTTATATCTGTCAGATCATCACACCTGGCAAAGGATGCATAGCCGATCACCTTAATATTCCCGGGAATAACAACACCGGTAAGCCCGGTACAGTTAAATGTAAACTGACCAATCGACGTAAGCTGATTCGACAGAACAACAGATGTCAGGCTGGTACAGTTATAGAATGCATAATCGCCAAGAGTTATTACGCTATCCGGGATTACCACGCTGACAAGACTGTCACACCACTCAAAGGCAGACTCACCGATTGAAACCACACTGTCAGGAATAGTCACCTCTTGCAAACCGCAGCTTTCAAATGCACCGTCTCCAATTGTGACTACACTATTCGGAATAACAACACTGGTAAGGCTTACGCTATAACCGAATCCATGATCTCCGATAGATATAACTGTATCTGAAAATGCTATATCCGTAAGATTCTCACAATCATAGAATGCATAATCACCTATGCTTGTAACACTTTCTCCTATGATCACGCTTTTTATCTCACTGCGGTAATCATACCATGGCGCCGAAGATACGCAGACATTGCCTTCATCATCATAATAGACCTGGTTCATGTCATAATCATCCATATCCCCGGACCCACTGATTGTCAGAGTTCCCTCGTCATCCAGCACCCATGTCAGATTTTCTCCGCATGTGCCGGATGCAACGGTTCCCGCAGCAGACGCATAAGTTACAACCGGGTCTGTCTCTCCCATCGTCTCTGCATCAGAACCCCATGCCGTCGCCGACATACTTAGGCACATCGATGAAGCCAACAGTAAAGCCATCAGTTTCCTTCCATTTCTCTTCACTTTTTCTCCTCCATTTTCAACTCTAACTTCTCATAACAGAATCTTCCGGATTTTCATCCCCGAAAACAAATCGCTGGTATCTTCGCCCATTGCATAATAAGTTGCCAGCATATCCGCAGCCATGGTTTTTCCAAATCGCCGGGGACGACTGACACAGATATAACTCTGCTGTGTATTGATCATGCTGTTCGTAAAAGCAATCAACTTTGTTTTATCTATATATATTTCAGAATTAAGACTGCGTTTAAAATTAAAACTGCTCGGATTTAAATAGGTGCCCATACATGATTCTCCCATTCCGTTACTACAATCTCTCCGCGAACTCTACAACCTCCTGCAGCTGCGGACAGTGTGCCATCGCACCCTTCTCCTTCATTCCGGGAATCAGCACCGTCCCCATATCCTTCCAGCCCAGGAAGGCCACGCTTCGACGGTACAGATAGAGCGCGCCGTCATACCCCGGCGAACCGGAATCCATGAAAAGAGCGGCCGCTTTGATACTCTGTCCTCTGCTCCCCGGCGCATAGAAACGGTCAATCAGCGCCTTCAGCTGCGCGGACACCGTAAAATAGTAGAGCGGCGAAGCCAGAACGATCATGTCCGACTGCTGCATTTTCTCATAAATACCCTGCATGTCATCCTGCTGGACGCACCGTCCGTCCGGATGGTTCCGGCAGGCATTGCACGCCAGGCACGGACGCGGATGTGTCTCGCTCAGATAGACGATCTGACAGACATGCCCGTTCTTCTCTGCTGCCTGCGCAAATGTCTCCACCATGATATCTGTGTTGCCGCCCTTTCTCGGGCTGCCTGAAATCGCTAAAATCTTCATGTTCTGATCCTCCTTCATACCCATGTCAAAAAACTAACGTCGACGACTGCGACTGCTATCATTTAGAACCTCAAGTTTCCTGTTTCTCATATAATATCAACTCTCGTCCTGTTTTCCGATTTTATCGGATACGTCTGTATTTTTTACCTTCATACGGACTGTTTCTCCTCTTCTGTCGGGTTCGTCCGGAATCTTATCGGGCGGCAGATGATATGTATGCATCCAATTCTGCCTGCGGAAAGAAAACCATCCGGATGCCGCCCGAAAGGCCGGGCGCATTCTGTACCAGCGTGTAATAACTCTCCGCGCGGCCTCCATATGCGCCGGACGGGCGAAGTGATTCCGGCTTTTTGAACCTCCTGTTCCCGCACAGCATGGCGTCGACCGGCTCCTGAAGCAGTTCGCTCAGCGCGTAGATGTTATCAAGCGTCGGCATACTGGATCCATCCAGCCAGTGGTAGACGCTCTGTACGCACGCCAAGCCCAGATACTGCTGTACATCCTTGACCGAAATCCCTCTGGCATCCATCAGCCTCCGGATTCGCCGTCCGGTCATCCGCTTATCAAGCACAGGATACATAAAGCCTCCTCCCTCCTCCACATTTTGTCAAACACTTTTTCGCTTATATATAGGAAACGACATTCTATCGTTTCCTATATTTTTGTCGTTCGCTATAATAAGCTTCATTCAATCCTGACAACTATTCTAACGCCTTATGCATCATTTGTCATTGAATTTATAATATAACGCTCTCAGCACAGGATGATACCATAGCCGTTACAGCCTCCGCGCCCGTTCCGGCCGGAATCTGCCCTGCTCCCGGATCTCATCCAGATACCGCAGCATCCGCGGGATATCTCTGTTCAGCGTCCCTTTCAGCACGATATAGTTCGAGGCATGGTTCGAGCGGAACACGGTTCCCTCCGAATCCACGTTCTGCAGGAACAGGCGCATCTCCTCCACCACATCCTCTGCTTTCAGAAGCGTCAGTCTCCCGGCGAGGATTTCATCCATAATGAGAGCATCACTCTCCAGCATCAGCGTCAGGAACCCCACATAATCCGGCTTCATCTGTGAGATCAGATCTGCGGATCCGACGGCATGCTCCCGCAGCCGCTCCCGGCCTCCCAGGCCGGAAATCAGCGTCACTGAGCTTTGAATCCCGCACCGGCGCAGCCTGCGTCCGGCCGCTATGATTTCTTCGCGACTTACTCCCTTGCGGACATTTTCAAGTGTCACGGCATCCCCCGACTCCGCGCCCAGATAAATCATCTCCAGGCCGGCCCGGTGCAAACGCACAAGCTCTTCCTCGCTTTTTCGGTTGATATCGGCGGGTGTGCCATAGGATGAGATCCTCTCCACGTCCGGGAAACAGCTTTTTGCATATGCCAGAACTTCCAGAAGATCCGTCGTGCGCATGACCAGCGCATCCCCGTCTGCAAGGAAAATTCTTCTGACATAGCCTCCGTAAAGCATCCCTGCCTCACGAAAATCTGCCCGAATCTCCTCCAATGAGCGAATGCGAAACCGCTTATCCCTGTACATGGTACAAAACGTACACTGATTATGCGCACACCCGATCGTCAGCTGAACAATGAGGCTTCTCGCCTCACTGGGCGGACGGTAGACCGCGCCCTCATATTTCAGCATGATAAAATCACCGCCAATCCTTTTCTTTGCTTTGCTGCACTCCGCCGTGCTCAGTTCGCGAGCCTGTGGCTCGCTCACTGTCCGGGCTTCGCCCTATACCAGAGCGCAGAAAGACAGTCCCTTACATGCTCGCATGACGTGTCTGTCTTTCTGCGCTCTGCTGCACGGCTCATTGCCTGCGCATATGGTTGATCATGCTGGCCAGATATCCGGCGCCGAACCCGTTGTCAATATTCACAACACTGACCCCGCTGGCGCAGGAATTGAGCATGGACAGCAACGCCGACAACCCGCCGAAGCTGGCCCCGTAGCCAACGCTCGTGGGCACCGCGATGACCGGACAGTCCGCCATGCCCCCGATCACGGATGCGAGCGCACCCTCCATCCCGGCGATCGCGATGATCACCCTTGCGGACATGATCTCCTCCCGGTAAGCAAACAGCCGGTGAATCCCGGCCACACCCACGTCATACAGACGGTCAACCTCGTTCCCGAAAGCCTCCGCCGTGTGCGCCGCCTCCTCCGCCACCGGAATGTCGCTGGTTCCTCCGGTCGCGATCACAATCCGGCCGATCCCGTCCGGTTCGGGCAGATCTCCGATGATCCCGACACGGCTCAGCTCGTCATACCGAAGAGGAAGCTCACGGCCAACCAGCTCCGCGGCTTCCCCGCTCATTCGTGTGATCAATACGGTTTTCTGTCCGTGGCTACGCATGTGTAAAGCGATCTGACGGATCTGCTCCGGCGTCTTTCCCGCTCCGTAGATCACCTCCGCGATCCCCTGGCGCAGTGCCCTGTGATGATCCGGCTTCGCAAATCCCAGATCCTCAAAGGGAGCCTCCTTCAGCCGGAGCATCGCCTGCTCCACATCCAGACTGCCCGCAGCCACATCCTCTAGCAGGCTGCGCATTTCCTTCTGCTCCACAAGTATTCCTCCTCAACGAATCTGTCTGAAGATACAACCACATTCGAATGCCAAAATCACATATCCCTCATTCCAAACGGCTCTGCTGATCGTATCCTGCAAGCCGCCGCTGATATATAGGAAACGACTTAAGTCGTTTCCTATTGCGCCGATCGCGGGCTGCCTCAGCAGCCATTCCTTGCGCGATCGTGTGCATAATATTTATAGTAAACGTCAAATATTTTTGACGTTTACTATAAAATCCCTACGCCGTCGTCCTCTCGATATCAAAAATATTATCAATCTGCCGCAGCTTTTCCGTCAGAGACGTCAGTTCATCCTTGCCGCGCGTGTGGAACGAAACCGTGATCGTCGCCACGCTCTTTTTGCTGGTACGGGAATTGATCGTGACAATGTCGATCCCGCGCTCGGTAAACACCTTTGAGATGTCCACCAGCAGGCCGGTCCGGTTGTTCGCAAATATCTTAAGTTCGGCAAGATAGTTCCCGTGCCCGTTCTCCTCGTCGGCCGCTCCGCTCTGCCACTCTGCGTCGATCAGCCGGTCATGATCCACCGTCGGAAGCTGAATGATATTCATACAATCCGTGCGGTGAATGGAAACACCTCTTCCTCTGGTCACAAATCCGACGATCTCATCACCGGGCACCGGACTGCAGCACTTGGAAAAATGCACCGCCACATCCGCGATACCTTTCACGATAATGCCGCTCTTTTTCTTTGCATTGTTTCCCGCGGCGGCCTTTTCCCGGTTATCTCCCTGAGAAGTCTCCAGAATCTCCGTATCCGTCACATTTAAACGGATCTCTTTTTTCTGCTCCTCGACCATACGGTTGATGATCTGAGCCTCCCGGAGTCCGCCGTGTCCCACGGCAGCCAGCACGGAATCCCAATCGCGAAAACCGTATTTTTTCTGAACCTTTTCCTTATATACGGGCTTGCTGATATCCGCAGCGTTGATCCCCTTCGCCTTACAGTAGTTCAGCAGCATTTCCTTCCCGCGGAGAATATTTTCTTCCTTAAACTCATGGCGGAACCACTGATTGATCTTATTGCGCGCCTGCGGGCTTTTCACAATATTCAGCCAGTCACGGCTGGGTCCTTTGGAGTTCGCCGAGGTCACCACCTCAATCTGATCTCCGTTGCATATCCTGTAATCAATGGGGACCAGCTTGCCGTTGACCTTCGCGCCGACCATTTTATTCCCCACCGCACTGTGAATGCTGTAGGCAAAATCGATCGTCGTCGAGCCCATGGGCAGCGATTTAACGTCGCCGTTCGGGGTAAAACAGAATACCGTATCTGAAAACAGATCCAGATCCGTCTTCAGAAGACTCATAAACTCCCTGTTGTCCGTGGTGCCCTGCTGCCACTCCAGAATCTGACGAAGCCAGCTGAGTTTCTCCTCCTCGCCGCCGATGGCATTGCCATTATTTGCCTCTTTGTATTTCCAGTGCGCCGCGATACCATACTCGGAGGTCCGGTGCATCTCCTCTGTCCGGATCTGAATCTCAAACGGTCTGCCCTCCGGTCCGATCAGCGTCGTGTGAAGCGACTGGTACATATTCGGCTTCGGCATGGCGATGTAGTCCTTGAACCGGCCGGGAACCGGCGTATAGTGTTCATGGATGACGCCCAGCGCCGCGTAACAGTCCTTCACATCCTCCACAATGATACGGATTGCGAACAGATCATAGATCTGATCCAGCGTCTTGTTCTGATTCACCATCTTTTTATATATACTGAAGAAGTGCTTGGCCCGGCCCATAATACTCGCCCGGATGCCCGCCTCCATAATAATCTGGCTGACCTCGGACACCAGAGAATTGATATGCTCCTCACGGACAGACTTCCGTTCCGCCACCTGTTTTACCAGATTGTAGTAAGCCTCCGGCTCCAGGTATTTTAAAGCCAGGTCATCCAGTTCGATCTTTATTCTGGAAATGCCGAGCCGCTGCGCGATCGGCGCATAGATATCCATCGTCTCACGCGCCTTTTCCTTTTGCTTCTCCGGCTTCATATACTGCAGCGTCCGCATATTGTGCAGGCGGTCCGCCAGTTTGATGATGATCACGCGGATATCCTTTGCCATAGCCAGGAACATCTTGCGGAGGTTCTCCGCCTGCACCTCGACCTTATCCGCGTCATAGGACAGCTGACCCAGCTTCGTGACACCATCCACCAGAAGCGCGACCTCCGCGCCGAACTGTTCGGTAATCTCCTCATCGGTCAGTACCGTATCCTCCACCACATCGTGCAGAAGACCCGCCACGATCGTTTCCTTATCCATCTCCAGTTCCGCCAGAATGATCGCCACATAAAGCGGGTGAATGATATAGGGTTCCCCTGATTTTCTCACCTGATCCGCATGCGCGTCCCTGGCAATCTGATAAGCCTTATTCACCAGCGTGAGATCCTCCGACGGATGATATTTGTGAATGCTGCTGATCAGCTGGGCATACAACTCCTGCGGATCCACAAAATCGCGGATCTGCACAATGGGTTCCGGCGTCGGTATCATCACACGATCCTCCCGCGGCGTACATTCCTTCTCCACCGCAGCATTTTCTTTTTCTGTATTCATAACGCTCTCACCTGTATCTGTTCCGATTCATATCCTCTTTTTCACCTGTAATTCTAAATTATAAAGATTTTATTAAAAAAAAGCAACTGTTCCACTTCTATTTTTAGTTTTTATTGCAATACATTGTGTTTTCGGGTAGAATATGAGCAGTTATGCGATAACAGGAGGAAACATATTATGGCACAGAACCCCATTGTAACCATTGAAATGGAAAACGGCGATATGATAAAAGCGGAGCTTTATCCGGAGATCGCCCCGAACACGGTAAACAACTTTATCTCCCTTGTAAAAAAGGGCTTCTATGACGGCGTCATCTTTCACAGAGTCATCGCCGGTTTTATGATTCAGGGCGGCGACCCGGATGGAAAGGGTACCGGCGGACCGGGCTACTGCATCCGGGGCGAGTTTTCAGGCAACGGTTTTCCCAATGATCTGAAGCATACGCCGGGCGTGCTCTCCATGGCGCGCGCCATGCCGAAGGACTCTGCCGGGAGCCAGTTCTTCATCATGCACAAGACCTCCCCTCATCTGGACGGTGAATATGCAGCGTTCGGCAAAGTGACCGAGGGTATGGATATCGTAGATCAGATTGCCTCCTGCAGGACAGACTGGGGCGACAGGCCTATTGAGACACAGAGGATGAAAAAGGTGACCGTCGATACATTCGGCGCAGACTATCCGGAACCGGAAAAGTGCTGATATCAGAACAAAGAAGAGGATGCCGACCCGCACAGGAACGCATCCTCTTTTTTATCTCCGTCTCCGCCGACGCGCCCTGCGCGCCCGCTTTTTATACTTCTTCTCTCCGAACAGCCAGAACACGATCAGTCCGATCAGAATACCGATGATCGCGCCGCAGATCACATCGGTAGGGTAGTGCACGCCCACATACAGACGGGAGAGAGAAAGCAGACACGCCAGGATGACACACGGCCACCCCAGCCATTTTCTGCAGTTCTTGTTGATAACAGTGGCAGCGGCAAATCCCGCGGAGGCATGACCGGACGGGAAGGAGTACTCGCTCACCGGTCCCAGCAGGCTGGTCAGTCCGCTCACCACCTCATAAGGGCGAACCCGTGCCACATAATTTTTCAGCAGGAAATTCGTGATACACAGGGAAGCCACCAGCGCCACAATGGACAGGATGCCCGCCCTGCGGGTTTTTTTTGGAATCAGAAGCAGAAGAGAGATCACGATCCAGATCAGCCCGTAATTCCCCAGTTTTGTAAAACGGATCACCCAGGGAGTCAGTTCATCAAATCTGAGATGATTCTGTATAAACAGCAGAATCCATCCGTCCGCATTCTGCAAAGCATTTAAAATCGCTTCCATCGCCCTTCCTCACTCTTCTCTCCTGTGCTGCCCATACAGTCCGGTCCTTTCCCATCATCAGAACTTAAACACGGCAATGCCGTACGGATCCAGCGGATACGCGAAGGAATAATCTCGCCCGTCACACGCCTGCGCCTCCGCCATATAGATCTCCGGATGCTTTGTTCCGCTGCCGCCGAAACGCTCCTCCGAGCCGTCCAGGACTAATGTATATCTCTTCTTTTTCGGCACGCCGACACGATAATCTGCCCGTTCCATCGGGGAGAAATTAATCACAAACAGCAGACTGTTCCTGCCGGTCTTCCCGTGGCGCACAAAACTGAAGATGTTGCGGAAGCAATCGTCGGCATTAATCCACTCAAATCCCTCCGGATGATCGTCCAGCTGGTACATGGACGGATATTTCAGGTAAAGTCGGTTCAGTTCCTTCACAAAATCGTGCAGCTGCGCATGTTCCGGCACATCCAGCAGATCCCAGTCGAGCTCGCGCTCTTCGCTCCACTCCCGGAGCTGCCCGAACTCACTGCCCATGAACAGCAGCTTTTTGCCCGGATGTCCCATCATATAGGTATAGCCGCACATGAGGTTCCGGAATTTATCAATGCCGAGCCCCGGCATCTTGTTTAACATGGAGCACTTCAGGTGAACCACCTCGTCATGGGAGAGCACCAGAATATACTTCTCGCTGTAGTTATAGCTCATGGCAAAGGTCATCTTGTTGTGATTATCCTTGCGGAAATACGGATCCAGCTTCATATAATCCAGGAAATCATGCATCCAGCCCATATTCCATTTATAGGAAAAATTCAGACCGTTATCTACCACATTTCCCGTCACCCTGGGCCACGCGGTAGACTCCTCCGCGATCATCACAGCGCCGTTGTTTCTGCCGCAGATCAGCGTGTTCAGGTGTTTGAACAGCTCGATCGCTTCGAGATTCTCATTGCCGCCGTACTCATTGGCCACCCACTGACCGTCTTTTTTACCATAATCCAGATACAGCATGGAGGCTACCGCGTCCACGCGAAGTCCGTCCACATGGAACTGTTCCACCCACATCAGAGCGCTGCCGAGGAGAAAATTCTTTACTTCCGTCTTGCCGTAATCAAAAATCTTCGTACCCCAGTCCGGGTGTTCACCCTTCCTGGTATCCGCGTATTCATACAGACAGGTACCGTCAAACTCCGCCAGGCCATGAGCATCGCGCGGGAAATGCGCCGGCACCCAGTCAAGGATAACGCCGATCTTTTTTTTGTGGAAGTAATTCACCATCCACGCAAAATCCTCCGGCGAACCATAGCGGGAAGTGGGAGCGTAATAACCGGTCACCTGATATCCCCAGGAACCGTCAAACGGGTATTCCGACATGCCCATCAGCTCCACGTGGGTGTAGCCCATCGCTTTGACATAGGCGGCAATCTCTACCGCCATCTCACGATATGTATAAAAACCGTTGTCTTTCTCATAGCCCGCATGGCGCTTCCATGAACCCGGATGCACTTCATAGATATTCATCGGCTTCTCATAAATATTCTGAGTCCCGATTCTCTCCCGCATCCAGACATCGTCCGACCATTTCAGTTTGCTGATGTCGGCCACACGTGACGCCGTGCCCGGACGAAGCTCCGCGCTGTTCGCATAGGGATCCGCCTTATAGAGCTTCCGGCCGTCTTTTGTCTCAATCAGAAATTTATATAAATCCCCGATTTTCACCTTCGGGATAAACAATTCGTAGATACCGTTCGGTTCCAGCCGCTCCATCTCATATTCCGTCTCATCCCACTCATTGAAGGAGCCGATCACGTAAACCTTTGCCGCGTTCGGCGCCCAGACGGCAAAATTAACACCCGAAACCCTTCCCCGTTTTTCCGGGTGCGCCCCCAGCTTCTTATAAATATCATAGTGTACGCCCGTCCCAAACAAATACATATCATACTCAGTGATGTTCCCCATTGTGTGCCTCCTTATAAATTTATATATATACGGGCAGATCTCAGAAAACCTGCGGTTTTCTGAGATTGCTTCGCTCGTCAGATGAAACAGAAAACAGCCGGACATGCAAGCACGTCCTTCTGCTTTCTGTTTCACCTGACTCTGCCCTTACTCAAAATCCTTCTCTCTCAGAATCAGATAATCATTCTCGTCATATTTCTTGGAAAAAAGCTTTTTCAGTCCGCCGCTCTCCGCGCTCTCGATCGCCTGATCCACAATATCCTTGACTTCTGTCAGTGTCGTCGGATGATCGAGTTTCTGAATATTATTAATGCGGTTATACAGCGCAAGTACGCCCATTTCCTCGATCACGCACTCCATCTCCCTGGCATAGGATTTACCGAAATCAACCAGTTCGTCAATGGTAAACACAGGAATTTTTACCTTTCCGGTAAACTTCTTTGCAAAGGAAAAATCCAGATCCATCGCCCGCCGTAAACCGGCGCTGTCATCCTCCAGAATGACAACCATGCCCTGTGTATTGCGTTCCATGATCTGTGACATACGAACCGCTGTGGCTCTCGTCAGATCACCCGCTCTGTCAACGATCAGATAACCGCCTGCCAGTTTCGGGACAAGCGCCGCAAAATCCTTTTTATTTAAAGAAGCCGCACTGATCTTACCAATCTTCGCGTCCTCGTTTCCGACAATCTTCTGAATAGCCTTGATCAGGCTGGTGGCAAGAACCGTCTTTCCGCTACCCTCTTCACCCTGAATCAGAAGATTGCCCCGCAGGGAGGTAATGGAATTGCTCTTATATCTGTCAGCATCCTCCAGCACCCGCTCAATCTGCTCTCTCATGCCAGGAACCGGAAGGAAGTAGGAAAACAGCTGACTGTTCTCCTCCGTAAGCATACCCGTCTTCTTCGGCTCCGGACTGTATCCAGCCGTATCCACAGGATCCGGCTCCTCCAGAATCTCCTCCGGCATCGCAATGACCGGCATCTCTGTCTGTTCTGCATCCGGCATTTTCTCCGCCGGCATACCGCCGCTGACCGGCACCTCTACATTGGAATTCTCCATCATCATACGAGTCGCGGACGCCAGAATCCTCTCCAGCTCCTCATCCTCGGACGGTGTCTCAAACTTCGGGGACTCTGCTACAGGCTGTACTTTCTTCTCATAGGACGCAATATCCGGCATCTCCCGTGTAGACGCATTCGATACCTCTGAATCAACCGTCTCCGGCTCCGACTGTATCTCATCCGGCAAATCCGCAGCGGCGGCTTCCGTCTCCGGCTCTTCCACATTCGATAATACCGCATCCGGCTCCTCTGTTCCGGCAGTTTTCGATACAGCCTCCGAATCATTCGACCTGTCTGCTCCGACAGCTTCCGACACCGGTTCCTCCGCATCCGGCAGCTTCATCCCAGCCGTTTCCGCCTCTGATCTGTCTGCTCCGACAGCCTCCGGCCCGGCATCAGATATATCCACGCTGTCTGTCGCCGGATCCGACAAATCACCGGCTGATTCCGTGTTCAGTACGGCATCCGGCTCCTCCGAGACCGGAGATTCCTCTTTTGAATCCGTTTCCTCCGGAATCAGCGTCGCGGCGACCGTATCCGGCTCTTTCGGGATATCCTCACCCGGCGTAGCGGACAGAAGCGGGAACAACGCCTGAAGGCGCGCCATAATCTCATTCGCCTCAGACAGTGCCTGTTCCTTTGCCATATCCAGCTTCTTCTGCTCTGCGGCTGCAATGGCTGCCTCCGCGGCATGCTTGGTCTTCTCCCACTCGGCAAGAACATCCTCGATGCTCATCTGTCCCTCGATCTGCTGTTCGCGTATCGTGTTCTCCGGAATCCGCAGACTGATCTGACCGTCTGCCTCCTCTCCCAGGAACTCTTTAAAGTCCGCTTTCAGTCCCTCATCCACCTGTTCATTGATCTTTTCCCGGTCAAAAACTGCGCCGGCCTCATCGCCCGGTTCGGCATTCAGATAAGGAATATCATGAACAATCTTCTTAATATTATCCATAGAATCTCTGACAGTCTCCTTCTCTGTGGCAGTCATGATCTGCTGCATACTCTTCGCGAGCTCCTCCTGCAGATTCTGTGTGTTAAATCTGCTGGCTGTCACGGTGATCTCAGGCAATCCGCTGTCCTCGGAGATCTTCGCCTCAACCTTTTTCGGAACATTGACCTCAACCATACCCCTGCGGGAACGAAACTTCTGATACTTTTCTTCCTGCGCGGCCGTCAGCGGCTGAAAACTGCGTTTCAGATTCAGCGCTTTCTCCACATAGTTGCCTTCCCCAAACCAGAGGATCAGCTCATCGCAGGTCGCCACACACTTCTCACGCATATCAGCCTGACCGTACAGGGCTGCGAGCTCATAGGCCCATATCTCAGTATATTCTTTTTCCTTGAACTCCTCCAGAATCGCGATGCGGTCGCTCAGCGGGGCATCCTTCAGACAGCTGATCTTGTAGGCAAAGATATAGCGCTGATTATCTTTTGGCGAAGCCTCCAGAAACTCCTGATAATACTCCTCCGCCTCAGTCACGTTTTTCGATTTGATGGCAATGTCAACCAGTCGGCTGACAATATTTCTCCCAATGGAAGAATGATCATATGCCTGCAGCAGAACGTCCTTGCATGCATCATACTGTTCTGTGTTTTCGTATATTTCAGACACCATGATCAGTGTCTTGGAATTGCGTACTTTTTTCCAGTTTATGGTGTTTGCGATCTCCGCTGCCGTCTCATAATCCTTCGCCTCCGCCAGACTTTTCAGCTGGTCAAGCTTTAATTTGTATTCATATTTATCCACGGTTTCACCTCATGTGTATTATCATAACTGTTCAGGAATCCTCTCCGTCCTTCTCTTTTGTTTTTCTGAATGGCCTCCCCATCTGCCGGATCACTCTCCCGGAGTTTTCATGTTCTATGACCTGATTCGTTGCCGCATCCACACGCTCCAGCTTCACATAAGCCATTGTATCCTGCGGTAAGTGCCGTTTCCCGAGAAAATGTTCTGCCACGCGCTTGATAATATAATAAATCAGCGCAAAAACAGGCACACCGAAAATCATGCCGGCCACCCCGAAACTTCCGCCAAACAACAGAATGGCAAACATGACCCAAAACGGGGTGAGCCCGGTAGAGTTGCCCAGGATCTTCGGACCGATGATATTCCCGTCCACCTGCTGTAAGACCACAACAAGGATCAGGAAATACAGCGCCTGTATCGGATTCACCAGAAAGATCAGAATCACGCTGGGTATCGCTCCGATAAACGGTCCGAACACCGGAATGATATTCGTCACGCCGATGATCACGCTGATCAGAACAGCATACGGCAGCTTTATAATGTACATAGCCACAAAACAGATACAGCCGATAATCAGTGAATCGATAATCTTTCCGATTAAAAATCCGCCGAAAACCTCGTTGGCCCGGTGAAGCACCTCCATAACAATATTGCCGGTCCTGGGGCGAAAGATCGCATAGATCAGCTTCTTGGACTGTCCCACAAAACGCTCTTTCGTCATCAGCACATAGACCGCGACGATCAGGCCGACAAAGATATTGAAAATCAGCTTCACTGCACTGTACACACCCTCATAGAGCGCCGTCATAATCTCTCCGCCCTGGCTCTGGATATTGCTCTGCAGCCAGTTCTCAATCCACTCAAATATCTGTTCCGCCAGATTCTCCATCTGGCCGGCCAGCTGCGTACCCTTTCCCAGACGGTTGATCCAGTCAGTCAGCGCCTCCAGTTTCTCATTCATGGTGGAGATCAGCTCCTGGATGCTGATAAAAAGCTGCGGCACGATCATAATCAGCAGCACAGCCACAATCGCCAGGAAAAGCACCATGGCACAGGCAACCGCCAGTGCCCGGGCTGTCCGCTCCTGCTTCTGCGTCTGTTCCTTCCCGGCAAACAGACGATTTCGTATACGATGTTCAAAAAATTTCATGACCGGATTCAGGAGATAGGCCAGTATCAATCCGATTATGATACCCTGCAGGCTATTGAGAATCTTCCCAACGCCGCTGGAAAAACCCTCGAACCGAAACAGGAAAAAGAAAATAAGCAGCGAGATAAAAATCACCAGCACCGCGGTCAGTCCGACTGCCAGATATGGCCGTATATCCCACGGTTTTTTTTCTTTTTTCAGATTTTCGTGCGGAGATACATCCTGCTGTCTGTCGTCCGGGCCCGGTGTCATAAAAACAAAATCCTCCTGATATCCCTCACTGACATAATGTCCAATTACATTTAATTTTAATAAGTATAACACACTTCTATTCGCTATGACAGACCTGTTTTCAAAAAAATCTATTAAAAAACGGAAAATAAAAAACGAATTTAACGCGGTCAGAAAACCGTGTTAAATTCGTTTTTAAGAAACCATAATGAATACCCGACAACCGTCACAATGAATCATCACTGCGCGATAGGACGGATACTCGAAACCGCAGCGATTTATGATCTTCTGTTATAGTTGATCAGGCATCCCTTTAAGATGATCTCTCTCTCATCGTCTGTCAGGTCTCCCATCTTCAGCGTGAACGGCGCCAGAGATCCGTCTTTTATGACATAAGCCGATATTTCCGTCTGCTTCTCCTCAATGGCCTTTCTGATCTCCGGGACAAACAGATAATCACCGTTCTTAAACGGCAGGTCTCCCTCCGGGATCAGGAACGGCAGCATGCCCCAGTTGATCAGGTTGGAGCGGTAGCGTTTAGTCGCATACTCATTCGCGATGTTCGCCCAGCCGCCCAGCACCTTCTGGCAGGAGGCCGCCTGCTCACGGGCGGAACCGTCGCCCGGCTTCACCGCAAAGATCGTGCTGCCGATGCCGAAGTTATCACGTTTGATATGCGGATATCTGGTCCGTATCGCCGCGATGACCGGTACGATCTCAGGCAGATAATCGGAAGGCTTCTCCCCGGAAATCCTGGCCTTCTCCGCCCGCTGAACCTCCTTCGCGCGTCCCACATACTCCGGATCCTTCCTGGACAGGGTAAACTCCGCCAGTCCCAGCGGATTGGAGCGGTAGGAAGACGTCTCCCCGGAGGGAATCAGTTCGTCTGTCGTGGTAACCGGATCGTGAATCTCGGATACCACCTTCAGGACAAGATTCTCCGTCAGCGCACTCATCTCGGGCCAGTCCTTAATGTTCGGGCCGAGGTGAATCTCCGTATCCGGATCCGCCACACCTTTACTGTCAAAGATGCGGTTCTCATATATTTTACTGTCAAAGAAATACTTCTGTCCGCGGTACTCCACATCCAGTTCCGTGGCGGCAGTCAGATAGCCCTTATTCGCCGCGGTCGCCGCGATCGAACGCGCGTCCATCAGCGCCACCGAAGCGATCTGTCCGCTCTGGAGCTTGGAACCCTCGCGGTTCGGGAAATTCCGCGTGGAATGCCGGATGGAGAAGCCGTTGTTCGACGGGGTATCGCCCGCGCCGAAGCACGGTCCGCAGAACGCGGTCTTCATGATAGCGCCGGTCTCCATGATCCGCGCGGCGGAGCCGTTTTTCACAAGCTCCATCCAGATCGGCATGGACGCCGGGTAAACGCTCAGCGTAAACTCATCCGGTCCGATGCTCTTCCCCTCCAGGATATCCGCCGCCGCGCAGATATTCTCAAACCCGCCGCCGGCACATCCCGCGATGATCCCCTGATCGACATACAGTTTGCCGTCGCGCACCTTATCCTTCAGTGAATACTCCACCGCCCCGTCAAGGCTGACGAGCGCGCGCTTCTCCACGTCATCCAGAATATCCGTCAGATTTGCCTTTAATTCCTCGATCGTGTAGGTATTGCTCGGATGGAACGGCATGGCGATCATCGGCCGGATCTCGCTTAAGTTTATCTCAATGCATCCGTCATAATACGCCACCGGCTCCGGATTCAGTTCCTTATAATCGTCGGCTCTGCCATGGATCTCATAGAACTCCCGGATCTTCTCATCGGTCGTCCAGATGGAGGAGAGGCAGGTCGTCTCCGTCGTCATCACATCCACACCGATTCGGAAATCCGCGCTTAAGGACGCCACACCCGGCCCGACAAACTCCATGACCTTATTGTTCACATAGCCGTTTTTAAATACCGCGCCGATAATGGCAAGCGCCACATCCTGAGGGCCGACGCCCTTCACAGGCTCACCTGTCATGTACACGGCGACCACGCCCGGCATCTTAATGTCATAAGTCTGGCATAAAAGCTGTTTCACCAGCTCCGGTCCGCCCTCGCCCATCGCCATGGTGCCGAGCGCCCCATAGCGGGTATGGGAATCGGAGCCGAGGATCATCTTGCCGCCGCCCGCCAGCATCTCACGCGCATACTGATGGATGACCGCCTGATGGGGCGGCACATAGACCCCGCCGTATTTCTTCGCGCAGGTCAGCCCAAACATGTGGTCGTCCTCATTGATCGTACCGCCGACCGCGCAGAGACTGTTGTGGCAGTTCGTCAGAACATAGGGAACCGGGAACCTCTCAAGCCCCGACGCCCGCGCCGTCTGGATAATGCCGACAAACGTGATATCGTGGGATGTCAGCTTGTCAAAGCGTATCTGAAGCTGTTCCATATTGCCGGAGGTATTGTGCTCCTCCAGAATATGATACGCCATCGTTCCCTTTGCCGCAGCCGCCCGGTCCGCCGTCACACCCTTTGATGCCAGACAGGCCAAAGCCTCCGGTGTATCCTCGACAAGCTCCGTGCCGTTCAGAAGATAAACGCCGTTTTCATATAGTTTCATGTCCATATCCTCCTTGATATTAAGTATGAAAATCGAACTCAAAAAAAGACAAGAACCGATGAAGGCTTCCATCTCCATCGGTTTCCGCTTTTTATATTATAATAAGGAAAGATACAAAAATCAAGACATTTCGCGCGATTCTTTCCCTTACTCATCTTTCCCAAATATAAGAGTTCGAAGAATTCCGCCGGCGCCATGCTTCCCATGGACAGATACTCCCTCCCGCTCCGCCTCCGCCGCCAGCTCATCTTCCAGCACCACGCGCATGATCGCCTCCTCGTCAGGGAAGTCCGGATTGGGTTCCTCCGAAGCCTCCTCATCCGACTCCGGTTTCCCCTGTCCGTCCGCCGCAGTATCCTCCTCCGCGTCCGCTCTCGGTTCCGTCTTTTCCTGTTCTTCCTTCCACTTAAAATATGCCGCGTTTTTATTGATCTTAATATCCGGCTTCTCCGCCTGCACGGAAGCGCTCTCGCTCACGGGTTCCTCCGCACTCTGCCCCGTCTTTTTTAAATATTCCCCGTTCACCCGGACATCCGCCGGAGCCCCGACATGAAACGTCCCCCGGGCATAGGAGCGGCCCGCCGCCCGCTCCGCCTCCGGATCGCGGTTCTGCCGCTCGCGCTCGCGGTTGACCTCCTGCAGAACAGCCAGATATTTCTTCGTGTCCGCGAGATCGGCGAGCTGCGCCTCCAGCTCCGTCTCATGAGACTTCAACTGATCCTTCTCCTCCCGCAGTTCCCTGCGGAAACGGCGGAACAGATCATTCATCGAATCGTTCGTCTCATCCATCAGTTCGCGAATCCTGCCGATGGCGTCCGCCGTATAGATGACGGATGCGGCATAGATATCATCCGCGCTGGCATTCGCCTTCTCAATGATCTCGTTTCCCGTCCTGCGGAAGCTGCGCTCCGCGTTCTGGCGGCTCTGGCGCGTCTGCTCATACTGTTCCATCATATCAAATATGCCATTGTTCAGGCGGTCCAGGAGCTGCAGAAACTCCTTGCGGTCTATGATCATCTTGTCAGGCTGTCCCTCGTAAGTGGGACTTTTCGAAAAAAGCACATGTATCTCTTTTAAAACTCTCTCAACTTTATCCTGCGGGCTCATTCATATACCCCCTGCTATCTGTCATATTGGTTTTGACACCTGAATCATATGTCTGTTTAATGATAGTAGTATAACACACCCGTTGATTTATCCCAATAAAATTTTTATGAATCTTTTTCAAAAACCGCATGAGAGGTTCAGGAAAAAAATTCTCTTGCGCCGATTCACTTCTTTCATTATAATGAGAAGAACTATGAAGCGACAAACAAACATATCTGCTGACGCAGAGCGCCGGCAGATATAAAAATCACACCCCGGGGAATTTCACCATGAACATTGTCCAGGCCTACGGAAATATCGTAAAAAAATACGCGCCGGAGCACCCCCGCACCGCCCTGCGCATCATACAGCTCGGTTTTATGCTGAAAAAGTTCCGCTCGGGACATCTTGCAAACAAAGACATTCCGGCCGCCTGGCGTTATCTGAACCACTATGCGGTGGACGAGGTCCAGAGCGCCCTCCGCCATCCGAAGCGGACCGTCTGGGCCAACCTCTTCGCGCCGGTTGAAATTCTGCAGTGTTTTGATGTACACACGCTCTCCATCGAGTGCCTGTCCTCCTTTTTATCCGGGATGGGCACGGAAGACTATTTCCTGGATTTCGCAGAGAGTGAGGGCATCGCGCCGACGCTCTGCTCCTACCACAAGAACTTTATCGGAGCCATCGACAGCGGGATTATCCCGCCCGCCGCATTCGCTGTGACAACCTCCGTCATATGCGACGGCAATTTATGTACATTCCGGCATCTGGCGAACCGTCATCAGGTTCCGACCGTTCTCCTGGACATTCCGGAACAGTATTCTCCGGAAGCAGAGCAATATGTCGTCGAACAGCTTCGGGAACTGATCGCACAGCTGGAACAGACATTTCACAAAAAACTGGATTACGGCAGGCTCACAGAATCACTGCAGAGAGAAAATGAATCCAAGGCCTGCTATGCCAGAACCTTAAAAATGATGCGAACGAAGGCATATCCCGGCACGCTGACCCTGCAGATGTACCTGCTGTTCGCCAACCATCTGAACATCGGCACACCGGAGATTCTGCGTTTTTACCGGCAGATGGAGGCGGAGGTGGCCGCCGCGCCCGAATTCCACGGGACGAATATCTTCTGGGTCCACCTGCTGCCCTGGTATCAGCAGACCCTGAAATCTTATTTCAACCTGAATCCTGATTACCAGATTCAGGGCATCGATCTGAGCCTGGACTACACAGAACCGCTGGACGCCGGCCATCCGCTGGAGGCACTGGCAAGAAAAATGATCTGCAACATCTACAACGGCTCCTACGAGCGGAAAGCAGATCTGGTTCAGTCTGTCGCGCGGGAACTTCAGCCGGACGGCGTGATCAATTTCTGCCACTGGGGCTGCAAACAGTCCGCCGGCGGCGCGATGATATTAAAGGGAAAAATGCAGGAGATCGGCATGCCCTTCCTCATACTGGACGGAGACGGGATGGATCGCCGCAACAGCCACGACGGACAGATCAAAACGCGCGTTGAAGCCTTTCTTGAGATGATAAGAAATAAAGAATTTTAAAATAAATTTTATTGCTTTTTTCTTTGCAGAAGTATATACTGTTCATAAAAAAGGAGGTTACATGACATGGCACAGGCAGTAAATGTTAATTTTAAATTAGATTCAGATGTAAAGAAAAGTATGGAGCAGGTTTGTTCTGAACTCGGGCTTTCCATGAGTGCTGCATTTACCATTTTTGCCAAAAAGGTAGGAAGGGAAAAACGCATCCCATTTGACGTTTCCATAGATCCGTTTTACAGTGAAGAAAATCTCGCGTTACTGGAAAACCGAATCCGGGATGTTCAGACAGGGAAATCCATCCTGAAAGAACACGAACTGATCGAGGTAGATGAATGAGAAAAGTGTGGCAGGACGAAGCATGGGAAGATTATCTTTACTGGCAAACCCAGGACAAAAAGACCTTGAAAAAAATCAACCAATTACTGCAGGATATAGACCGAAACGGATACCGGTGTTCCGGAAAACCGGAGGCTCTGTCCGGTAACCTTGCCGGATACTGGAGTGTCCGAATCGACAAGAAAAACCGAATCGTATTTCGAATAAAAGATAACAGCATAGAAATTTATCAATGCGGTTCACATTATCAGGAAAAATAATATACGGAGAAAATCTATGATTACGTATATGTGCAAATACGCACCGATCGAGATCATCGAGGCATTCGGCGACACAGTAATCCTGACGGAGCCGCATGTCACAAATTTTACGCAGGCGGACACGCTGATGCATCCGAATATGTGCTCTTTTGTAAAGGCGGTTCTGGAGGATTTTGAAAACCGCAGCTATGAGGGCATGATCTTCACCAGCTGCTGCGACAGCTCCCGGCGGCTGTTCGACACACTGAGACGCCTTCATCCGGAGAAGTTTTTCTTCTGCTTTGACCTGCCGCGGAAAGTAAACGACTTTACCGTCTCACTCTATGCGAATCAGATGAAGCAGCTGATCCGGGAGTATGCCGCTTTTTCCGGGAAATCATTCGATCCGGACTGGCTTGCAAAAAGGTGTAACCATGAGTTCGACATGCAGCTCCGGAAAAAGGAACTCATCGAGACGGGAAGGATCCAGAAGAAAGAGAGCGACCTGAAAATCTGTCTCGCGGGCGCCCGGCCCGGCTCCGGGGTCAAACAGCTGATCACGGATCACGGGGCGGAGATCACCCTCGACCTGACCTGTACCGGCATCTGCCGGGAATACCGGGTAGACGGGGAGCATGTACTGCAAAGCTACGCGGACAGCCTGCTGAACCAGCTCCCGTGCATGCGAATGCATCAGACAGATGGCCGAAATCAACGCTTATCCGGACTTGCAGGCGATCTGGACGGCATCATTTACCACACGATAAAATTTTGTGATATCTACTCCTATGAATATGCCGACATGAAAGAAAACGCAGGGCTTCCCATCGTAAAGCTGGAGACTGACGCCACCAGACAGTGCACCGGGCAGATTTTAACCAGAGTCGAAGCCTTTCTGGAATCTCTGCGGGCACGAAAGGGGAAACCGGCATACGCACACTCCTTCGCCGACAGCAGTGTCAGTTTCCGCAAAACAACCGCTGATACAACCGACCGGACCTGCGCAGAGAATACTGCTGATACAACCTGCGAAATCTGCCTCGACGGAGAAAAGCCCGGCATCCCCCGCCTGTCCATGGATGACATAACAAAAGATCAGGCCGATCAGACTTTCACCGGACATCCTGCAAAGAAGAATGCCGAACGCGGTATATCACAAACGGCGTCATCCGCCGAAAAGGCATCATCCGGCAAAAAAACGAATGATAACAACAAGAAAAAAGGAGGCCACCCGATGTACATAATGGGAATCGACAGCGGTTCTACCTCCACAAATGCCGTGATCATAAACGAAAAACGTGAAATTATCTCCTGGGCGGTCATCCGCACCGGAGCCAGGAGCGGCGAAAGTGCCGACAGGATTTTACGGGAGATTCTGTCCCGGGCACAGCTGCAACGCGACGACCTGACCCTGATCGTATCCACGGGATACGGCCGCGTCAGCATTCCCTTTGCCGACAAAAACGTGACGGAGATCAGCTGCCACGGCAAAGGCGCGCATTTTCTGAATCCCGTCGTCCGCACCATTCTGGACATCGGCGGTCAGGACAGCAAGGCCATCCGTTTAAACGAACGCGGGGATGTGATTGATTTTGTCATGAATGACAAATGTGCCGCCGGGACCGGCCGTTTTCTGGAAATGATGGCGCGCACGCTGGAGATCAGCATTGATGAACTCGGTCCGCTTTCCCTGCAGTCAAAAGAAAACGTGGAGATCAGCAGCATGTGCTCGGTCTTTGCCGAGTCGGAAGTCATCTCCCTGATCGCTCAGAACAAAGAAACCGCGGACATCGCCTACGGAATCCATAAAGCGATCGCGGGGAAAGCCGTCTCCCTGTTAAAACGGGTCGGCCTCGAAAAAGAATTTATGATGACCGGCGGCGTAGCCAAAAATCCCGGCGTGATAAAAGTACTGGAGGAACAACTCGGCGCCTCGCTCTATATCTATGAGCAGCCGGAGATTGTCGGCGCACTCGGCGCAGCGCTGTTCGGACTGGAAAGCCTGAATGAATAAACAGACATTTTAGCTGATTCAGATAGATGCTGCCATCCATGTTGAACATTCCGGGGCAGCGTTTCAAACAGCTGGACAGTATTCATTCATGTCATTCTGGAGACATTGTACCAGCTTCCGAATCGAATTGCCCAGTGTTTCCAGGCAAATCTCATACTGGAGCAACTCGCCGCCGTACGGATCGATGATCTCCAGTTCATCTCCGGTCACATCCGTCAGCACGACGATGTTCTGCGCGCCTTCCATATCCATCACCTTTTCCTTCATCTCCTGATGAAACGTGACCACAAGCGTATCCTCGGAGAAGTCCTCCGGCACCAGCTGACACGCCCTGTAGTCCGGAAGAAAAATACCGTTTGAAGCCAGCACTTCCTCTGCCTTCGGATTCATCGGTTCCGCAAACAGCACCACCAGTCCTCTCGCACAAACCTCGACAAGATCATACGGCATCTCCCTCTGCAAAAGCGCCATCGCCATCGGTTCCCTGCAGGTCGCACGCCGTCCCACAAAAATTACTTTTTTAAACATCATATTCTTCTCCTTCTAACAACATATGAAAGCGGCATGCCGTATATCCCCAAATGTACAGCCGCACTTTGCTTCTTATCATACTTCCATCACATGATGCCCTGCCGCTTTCAGCAGGCGGTTCATGACCGCATGTCCAATCCGCAGTGCCGAAAAGCTTTCCGAATAAATGCGGTCCGCCCCGAGCGCATCCATCTCGCGCAGCGCCGCATAGAGATGTCGCGCGATACTCTCTTCGTCCGCACGGCTGCCGATGGATCTGACAAAATCCGCACGATAACCGTCCTTTGTCTCATCTGTACAGATCACACCCGTTTTCTCGCCGTTCTGACCGTTCTCCGCCGCTATGGCGTTGATTCTCCGGATCACATCCTCCCGCTTTCCGTTAAAAATAATCATTTCCGCCTTCGGCGCGTAATGCCGGTATTTCATGCCCGGTGCTTTCGGATGTGCATTTGCGTCAGTCAGACCGGGATCGTCGCCGACCGCTCCGATCACCTCCGTCAGCATCTCCCTCGTGATATATCCCGGACGCAGAACCATCGGAATCTCATCAGCAACCCATTCGCCGTCCGCCGTTTTCGTCATACAACTCAGATCAACAATGGTGGACTCGATACCGATCCCGACTGCTCCTCCATCCAGAATCATGGGAATCCTCCCACACAGATCCTCCGCCACATGCTCTGCCAGCGTGGGACTCGGCCTGCCGGAGGTATTTGCGCTCGGCGCCGCGATATATCCGCCGCTCTCCCGGATCAGAGCCAGTGCCGCCGGATGATCCGGCATCCGGACAGCCACCGTGTCCAGCCCACCCGTCGTCTCATGCGGCACGATCATACTTTTCTGAAAAATCATCGTCAGCGGTCCCGGCCAGAACGCATCCGCCAGGATCCGCGCCTGCGGAGGAATCTCCTTCACAATCCGAAAAAGCGCCTCAAAATCCGCAATATGAACGATCAGCGGATTGTCGGAAGGACGTCCCTTCGCCGTGTAAATTTTCTTTGCCGCCTCCGGCCGGAGGGCATCCGCACCCAGACCATACACTGTCTCCGTGGGAAAAGCCACAAGCCCTCCCTCTTTCAGAGTGTCTGCAGCACTCTGTATCTTCTCTTTTTCCGGATTCTGTGGATTAATTTTCTCAATTCTGGTAATCATAGGGAGGATTATAACACAGATTGGCCTCCATGAACAGAACTTTCCATACTTTTTACCTGAACAGAACTTTCTATACTTTTTACTTGTCAAAGGAAATGAGTTAAAGTATACTGTTGGAGAAAATGAGATGTCGACTTATCGATCTGCACAAAACGGCGAACTGTGATCTCAGGTGAATCGCAGACTTACGACATCGTATGATATAGGAGGATATGCAACATGAGCATTACAAAACATCCCTTTGGATCCACTTCCGACGGAAAGGCTGCATATTTATACTGTATGAAGAATTCGGAGGGAGCGTATGTCACCGTCACCAGCTATGGATGCAGGGTTGTTGACATCTGCGTGCCGGATCGGGAAGGACAACTCCGGGATGTGTGTCTCGGATACGACACTCTCGAAGAATACGAAAAAGACACCGCCAGCTTCGGCGCCGTGGTGGGCCGGCACGCGAACCGTATTGAAAATGGCATATTTACGCTGAACAACGTCACATACCGGCTCGCCGTCAACAACGGCCCGAATCATCTGCACGGCGGTCTGCGCGGTTTTCACCACTACAACTGGGACTCCCAGATTTCCGGCAACACCGTCCGGTTTACACGGATATCCCCCGACGGCGAGGAAGGGTATCCCGGCAATCTGTCCATGACGGTTACTTACAGCTGGAGCGAGGACAACGAGCTGTGCATTTCCTATCAGGCGACGACCGACAGAGACACAGTCTTTAATACCACAAACCACACTTACTTTAACTTAAACGGCGAGGATTCCGACACAGTTCTGGATCACATGCTGCTGATTAAGGCAACTCAGTTTACCGAGAACGACGAGCACGCCCTCCCCACGGGAAAGTTTGTTGATGTAGACGGTACGCCGATGGATTTCACAAAAGCAAAGCCCATCGGACAGGATATCCGCGCCGACTATTATCAGCTGAAATATTCCAGGACCTATGACCATAACTTTGTCCTGACCGGAAAGGGTCTGACCGAGGCAGCCGTGCTTTCTTCTCCGGAATCCGGCATCCGCATGACCTGCTTTACCGACCAGCCAGGTCTGCAGCTCTATGTGCCGGCCGCTTCCCCGGCGGCACACGGGAAAAACGGGCGCTGCTATCCCGCCTGCGGAAGTGTCTGCCTCGAGACGCAGCATTTCCCGAACTCTACCAGCCATCCGGAGTTTCCCTCCGTGATACTGACGCCGGAAGAGCCATTCCAGTCCAAAACGATTTATAATTTTTCTGTAACAGATTAAAACAAGCGTGACAACGAGAGACAGCAACTGTTTTTCATAGATTTTTATGAAAGGAGTACCGGCTTATGCCGCAGGGAGAATATGCCGCCGCCCTCAAGGCAGGGAAGAAAGAAATACAGGTACGGGCCGCGGCCGGGCTTCCGACCGGGCTGCCCGCTCTGGATGCCATTCTTGAAAATGTCGAGATTCGCGGGGAGGTGCCTCTCGGCCTGATCGACATCCCCACAGAGCTGATCGTGGGGACCAAGACCGTCAGCCGCACCACCTCATTCGCCCCCAACTTCATGCCGATCCTGGATGAGGGATCAGAGTTTTCCATGAAATGGAACAGCCTGTGCAACGCACACCTGCAGGAGGGCATCCGCGATCCGATCAAGGTATATGAATACTTAAACAAATACTATGTTCTGGAAGGGAATAAGCGCGTCAGTGTTCTGAAATATTTCGACGCCACCAGCATTCCCGCCTATGCGACCCGCATCATCCCCGCGTGGAAGGATACGCGGGAGATCAGGATATACTACGAATTTCTCGACTTTTATAATGAAACCAGCATCAATTATCTGGAGTTCACCAGAGAGGGAAGCTACCGGAAGCTCACTCATCTGACCGGTCATAAGACCAACGACCGCTGGAGCATGGACGACCGCATTGATTTCCGTTCCTGCTACAACTTCTTCTCGGATGCTTTTGAGAGCCTGGGCGGCCGAAAGCTTTCCTGCACAACAGGCGACGCCTTTCTGATCTATCTCGGCCTGTTCGGCTATGAATCGGTAAAGAAGGAAACGACCGCTGACTTCCGGAAAAATCTTAAAAAACTCTGGGAAGAGATTGAACTGAATTTCAGCACCGCGGAGCCGGAGGAAAAGATCGACCTGAAGCTGGATCCGACTCCGGACGCCAAAAAAGGCCTGATCTCCCAGATTCTGACCGCTTCCCCGTCCGCCGCCAGAGCAGTTACCAGAATTGCTTTTATCCATACCAAGGCGACGGATACCTCCAGCTGGACTTACTCACATGAACTGGGGCGCATGTATGTAAATGATATCTTCCACGGAGAAGTAGAGACGACCTCCTATGAGAACAATGCCGACGACGCGGACGCTCTCGCCGCCATCGAACAGGCGATCGCGGACGGCAACACGATCATTTTCACAACAACTCCGGTGTTCCTCACCGCCAGCATCAAGGCGGCGATCAACCATCCGGAGGTCAAGATTTTAAACTGTTCTCTGAACACCTCGCACAAATACATCCGCACCTACTATGCGCGTATGTTTGAGGCAAAACTGTTAAACGGCGTTCTCGCGGGCATTATGACGGACACCAACAGGATCGGCTACATCGCCGACTACCCCATCACCAGTGTGCCCGCCACCATCAATGCGTTCGCCATCGGTGTGAAGATGGTGAATCCCCGGGCACAGATTTTTCTGGAATGGTCCACCGCAACAGAAAACAGGGGTGTCAACCTGACGGAAAAATTATACAACATGGGCGCCACCTACATTTCCCATCTGGATATGATCGTCCCTCAGCACGCCACAAGAGCCTACGGCCTGTACCGCGTCAACGGGGAAACGCCGGTCAACCTCGCGTTTCCGGTTCTCGACTGGGGAAAATACTATGAGCGCATCATCCGGAACATCCGGCACGGCACATGGAATACCGAAAGCAAATCCGATACAAAAAAAGCTCTGAGCTACTTCTGGGGCATGTCCTCGGGAGTGGTAGACGTTGTATGGTCTCCCGCCATCCCCGCAGAGACAAGGAACCTGCTGGAGACCCTGAAGCGCTCCATCACACGGTACGATTTCAACCCGTTCACCGGTGTGCTGCACTCACAGGAGGGCACAGTACAGTCCGACCCCCAGCGCCGAATGACCACCAGTGAAATCATCGCGATAGACTGGCTGGCAGACAACGTAAACGGACACATCCCTTCCATCAAAGATCTGATCCCGGAAGCACAGAATGTCGTGCGTCAGGAGGGAATCCGCAGGGAGGATGATTCCGAATGAAAATCCTGGCAATCGCAGACACAGAGTCACCGGCACTCTGGGATCATTACAATGAAAACAAACTGCACGACACAGACCTGATCATTTCCTGCGGGGATCTGGATCCCCGCTATCTTTCGTTTCTGGTCACATTCGCAAATGTACCGCTCCTGTATGTCCATGGGAACCATGACGAACGCTATGACACGCTTCCCCCGGACGGATGCATCTGTATCGACGACAGCGTCTACGTCCACAATGGCGTCCGTTTCCTCGGGCTGGGCGGCAGCTACCCCTACAGCGACGGCAAATATATGTATACGGAGGCACAGATGAACAGGCGGATCCGCAGAGTTTCCCGCCAGCTTCGCAAACATGGCGGGTTCGATGTGCTCGTGACACACGCGCCCGCGCGCGGCATCGGGGACGGGGAGGATCTGCCCCATCGGGGCTATGAGGCATTTTTCCCGCTCCTGGAAAAATACCGGCCGTCCTACATGCTGCACGGACATGTCCATATGCAGTATGATTACACCCTGAAAAGAGAAAACGCTTATCAGGATACCAGGATTATCAACGCGTACGAAAAATATTTTCTGGAAATATAGCCGAACCGGCACGGCAATGCCAAAACCGAAGCTCTTTCGGTCTGTTTGCCCGGTCACATGCTGCCTCACTCGCTTTCCTTGTGTCATTTATGCCATCATACGTACTTCGCGGCAAGTACGAAGTACTGTCCTTAATAGCTATTCAAATATACGGATATTCCCTCGCTGATCGCCTCTGCGATCTGAACCTGATAATCCTCGTCACAAAGCAGCGCCTCCTCCGTCGGATTTGAGAGAAATCCGCATTCCACGATCACCGTGGGTACCGATGTCTTTTTCAGAATATAATAGCTCTCATTAGCTTTCGCCGCGCGCGTATTCGACGGATCCAGATGATCAATCAGACTTTGCTGCAGCGCCCCGGCCAGCGCTTCTCCCTGTGCGGAATCTCCATAATAAAACACCTGCGCACCGCTGACAGCACTGTCCGTATAGCTGTTCTGATGAATGCTGACCGCCAGCACCGGATCTGTCTTTTCTATGATATCCACACGGTTTTTCAAATCTGATACTTTCACGCTTTCAGCATCCGCATCCGCAAGACTTTCATCCTCCTCGCGGGTCATCACAATCTCAAAGCCCTGTTCTTCGAGAATATCCCTCAGCCTGCATGCGATCTCCAGATTAATATCCTTCTCATTGGTGCCGGATACGCCGACCTTACCCGGGTCATCTCCGCCGTGCCCCGCATCGATCACGATCACGGCCGGCGATGCCTCCGCTTTCATGCTCATAACCATCTGTGCCGACTGCGGTGCCGCAATAATTGCCGCTACGATCACAATCACCGCCATGACCACTTCTAGTTTCTGTTTCAAGAAATACGCTCCCATAGCCCGATATCTTTAAAAGGTATGATAAAACATTTTGTCCTATGTTTGATTTAAGCGTAACGCATTGAATTTAAAAGATGTATCGCATATAATAAGGATGATTCCAACAAGAAAAGGAGACTTTTCTTTGACGCTTCAGGAAGAAAGCCGGCTGTCTTTTTATAAAGAAATAGCCCGGAACAGTATGGTTATGCTCAGACAGATCACTCCATAAACTTCACGATCGTATCCCAGACCGTATTTTTCTCAAATCCCAGTTTCCAGAAGGCAGCTCCCGCGAGCCCGTTGGACTGCATCACTTCCAGCTTTTTCTCGATGGAATTCTGATCCTCCATCCAGATCTTGTAGGTGCTGCCGCCGTACTCGTATTCCGCATAATACTGACCGCAGTCCTCCAGCCACTGATAAGTCGCACCGTTCGCCGCCACACGGGATTCCGCCTCGCTCATGCCGAGCGCCTCGCTGGTCAGGGTATAGCTTTCCTCACTGTCTGCCGTACCATCGGATTCTGACTCGTTATCCTCATCCGCTGCCGTACCGTCGGATTCCGTCGTATTATCCTCATCCGCAGTCGTATCGTATTCGGTATCCGCCGCAGTTCCGTCATTCGCCTCGTCATCATCCGTCTCCGACGTACCGCTGTCAGTGTCTGTATCCGTCTCGTTCGGCGTCAGCTTCCACAATCTGGTATAGAACGGAATACCCAGAATCACCTGCTCCGCCGGAACCTCCTCCAGCGTGTCGGCCACGGCCTGTGTCACAAAACTAAGAGAAGCCACAGATCCCGCCTCCTCCGAACCGTTATAATGTTCATCATAAGCCATCAGCACGATGTAATCAGCAAACACTGCCTGCTCGTCCCGACCGTAAAATTCATTGTAGGAAGCCGGGGCATAATTGTCAACCGACAGTACAATACCGTTATTCTTGCATTTGAGAGATAATTCCCGGATAAACTGCAAAAATGCGGCACCCGCCTCCCCTTCCAGTGATTCAAAATCAACATTGATCCCGTCCAGATCGTATTTGATCGCTTCCGAGACCAGATTATTGACCAGTGTATCCCGGCTGGATGACACGCTCAGCACCTGCGTCGTATCCACCTCGTCGTTTTCCAGATTGCTGACCAGCGCCCATACCTCAATACCCTGCTGATGACAATAAGTCACATAATCCGAGCTCGCCAGTGAAGCGATCCCGCCCTCATCATCATTCAGGTAAAACCACGTAGGGGAAATGACATTCAATCCTGTGGCAGAGGCAATGACGGACGAGACATTTGCATTCGCCTCCTGACTCGTCACCTGATGCCACGCCATATTGATCGTGAAATCCCTGGCTATCAGAGTAAACTCCGGCTCCTCAAAATCACTCTCATAAAGCTCCGTCTGTGCGTCGCCCAGAGCTTTATTCTGGATATAACCGACAAATCCATCCTCCGTGCAGACCTCTGTCCAGTCATCCATCTTCTCGATCACAATCACGCGATCGCCCTTTTCCAGTTCCGTGAGGATACTGCTCTTGACGCCGCCCAGTTCACGCAGCTCCGAGGCGCGCTTCACGGTGACATACTCCACCTCGCCCCACTCATCCGAAATCACCAGGCGGTTCGGTTCTTCATAGAAATCAGAACGAATATCCGTATACTGCTCAATAAAAGACAGCGACAGATACATCTCATCTCCTTCCATATGAACAATCACTGCATCCGCCGACCGGCTCTCCTTCGCCACTGTATACGCCGTCGTCTCCGTCTCCACGCTCACGATTCCCTCCGGAAGAGTATAGCGCAGGATCTGTTCCGTCTCATCCCAGTAAAACCGTGCGTTCAGATACGTGTGCAGCACATCATAAGGAATGTACACCTCATCATCCATCAGCAGCCCTGTCGCCTCCAGCACCTCATTGTCAATGGTAAGGAGCACATCTTCTTCACTCTCCAACCCGTAAAATGAAGCGTAGTCTGTCGTATCGGAAGATGGAACATATTGTTTCATTATCGTTTTCAGGGATGTAATACCCGCGATCAGAACAACCAGCACCACTACCGCCACGATCAGGATAATCCTTTGTTTTCTCTGTTTTCTTCTTTTCCGTACAGGCATCTGCTCCTCCAGAATATGCGTATTTCATACATATACTGTAGTTTAACATGTTTCGCCTTTTTCTGCTACTGTTTTTCACATTTTTCGGAAATACCCAGCCATTTATTAAGTTCCGTCCCCCTGGATACCTGGCTCAGCACCTGTATCCCGGGTATCTCAATTACGGGTCCCTGCCGGAACAATTCCATAATGATCAAATGCTGATATCTTTTCTGTTTTGGGACAAAACAAGAGGGCGGCCTCGGCCGCCCTCCCGTGCGTGTATCCCCGACACAACTGCCGTTTTCTATATTATGGCTTTACAGTCTTCCTGCGGTTAAAGGTCAGGAACAGCCCGGCGGCCGCAAGTGCCAGCCCGATGCCGCCAGGGACAGGCCATGCCGCCCCGCCCGCTTTCGGGACCTTGAACGTCGTGCCGTCTGTAACAGTATAGGTAAGGTTGATGTAGTTGTAAGTCTTGCCGTCTTCGCTCAGGTATGCGTCCGTGGTGTCAACACCCGCGGCCTCCGCATCCGAGACGGAAATAGTGTACGGCAGCACCACCGTGATCGGGCTGTCCAGTAAGGTATAGCCTTCCTGCGTGGATGCCTCCCGGACCTGGTAGGTGCCGTAGGTCAGGCCTTCCCAGGAAGCCACGCCATCGCCGCTGGTGGTGCGTGAGCTCTGGTACTCATATTCCCCGGTGCTCTCGTTGTAGCGGTACAGGTCGTAGGTGACGTTCCCGAGCGTCTTGCCGGACGTGTCCTGCTTGATGATGGTCAGCCCGCAGTATGCGGAGTCATCCTTTACCAGGGCGTTGTCCGCGCTCAGGGAGACCGTGCCCCCGTCGGATTCCTGCGTGATGTTGATGAGCATCGCCTCTTCCGTGCCTGCCAGCACATTGCCGCCGAAATCATACCAGGAGCCGTTTGTGGAGTAGCCGTCCGCGGCGCTGGTCTCCTCGATGACGATGGTGCCGAGGGGGATGACTACGTTGCCGTCGCTGTCATAGTACAGGCCTGCCATGCCTTCCAGGCAGTGGTCTTCATCAAGCACCGCCACGTAGTTCGCATTCCCGTCGTCCTGCGCCTCGATGACCCAGCGGCGGGTATAGCTTACGCCGTCCAGCTCGTCCACGGAGGAATACTGGCCGTCATAGTAATAGATGGTGAACTGTGTCCCTTCCAGGGAGCCGACGTCCACGCCGTCCGCTGCCTTCTTGGTGATTATGAGCTTCAGGTTGGAATATCCCGGCGTATTTGATATCCTGTAGGTTACTGCCGCCTCCCCGGCGCTGTCAGGGAGAACCTCCACGGCATAGACCGTAGTGTCTGCCACGTAGCCCTCCGGGGCTGTGATCTCCTTCACGTAATAGGTGCCGAATTCCAGCCCCTCCAGGTAGTCGGAGAACTGGTCCTCGCCGATGGTGAGCTCGCCCACCTTGCTGCCGGACGTGATGGACTCTTTCGTGTAGACGCCGAACACCGCGTCTTTCAGTGAATACATGCTGTTGCCGGACGTGATGGACGCGTTAGCGGATACCTTGTAGATCCGCAGCTTCCCGTATTTCGGCGTGTCGGACACAGGCAGGGTATAGCCGGCGGAGCCGGACTCCGTCATGTCCACGGTATAGACCTCGTCGGACAGTTCGTAGTAGTCGTTCGTCTCTATCTCTTTCACATAATACGTGGCCGAGGCGTCCAGGCCGTCCAGCGTGCCGGTGCCGTCCGCGTCAAGCTCGATCTTCCCCACGAGTTCCGTGCAGTCCTCATCAGCGTAGACGCCGTACGTGATGCCCTCAAAGGTATACGCGCTGCTGACGGTTCCGTCAGCGGACTTGCTGATGGTAAGCGGCACCGTGTCCGTGTCATTCGGGACATCCAGCCGGTAGATCAGGCTGGACGCTGTTGTCGATACCGTGAACTTATCCGTGTTCAGGACGCAGCCTTTGGATGCTCCTGTCTCTTTGATATAGTAGGTCTTGCCGAGCGTCAGCCCGGTATAGCTGGCATAGCCGTACTCATCGGTCGTGAGCGTTGCGACCGCCTGCGTGCATGCTGAATCCGAGTAGATGGTGAACTCCGCGCCCTCCGGGCCATACAGGTCCGGATCCAGCGTCCCTGAGGCATCCACGGTCTTGTAGATCTCCACCTCCCCGTACTCCGGCTCATCCTTGGCAGTCAGCGTTGCCGTGGACAGTGCCACCGTGCCGTTGATGCCCTCATAGTAGGTCGTCACCGCCACACCGTCCACAACCGTGATCTCCGCCCTGTAGATGGTGGTGTTCAGCTCGAACCCGGACGGCGCCTTGAATTCCTGGATGTAATATGTCCCGATCGGCATGCCCGTGCAGGTGGCTGTATACGTGGCATCCGTGTAGATCACGGCATAAAGTTGTGTCAGTTCAGGATCCGTGTAGATCTTGAACCCGGCGCCCTCATAGCTGTACTCGCTGCTCGTGCTGGCAGTGATGGATGAGCTGCTGGACGTCTTCTTGATGATGATACTGCCGTCTATGACGACATCATCCTCCACTTCAAAGTACAGCGTGGTCTTCTCATTTTTTACAGCAGTCAGGCTGTATTCGGTCTCGTCAAGGATCAAGGCTGTGCCTGACCCGCCAGCCTGGACTTTTGCAAACTGGGTAGGATCTTCCTTGATATAGTACGTCACGCTGTCCGCGTCCCCGATGTCAACCGGGCCGATCGTGTTCGACACGCCGGTCTCTGTCAGCGTCAGGACGGCCGGTGTTTCTGCTGTTCCGTCCCCGTCCTCATCCCAGTACAGCTGGGTCGTGCAGGCAGCGTCCGTATACACGATGTACTGGATGCCTGCCATGCTGTACGGCGAGCCTTCCGACAGATCCACGTCCGCGTCCGTATCCAGCTTCTTCTGCATGGAGATCCAGACTTCATTCGGGTTTTCAGTTGTCGGGTCATACGAGTTCACATAGCTGCCGGAGCGGTCCTCCTCGCCGAACTCCCAGGTGTTTTCATCCAGGCCGTAGCCGGACGCGGGGGATGTCTCCTTCACGTACAGCGCCAGGCCGTAAGGCACGTTGTGCAGCACGTAGACCGCTGTCTGCACCCCGGTGTTCTCATCCGTATCCAGGCGCTCGAACTCGAAGTCCGCCCACTTGGACTCATCGGAGAAATCAGGCGACGTATACGCGCTGTACACGGCGTCGCACAGGTTCGGGTAAGAGCTTTCATCCGTCTCCGCCTGCGCCACGGTGACCAGGCCTGCCTTCTCCGCGAGCGATTCCGCGAGCGACATCACATTGGTGCCGGTGGCGATGGCGTAGGTGTCAGGCGTACCCCCGGCATCTTCTGCGAATGCCACTGCTGCCGCCGTGAAGGCATCCATCACTGCCGAAGTAAGGCCTGCCAGCCGGGAGCCGATGGAAGCCGTCATCACGGAGTTTCCCGTGGCGTCCAGGGAGGCCGTCTGCACGATCCCGTTCAGCTTCACTACGATGATGCTGTTCTTCTCATCCTCGCCCGCAGTCCCCACGCACAGCTTCGCGACCGCTGCCTGGGCACTGGTCGTGCAGGAAAGAACCACGCTCTCATCATAATATCCGTCAGCGACAATCCCTTCCCTTTCATCCTCGCTCAGGCTGGTTGAGCAATCCGCAAACATGTCCGTATAGGCCAGCGTGCTGTCCGTCACGTAGAAATTAACCGTCATCGGGCTGAGTCCGCTGCCCAGCACAAGGCAGTGCTGGAACATGTAAGCCACGGATGTGGCTGATGCAGGTATGGAAAGCCCGCTGACTGTCGTAAGGTTCTCACACCAGTCAAACAGCCCGGCCATGTTGATGCTCGACGTGACGCTGCCCAGGTTCCAGGATGAGAGGTCAATCGACGTCAGGGTGTATTTGCACTCGTAGCCGGACTGCCCCGACTCGCCCTCAAGGAATATCTCGCTCATGTTCGTCACGATGGACGTGTTGAACTCAATGTTGTCCACCATGTACTGGTACTTGCTGTTCGCCATGTTCGTGTACGCGAGCAGGTCATGGTAGTTCGTCACGTTGGAGGTGTCAAATCCGCTGTCCACCGTGATGTCCACCAGGTCGCGGCAGTGGGCAAACATGTCGCCCATGTCTGTCACGGACGATGTATCCCAGCCGGACAGGTCGATTTCCGTGAGCGTGCAGGCTGCCATGAACATGCCGGTCATCGCCGTCACGCTGGAAGTGTTAAACTCAGACAGCCCCGTGATGGAAGTGAGGCTGATGTCATGGAAGAACATCCGGGTCATGTCCGTCGTGTAGGAGGTGTCGATGACGCCATTCCCGAAGTCGACGGATTCGATGCGGTGCCCGTAGGAGTTGTCGTCAGTCGTATACCAGCCTTCTTCCTCGAACATATAGCTGCTGTCATAGTTGAAGTAGATGGTGCCGCCGTCCGCTGCCTGCACGTACCAGGTGTCGCCTTCCAGCCAGCCGATGATGCCCTCGTTCTTCGCGTAGGACACGTCAGTCCGGTAGTTGGACGAAGTGTATGTTTCAGGGATCTCCTTATCCGTCGTGAACACCACTTTGGTCGCAGCAGCCGGGATATGCAGGGTAAACTCATAACCGGTCTCCAGCATCTGAAGGGGGCCCTTGTACACGTAGAGGTCGCGGTAGACCGGCTCCTCATAGCTGACGACCGGCTCGGATGCCCGGGAGGACCCTATCGTGACTTCATAGAGCGTCTCGTCAAGCTCATACATCGCGGTATCGACAGTCACCCCGTCAATTTCCAGGGCAGCGGTCGGCGCCTTCGTCTCTTTCACGTAATACGTGATCCCGAGCATCAGGCCGTCCAGGATGCCGTACCCGTCCTCATCGGTCGTGATCGTGCCGGCGACTATGTTGCAGCCATCGTCATAGTACACAGTGTATTCCGCGCCTTCGAGGGAATAGTACTCCGGGTACGTGTCCACGAGGGACTGCTCTTTCGACTTCTTGTACACCTCGATCTCGCCGGTCTCAGGTCTTTCCTCGTGGGTCAGAGTGATGATCTGCTGGTCGTAGGTGACAGGGTCGTTATAGTTTGCATCCAGCACGTAGATGCCGTTCCCGTACGGGCCGCCGCTCGTGTCCAGCTCAAAACCGTCCGGTGCCTGTGTCTCTTTGATATAATAGGTGCCCATGGGCACGGTGATGTCAGTCTGCCCGTAACCGTCCGCGTCCGTCGTGACCTTTGCCACGAACTCGGACCCGTCCTCGTTCAGGGCGCCCTCGTAGCTCCCGTAGATGCAATATTCCGCCCCTTCCAGGGAATAATCGCTGCTTGATTCGAAATACTGTATGAGCGTGGACATATCATACCCTCGCGTCTCTTCGAAGGAGAGTGAGTTGTAATCAATGGTTTTTTGGACGGCCAGGCAGACCTTCCACGGCTCATCCGTGGATTTCACCGAATAGGTCTGCGGGTTCTTGTTGTAAAGCGCCACATCCTGCTCCGTAAACATTACGGTCTCCCTGACCGTCACCTTATACTCTTCCGAATCAAGCTCATAACCCTGCGGGGCTTTCGTCTCTTTTATGATATAAGTCCCCAGGTAGAGCAGGTTGGAAGTCCCGTAATACTCCCCGTCCTCTTCCTGGTCAACCGTGATCACGACACTGCTGCCGTAGATGTCGATCGCCTCGGTCTCCCCGTCCTCCAGGTAAACAGTGTACTCAGCGCCTGTGAGGTCGTAATTGCTGTTCCCGTCCGTGGCGGACTCATCGGCGGACTCTTTGTAGATCCTGATCCTGCCGGTCTGCACGGGCTCGTAGATCGTCTCGTCCACATCGTAGGTCACATCGGAAGTGTGGCTGCCCTCCACCACGACCTCGTATTTCTCCTCATTGACCCAGCAGCCCATGGATGCGCCGGCGGCTGTCTCCTTCACGTAATACGTACCGGGCTTCAGCATGCCGGAAACCGCCTCGCCGCTGCTGTCTGTCACCAGTGTCTGGACGCGGTTAGTGTCATTTTCAGCATCCGATTCCGAAGAGTAGATCCCGAACTCCGCGTTTGCCACTGAATAATTGCTGTTGCTGCTGGCGTTGCTGTCTTCGAGGGCTTTCGTGATTTTGATGTACCCGTATTCCGGGTGCTCCGTGGAAGTCACGGTATAGGTTGCCCCACCTGTCGCGCCGGCAGCGACCGTGACGGTATATACCGTGCTGTCATAGGCCAGCCCCTCAGGAGCGACGACTTCTTTAATATAATAGGTGCCGATGGCGAATTTTGCAGTGGACGCGGCATACCCGCTGCTGTCCGTCGTCAGGGTCGCCAGGCGGGCGGGGTTTGACGCACCGCCGGTCAGGGCCGCTTCCGCCTCTGCATAGGTGGAGAACACCTGGTATTTTGCGCCCTCCAGGGAGAGTTCCGACAGTTCGGACGCCGTATACCCTGCCGGCGCGCTGGAGGTATCCAGGTTCTTCTGTACCACGATATAGCCATACTTCGGCGGCTCATAAAACGTCACGGTCGTCGTGGTGCCGTTCGACACCGTGCAGGGCCTGACTTTCGTATCGATATCATACCCCGGGGATGCGGAAATCTCCTTGATATAATACTCCCCCGCCGCCAGTGACAGTTCTTCGGTATCGCCGTTGGAATCCGTGGTCAGGGTGCCGACCCTGTTCAGGCACCCGGTGTCCGTATACACGCCGAATACAGCCCCGGCCAGCGAGTAATTGCTGTTGCCGGTAAAGCCGATGATGTCCGTGTCAACCGTATCGGCGCCGTCCGTCACCTTATGCACGCTGGCCTTGCCGTTGGTCGTGATCCCGACCTTGAACAGCGCGAGCCCGGACTGCTGATGCGTTTTCTGCGTCACGATGCCGAATACGGCATAGTCGCTTCCCTTATACAGGCAGCGAATGCGGGCTTTCACTACGGTGGCATTGTTGTCGGACGCGGTGCCGAGGGCGACATCCACGTGCCCGCATTCGAGCGTCAGGGTGGCGGTGATGCTTCCAAGGCCGGCATTGGCCGCCTTCACACTGGAGGTATCGAGTTCCACCTGCATGGGCGTCCACACCATGCCGTTTAATTCCTGTACATGGCTCAGGTCCACGCTGCCCCCGTTGTCGATCGCATTGACCAGCTCCGCATAATACGTGTCAGATTCGCCCAGCGCGGCATACAGGACCGTTGATGTGGAATATTTGTAGCTGGCATCATAGCTGTAGTTAACATCCACGTCATAGTATGTCCCCTGGGTGCAGGAACCGATGTCGATGCCCGTGGCGAAATAATTCATGGCGTCATAGGAGCCGACCGCAGTGGCGGCTTCCGCCTCTGTGGTAAAGATGCCCCTGATGGCGGATACGGCCCTGCCGGCCGCCGATTTCAATGTGCCGGACACGCCCTGGCTTTCCTCTTCCGGTACTGTAATGGAAATGTTCTGCACAGAAGCCGCCGGCAGGCCGACATACATCTCGCCTGTGTCAGGGTCGTAGGAAAAGCCTTCTTCCGTGACGGGCACGCCGTTGGCAGTGACCGACTGGATATCCAGCCCGGCTTCTATCACAATGGATGTCTCCGTGTCATAAACATTCGCATCGGCTTCCGTTATAGAAAGGACATCCTTGCCGTCCTCCACGGTAACCGTGATGCTGGTGGTATACGTATCCGTGTCCATTACCTGCGCGACCTGGGCCTGCAGGTACAGGAGTACCTGTTCGCCGTCCTCATTTAAGAGTAGGTCTTTCGGGATATATCCGATGCCTGTCTCCGTGTCATAGAAACAGCCGTCCACCGTCTCGCCGTCCGTATTGTTCACGGCAAAGCTCGCGCCCATGGTCTGCACGGACGAAGTCCCTTGCATCGTGTCCAGAAACACGGCGTAATAATCGCTGTTTTCATCCAGCTCATATACAGGCGCATAACTGGTGGACTGCATCAGGTACTTCTCCAGTGCCTCTTCATCCCCTGCCTCAATGCCTGCCATGATCGAGTCGGAGGTATCCCCGTCCTCGATGAGCGAGGCGTCAAAGAAAGTCTGTTTTACGGCGATGAAGTTCACGAGTTTTTTTCTGCCGGATCCCGTGTAGCTGGTGTCCGCATTTTCTTCGATATACGTTTCCAGCACGGGGTCTGTAATAGAATCTCCCGCATCAACGTCCGCAGTGCCTGTGCCTTCATCTTCTTCCCCGGACTCCACACTAACGCTGTAGATATCTGTGGACGGGTCGGAGCTGATGTCCGCGAAACCCTGTACGGCGGATGTCAGCATCAGCACGGCAGCCAGCAGGAACGCTGCAGGCCGTATTACTTTTTTCATAAAAGCTTCCTTTCATAAAATCTGTCTTATTTCTTGTCGTCAATCTATCATAATTTCAACTTACGCACTCCTTGCGGGATAAGCCTTCCGGCAGGGTTACCGTTCCCCTGTATGCCATCATCTGTTTTTCCGACGCCGCCCGGCCAGCAGGCGGGAAACCGTGAACAGCACCAGTGCGGCGCCACACAGCCGGCGGAACAGTTTTTCCATATCAATGTCCTGCTGGGAACTTTCATATGCCGTGCCGTCTGACGCCGTGATATAACCGCCGGCAGTGCCGGATGGGGCCTGTGCCTCCTCCGTGAGCACGGAATCGTCCCGCACGCAGTACACGACATAGCGGTACTTGCCGTTGGAGCGGTAAGGGTGGCAGGTCATTAATGTCACCATGTCCTTCCCTTCCTGTATCTTTATCTTGTCCGAATCCGTCGGGCTGATGATGTCGATGGACTCGACCCGGTAGCCTATGGTGCCCCAGGTGTTCGTGATGCACACGGCATCGCCCACGCCGAGCTTCTCAATCTCGCGGAAGAACGGGATGCCCCGGTAACCGCGGTGCCCGGCGATGACGCTGTTCGTGTTCTCGCCCCCGACAGGGAGGGAGGTCGCGCCAAGGATGGCTGCGCCCTTCGCCAGGTTTGCCGTGGAGGCGCCGACATACAGCGGGAGTTCCACGTCCATGGCGGGGATCGTGATATACCCGAAGATATTCCCGTCCAGCCCCTCCACGGTAGACGGGGTCTGGGTGACGGACCACGCATCGCGGAATTCCGCCTGCCCGTTGACGTAAAGGTTCTGGTTATAAGCCGTGATACTCTCCCACAAGGCGTCTGTCGCTTCGATGATGTTATGCCTGCCAGTATCCTGTACGCCTGTGTTTTCTTCTGTATCTTCTGCTGCCTGCACCCCTTCATCCACGGCAGCGATGATCTCGCGGTTCTCCCTGTCCAGGATGGCGGAATTCACTTCCGGTGACAGGGCCAGGGCGAGCCCGGCGATGATCAGTATGGTGCAGGCGGCAGCTTTCAGTGCTTTCATCATCATCCCTTCCCGCTGGTGCCGGATGCCGGCGCGCGTTTTGACCGTGCCTTATTCATGATATACATGACGGCCGCCGCCGCAATGATGCAGAAGGCGGCCAGGATTGCCTGCCGGTAAGCCTTCATCCATTCGGATCCGGAATCCATCTCCAGTGCGTCCGCTTCCGCCCGTATTTCATCCGTATATTCCGTCCGCTCGCCTGTGACAAGCAGGCGGTGGGAATTGACGCCGTAAGGCGTGCAGGTAAGCAGGGTGACCAGGTCGCGGCCTTCTTCGGCTGAAAGTGATGAGATATCATCCGGCTCGATCACTTCCGTCCCGACCACGCGGTAGGCCAGGGTCTCGTTGAGGATATGGATGAAGAACAGATCGCCCTCCTTCATATCCGTCAGGTCTGAGAACATCTTGGCCGTGTTGAGGCCCGTGTGGGCGGAGATCACCGGGCGCCCGCCGGTTGTGCCGATGGGCAGCGCCGTGTCTTCCACATGGCCCGCACCCTTCTCAAGAACTTCGAACGAAGTCCCGTGGTAGACCGGCAGGTATACGTCTATTTTGGGGATCTCGATAAAACACATCAGGCCTGAGCCGTCAAGGTTAAGGACGCTGTTGTAATCTGCCCCACTGTCCGACTCAGTATTTTCATAAGAAAACGGATCGGTCAGGACCACTGAGCCGGACAAAAGGGCCTGATTGTATGACTGCGCTTCTGCCAGGATAGCTTCCACGTCTATGGATGGGTCGTCCTCGACAGATGCAGTGTAAGCTTCAACCATTGACTCCGTCCGGTGGTTGAACATCCAGTTGCTGATCCATGGGTAAAACGCCATGCCCATCCCTATCAGTATGATGATAAGTGCGATTATTTTTTTCCACATAGTTTTTTCCTGCCTTGCTTGCCTGACTGAGCCGGGCAGCTGACTTCCCCTGAATGGATCCCCGGATCCCCTTACTGTGCCGGCGTTATTTTCTTTTTCCGCGTTACGATATAGATACCGCCTGCTGCTACGACCACGCCGATAATGGTGATCAGGTAAAGACCTGCGCCGCCGGTCTGCGGGAGCAGGAAGTTCTTATTGTTCACCACTGTAAGCTTTACAGCTGCGTTGGTTGAAACATCCCCGGTGGCTGTCAGTGTGGTATCGTTATTGGATACCCATGAAGTTCCGTTCTTCGTGTACGTTGTCTGATTCACGCAGATATCCCAGTCATCCATGCTTGATACCACGCCGTCGACCGTGGCAGTTGCCGGAAGGATTGCACCCACGTACAGGTCAGAGCCGTTGATAGTACGCCCATTAGCGTCTTCATCTGCTGAATACGTAATGTCCGTGCTGGAGATGCCGGAGCTGACGGTATTGCCGTTTATATCTGTTGTGGCAGACTTCTCGAGCTCTGTTGACTGGTCATTGATCAGGTTGCCGTTCTCGTCATAAATGCCGCCATGGTAATTTTCAATGATCGCATCTGCCTGTTCGCCGGTCAGTCCTGTCACGCCGGCCACGGAAGCGATGATATCACGGTCAGTAGACGTGATGGTAATCTCAATCTGGTCTTTCAGCAGCGTATAGCCAGAAGCTGTCGAAACCTCAGTCAGTTCGTATGTGTCAGCCTCAAGGCCGTTGATGACCAGTGTGCCGTCGCTCGCCGGTGTGAATGTGGTTGCTTCTGCCTTGCCATCATCGTCTCCTGCAACAGTCTTGCCTGTCACATAATAAACGCCTTCAGATTCCTGCTCGGCCACTACGTAATAGCCATCAGTCGCATTATAAAGCTTGAACTCTACCTGGCTGAGGTAACCGGCAAGGTCCTCTTCATCAGCATCTTCAAACTCTTTTGTCAGGTCAATCGCATAGCTGTATACGAAGTTTGTATCTTCCAGTGTATTATAATAATCATAGGAAGTACGTGACCAGATCAGTGATACGCTGTTCTGGTTGCCTTCATCCCCGAGCACGCAGGTGGCATCAGAGTTAACAGTGGCGGTATAGTATACAACCATGTAATAATCGGATAAGCCATACCATGTCTCGCCTTCCTGCGGGTCCGTCCATTCGCCGCAGTTGATCAGGTTCAGGCCTTTTTCTGTCATGCTGACCGTCAGCCTTGTGCTGCCATCGCTCTCTGCACTTCCGGAATCAGTATTCACAACAGTGACATCGGCATACTCATCCAGATGGTACTCTGCATCGCCGTTGCTGTCAGTCACGCCCCAGATCAGGTCCGCTTTTGCCGTATTATTAGCTTCCGCATCTGCCCTTGTATGATAGAAAGCGATCTTTACATCATTGTTATAAGTGATGCCCGGGCCGAGTTCGTCAACGAAGGTATACTCAGAAAGGTAAGTTGCGGTGGAACTGATATGCGGGAGTTTGGACACAAGGATGTAATCCAGCAGGTCGCCCTCGGATGCCGTGGTGGTATCAGCATAAGTAAAATCAGAACTGATATCTTCTTTTGCGCCGCTGCCCGCGGTTGTGCCGTCATCAGTATATCCGCCGCGGTTCGCTACATAAGTTGCGTCGTTTGTATCCACGTCCTCATCGGAATCATCCTGGTTCCAGACAATAAGGGAGTTGGACGAACTGCTGCCGTCATAAGTGTCGCCGGTTGCCAGGGATGTCTCGATGGCATTTTTGTCATATGCCCCTGACGATGCCAGCGTGTTCGTGTAGGCGTTGCGTACGGACTTGTCCAGCGTCGGGTTGCCGGTCTGGTTTTTCGGGTAGCAGTACATGTCATACAGCCATTCATCGCCGTCAGAATCCGTGAACGGGATGGATACGAACCAGGGGTTCACAGTTTCTGTCACCTGTTCCGGTACTTCTGTTTCAACGATCAGGTACAGCCCGAGCTCCAGCCCTTCTACATAGGTGTAGCCGTTCTCATCTGTCTTGTCCATGTTCACTGCCGTATAGCCGTTCTCGGCCGTATCCACTTTCTGGTCCTGGTTGGAGTCCTGTGTATTGTACGTATACACATAATCTTCCAGTGCATTCTTGGCGTCTACGTTGTCTGCCTCCAGGATTGCTTCCAGCGCATCCTCGATCTGAGTGCTGGTGTAATGGAGCACACCCTCGTTGCTGCAGTGGGTGGCAGATGTCCTGTTGGATTCAGATACATCAAAAGCATCGTCTTCGTCCAGTCCGAGGATTTCTGCTAACCCTGTCGGGATCTCATAGACCACCTGGACGTAGCTGCCGGAACCGCTGCTGACACTGTATGTTTCGATCTCGCCGCACTTAAGGTACGTAAACTGCACGCCCTCAATTGCATAATCAGCGAGGGTATCCTGCAGATCCGTATCTTCTTCACCGGTTGCCGTGATGCTCCCGGCTACATACCCCTGGGAACCATCAGATCCTTCATATGCCGCCTCAGCCGCCGTGATATCATACTTATAGATTGTCAGCGACCCTGTTTTGGATGTATCGATGATATCAGAATCATCCAGGTCATTCGTTGTGGCCGTATCATTGTCCGTAGCTGTAGAATCCGCGGCCAGCGCCTGGATTACAGCCGGAGCGGCTGTTGCTGCCATGGAAAGACCCATGGCTGAAGAGAGGGCGACAGCACCAAGTCTCTTCAAATTAAATAAGTGTTTCATGAAAAAATCCTCCTCCTCATTTTGTTTTAATTTTAAATTCTTTTTTTCTTTATGATTACCTTCCCCAAACAGCCACCCGGCTCGCCACCGCCTGCACCATTGCAGGCGGTCTGTGGAAGGTATAAAGAACTTCTGGTTACAGTATGAAAGATAGCAGGCGTTTTTTATAAAACGGGCACCTTAAGTCTCTTCCATGAATACATTCCCCCGGCCCGCAGAGGATCTCCAGCACGGCCGTTCAGATTTTTTGAAATTTCAAAAATACCCTCCTTTATAAATAATTTATTTATATATTCCGTGCCTGCGCGCCGAACACTGAAATATACGCTGTGTGATACCAAACCTGTGAATATTGAAAAAACTTTGTATCTATGCCTGAGAAAAAAATGAAATAAGACACAGAAGATAAAACGATTTCTAAGAAAATCAATTATGACATTATGAAAGGAAACTCCTGCGCTGAATTCCGAATGGAATCCTCTGTCTAACGCAGTTGTGATGTACATTATAACAAAATTATTGCGGAATGCAAGATAAAAACGTACAATTTATACAAAATTTATATAAGGCATATGAAAGTGTCTTCGTCAGCCAACATCTGTCTTCGTCAGCCGACATCTGTCTGTTGCAACCCCGACCAACTCATGCTATACTACTATATTATTGTTGATATTTTTTCAACACACCGGGACAACCGGACCGGTCAAAAATTTATACTTATAAAAGGAGATACGTATGACAGGAAAAACAATCGGGCTTATGATCATCATGATCATCTATCTGTTGATGATGGTCGTGATCGGCATCATATACTCCCGAAAAAACAATGACGTCAATGATTTCTATCTGGGCGGACGAAAGCTCGGCCCCATTGTCACCGCGATGAGCGCGGAGGCATCCGACATGAGCAGCTGGCTGCTGATGGGACTGCCCGGTGTGGCATATCTGAGCGGATGCGCGGATGCGGGCTGGACGGCCATTGGCCTGGCTATCGGCACTTATTTAAACTGGCTGATCGTGGCAAAGAGACTGCGGCGGTATTCGGTGAAAGCAAACAATTCCATCACTATCCCGGATTTCTTTTCCAACCGTTATCGGGACAAAAGTCATTCCCTGCTCGCCATCTCGGCTCTCATTATCGTCATTTTTTTCGTGCCGTATACAGCCTCCGGGTTCGCGGCATGCGGCAAGTTATTTTCCACGCTATTCGGCGTACCCTATCTGCCCGCCATGCTGGTCAGTGCTGTTATTATCGTTGCCTACACCACACTGGGCGGTTTCCTGGCAGCCAGCACAACGGATCTGATCCAGAGTATCGTCATGACCATCGCTCTGATTGTTGTGATATTCTTCGGCGTTCGTGTAGCGGGAGGTCTCGACACCGTCATCAGCAATGCAAAGGCTCTCCCCGGATATCTGGATATGTTTCATACCTATGACTCTTCTTCCGGAACAGCTTCCTCTTACGGAAGTTTAACCATCGCATCCACGATGGCCTGGGGACTGGGTTATTTCGGCATGCCGCACATCCTGCTCCGTTTTATGGGAATCCGGGATGAGAACAAATTAAAGATGTCCCGCCGGATTGCCTCCGTGTGGGTTGTGATTTCCATGTTTATTGCCATTTTTATCGGCATCATCGGGTATTCCATGTCACAGGCCGGAGTAATCGATACTTTTACTACATCCTCAGAATCCGAGACACTGATCATCAAGACCGCGATACTGCTGAGCACAAACGGCGGTCTGGCCGTCGTCATAGCGGGACTGATCCTCGCCGGCATCCTGGCCTGCACCATGTCTACCGCAGACTCACAGCTTCTGGCGGCTTCTTCCAGCGTATCGCAGAATCTGCTGAAGGATTGTCTGGGAATCAAACTCTCCGAGAAAGCATCCATGCTCATGGCAAGACTGACCGTGGTTGCGATTGCCGTGGTCGCCGTGATTCTGGCACACAACCCGGACAGCTCTGTCTTTCAGATTGTGTCCTTCGCCTGGGCGGGGTTCGGTGCATCCTTCGGAGGTGTGATGCTGTTCTCCCTGTTCTGGAAACGAACAAACCGCAACGGTGCCCTGGCCGGTATGATCGCGGGTGGCGCCATGGTATTTATCTGGAAGTTCCTGATTGCACCCATCGGCGGTATTTTCAGTATCTATGAACTGCTTCCGGCCTTTATCTGCTCCTGCATCGTGATCGTAGCGGTAAGCCTGCTGACAGCGCCACCGGACAAAGAAATCGTAGAAGAATTTGAGAGCGTTTGATCCCAGTGGCTGACGATGCTGTCTCTATGTGCCAGAAACACTTGGAAAAAACGGGCTTGTTTCCTGAAACGACATAAAGTCACTTCCTTTGCGCCAGACGCAAGGCTGCGCAAGCAGCCATTCCTCATGCGTCTGTGTGCATCCTTTATAGTGAACGACAAATAATTTTTGTCGTTCACTATAAAATTCTCATCCTTCTTTCTTAATATGGTAATGGCTGCGAAGCAGACATTTCAATTATAAGTGACCTAAAACGGGCCGATCAAATCACGATACAGAATCCGCATCCTGTATTCCGGACAATCCAAATCAACATGGTAGTGACCACAAAACCAATATCTGAAATCCGTATTCTCATAAATATAATCAAAATACTCCCGCGTTGGTTCCGGGGGATCTAACCTCAGTTCCAATGGGTGCACAAATCTTTGCGGCAGCGTATGTGTCAGAATATAGTCTGTTTTCCGACCATGTGCCACCAGCATGTCGATCCCATGTTGCATCTGCGATTCATCCGGAATCTCTTCCGGCCACCAACTCTCCCCCTCCTTACGACAGAACCGGTCATGGGAAGCCGCACCACCCATCGTCCAGAAAGTATTACCGTCAATTTCATAATATTCACCACGCATCAGATGAATTACATTTTCAGCATCCGGGTGAATGTGTACCCTGCCGCCATTCCACTCCACACTCTGCTGACCGTTCCAGTAGCAGTGATTATCATGATTTCCATCCACCCACAGTACCGTATACGGTCTTTCCGAGAGCCAGTTAATCCAATATCGATATTCTTTTCGGCAGGATCGCCTCCATGGTGTCGCAATCTGCATCTCCATCGACAGGGTATCTGTCGGCAGGAACGGCAGCCCAAAATCTCCGCAAATGATGACATAATCTTTGCGTGAAAGTGCCTTCCCTTCAGGAAAATTTTTGCCTGACAGCCTTGCAATGTCTATTCCTCCGTGGATATCACCCGTCACATAAAACATTTTCCATCCTCCGATTCAAAATTCCCCGCCATTTTATTCCTTACTGACTGACAGGACATCTCACTGGATGCTCTGATCGACAGAATTGATTCTGAATATCAGCCCACCGCACTTGACCGGGATATCATGAATGAACTGGCAGAAATGGATCCGGATAACAAGAAGAAACTGCTGCAGACCATTCGGCTGTGGAAGTAACCGGACGGGGTTCCGGTCAGCTGCGAAACAGCCAAATGCCTCCGTGATCAACTGCAAAATCAACCGGACTCCTCCATGTGCGGTCTCAGGAACAACCGTATGTCAGTGCGGCCTGCACCGGAAAACAACCAGATGTCAATGCATTCTTGAAAAATAACTGATCAATATCTCTTTGATATGGTTATATCTTCTGGCATAGCTGTTCTCTACCCGGATCAGCTGGAGGTTATGTGATCTGCAGATTTTTTCTTTCCGCAGATCTCTCGCTTTCACCGACGCATCATCATAATGTTCCTTGCCGTCCAGTTCGATGGCAAGGAGCGGCATCTCCGCCTCCGGCAGCTTTTCATAAACAACAAAATCAAATCTGCCGCTGTAAAACAGATCGTCATAGTCTTCATTTTCACTGAAAACATGTGAAATCGCAACTTCTTTCTTCACGGAATATCTGCTCTGCGTCAGCCAGATATTTTCCAGCGCATGATTAAGATTCGCGAGAAATGCCTCCTCCGTCGCCGTACTGAACGGCTTGACACCCAGCGCCCTTGAATGAACCTGTTTGGACGTCACCCCGGATTCTCCGTTCGTCCGAACATACTGCACCAGCTCGTACAAGTCGTCACTGCCTTCATCCCGGTGCAGCCGATCCAGGTTTTTTATGCTGGATAATACGATCAGCCTGTCTTTTGCACGGGATGTCGCCACATTGATCAGTTCTTTATTATTTTTCAGCCAGTCATATGTACCGATGCCCGTCCTGTCTGTGAGCGCAGTGGAAAATAAAATGACGTCTTTCTCATCCCCCTGAAAGGCATGCACCGTCCCGCAGGTCACATGACTCACGCCGGCCTGCTTCAGTTCCTCCTCAATCAGTTTCTTCTGGTTGACAAAGGGCGTGATCACACCGATTTTCTTCTCTCTGTGAGCAGCCGCATATGCCGCAATCTCTCTCGCTTCCGCCGGCGCCGTATTTTTGCCGGAAGCTTCCGTATTTTCCATGTCCATATAAAGAAGCGGATGCTCTTCCCTGCTGTCGGATAAAATATTCAGCTGAGAATGGTAGTATTTCCGGTTATTAAAATGAATGATCTTCGGATTGCAGCGGTAATGGTTGTGGAGAAGTATCTCATCACTGACCGCATCGCAGGCAAGGTATGTCTTGTAGACGGAGTTCCTGCAATAATCATACTCGTCCGATACGGCATATCGTCTTTTCAGTTTTTCATTGACCGTCTCATCCAGCAAAATGACCGGGTTGAGCTGCTGCGGGTCTCCGACCAGCATCAGACTGTTTCCGCGCACGATGGGCACCAGCGCAACCGCCGTATTGCACTGGCTCGCTTCATCCATGATCACCATGTCAAACATCGGCTCCGCCTCGCCGAGACGGTGCGCGGAAATACAGGTCGTTGCGATAATCGGGAATATTTTCTGAAGCTTTGTAATATTTTCTTTTTTTCGAAGATATTGAGAAAACGCCTCCATGCGGGCATTCACATCCGAAGTCTCCAGAATCTCCCTGAGATCCGCATTCCTCGGATTTCCGATCTTCTGAATATAGCCTGCCGAGGTATAATACAGAAATTTCTTCAATTCCTCCATATCGTCGTCCAAAAGAGAAATCGCCTCTTTTTCAGACACTTCGCCTGACTCCCGGAGCTTTCGGCCAAGCTGTTCTTTCTGCCTTCCCTCCAGATCCGCCTCAAAGGGGAACATCTGCGCGGCAACACTGTTACGCTTCTCATATTCCAGCAGACGGTCAATGGTTTCTATCCGTTCTTTCAGATCCAGCTGCTCCTCGTATTTCCGGAGCAGATTTGACAGACGGCGCGCCCTCTTTTTGCGGTCATCCCGATTCCGGTCGAGCGTTCCGGTAAAAACCCTGATATCCTTTACACTCTCATACAGTTTCTCCATGGTCCGAAGCGCTTCTTTTACCTTGTCCCGATTCCCAAGCTGCAGAATCGGAAAAGGAATCTTTTTCCCGTCATACTCCATACCTGACAATTTGTTATAAACACTGTCGATCGGATGATTATTATAGGATGTGAACAAAACCGTCCGCTCGTTGAAAAACGCGGTGACTATGGTATTTATGATCGTATTGGTCTTCCCGGTGCCCGGCGGTCCCTAAATATACGCGACCGGATATTTCATCGCATTGTGGATGGCAAGCAGCTGATCCATATTGATATTCTGATTGATCAGGGCAATCGGATAAGCGCCGGTTCGCCGCGGACGGTCCAGAAGATCGCCGAAAAAGGCGCGGATCGGCACCGTCGCCTCGCCTTTTTGAACCATTTTTATGACAGACTCATATTCTTTATACAGATCCAGCGGAATATCCATACCGAGTCCGATGATATACGGCATATCGTCCACACTGCTGCCGCGCCGCGGCATATGTACCATTATCCGATCCTTGATCTCCTCCTGATTGCCCTCAAAATCCTGAAGGAGTTCATAGTCCTCCGCGTCCAGAAACCGGCGGATGCTCTGCTTCGTACCGTCGAGAGTAAACTCCGTACAGATCGTAATCTCTTCATCTGGTTTCAATGCACGGTTCTTTACATCCAGATTCAATTTCCGGTACGCGAGCACATATAATCCCTTCGGCATATGAATACTCAGGACATTCATCGCCAGCTGACGTATCTTCAATCCGCCCTCTGACCTGTTCTTATCCTGATTCTGTGTGCGATACTGGAAATTTCTGACGATCATCCGGAACTGCTCTTCGCTCAGCGGACAATACGCTCCCCGGACACGCTCCCTGTCCAGATAACGAACCAGCGCAAAATCCGAGAGGTACGGTGTCGTATCCATGCGGCTGCACATCTCCAGATAATTTAAGATTTTTAAATTTGCCGCATGGTCAAAAAGAGACGCGTATTTATGCGGGTTATCATAGATGTCCTGTATCAGCTTCTGATTGACCGGACACCAGGAACCTTCGATGACACTTGCGGAAAGGATGGCGTCAATCCGGATTTTCCCGAGAGCTTTAACCGTATACTGACGCAGGTGAAGCCCGTCCACGGACAGTGTTCGGTTTGCAGCATCCAGATCCCGAATGCCGATCCAGTATTTCGTAATCTCCTCTTTTTGATTGCGGTATTCAATACTCAGCCATTTTCCCTCATGAACTGCACGGAAAATATCTCTGGAAATCATGTTCATGGCGTTTTGTTCCCCCGACTGACTTTATTATATGTCCGCCGCGAAGATTTGCAAAGCTTTTTCTGTACAAAACCGGAATGATTTAAAAAGACCCGATACGTTGTATTTCTGCCGCCATCTTCTTCATAAAATCCAGTAATTATGCTCTTCCACCGTTGAAGCGGCATTGATCCGGCCCAAGCGCTGTGTCCTCTGTCTCTGCGCGGAGGTTCCTGACAGAATGATGCCCACTGAGGCATCTGGGATGTCAACACCTTCATCCAGCGACTTGCAGGTAATTAAGCAGGGTTTCGAGATTTCTTTTTATCCGCTGCTTCTTCCGGCATTCACATCTACCCTTGTTTTTTCTTTCTCTGACAGAAAAAAACTTTTCAAAACAATCCGAAATTTCCCCCACATGAAGTAATCTTGTGCTATACTTTCTGTATAAACCAGTCAGGCAGGAGAAATCACATGAGTTTTGATACCATCATTTCCGAATGGCAAAGTAAACAAAAAGACACTGTGGCAGACTACCGTGTACTGCTGGATAATTTTCGCATTGTTTTCGCTTACAATTCCGGCAGGATTGAAAACGAAAACATTACAATGCATGACACCCGCGAAATATTTGAAAACGGAAAAGTAATCAATTATACCGGCGACCTGCGAACCCTGTTTGAAATCAAAAATCAGAAAGACTGTTTCGACTTTTTTCTGACCTGTGTGGCAGAAAAGAAAGAACTTACATTGAATCTGATCTGTGACCTGCATCGCCGGTTAATGGCAGGATGTTATGATGAGACCCGATACCAAAAGGGTGAGCGTCCCGGTTGCTTCAAGCTGCATGACTATGTAACCGGAGATGGAATTGGCGCCGCACCGGAAGATGTGGAATCGGAATTAGCGGATTTACTGGATGAAATGAACGCAGAGGATGGCAGAGACGTTATGACAATCGCTGCTTATTTTCATCTGCGTTTTGAAGAAATTCATGCGTTCGCCGACGGCAACGGCCGACTCGGGCGAACACTGCTCAATTATTATCTTATGCTCCATGATTATCCACCGCTGATCCTGTTTGAAGAAGATAAGCAAACCTACTACATGGCTCTTGCTGTCTATGATAAAACCGGAAAAATCGATGGTTTCCTGTCTTTTTTGCGTGAACAGATGGTGAAAACCTGGGAACGAAAAAAGAAACCGTCAGTGAGGCTGAACATGCTATTATAGCATCATGCACACAGACTTTCTGTCTTTTCGCATACGCCCTCGCCGCCTAAAAGCTTCGTTGCTTTGATACGATAATATCGGCATCTGAATCATATACAGGCATTTCATTTCTGCAGTTCCTCTTTCTTTCGGGTAGACAGATAATCCATGCCAAAAAACACAAGAGATAAAATAAGGGTAATTGCACTGTTAAATATAATAGAAGTTATATCATGTGATACTTCTGGAATAAAATAAGCCACAATGTATGTAATCGCAATTGGAGTAGGTATCATAACCAACAATGCGCAGCCTAAAGCCCTCCATAGCTTCTTATAAAATTTACGAAAAATCCCATAAATTATCCAAATTGCAATAATCGAAACGACCGCGATACATATGCCCATTGTAAAAACGAGCGGGATGTTCAAAAACAACGCAAGGACCACTAATATGGGTACCGGAACAATACTGACAACCAACAATGTTTTCAAAACAATTTTCCCTATGGTTGTCAGGGACGGAAGCATCACAAGCCATGCAGCTATAATTGCGAAAGCGGAAATCACAGACCATGAGAGTTTTTCTGCAGTAAAATAATCGCAAATCAAACATATACAGATTGCAGCCAGGGCTGCCGCAGAAAACGATACCAGTATGATACGCTTCCCTTTTTCAGACAACCGATATTCACGCTTCTTATATGGAAGCTCATCAGGTTCTATCATATCGTCCTTGATAAGATAATCCGATGTTACATTAAAAATATCACTAAGCCGGGCGATAAAATCTAAATCGGGAGTAGATTGACCTAATTCCCATTTTGAAATTGTCTGGCGTGTTACAGTCACCTTTTCTGCAAGCGCTTCTTGAGATAGCCCCTGCTGCTTCCTCAATTTTTGTATTTTTTCTCCGAGTGTCATAACGTCTCCTCCTGCTACTTTGATTATGAAAAATCATAACCGACAAGCCACTTCCTGTCTACCAACACACACAGGAACAGGCGCAACGAACCATTGCTATAGATGACTACCACCAATTTTAGCCCATTTATCATGTATTCTTTCTCGCCTCAACTGAGAAATATTGTATCATATCTCATCTCTCATTACAATTTAAGATTCCCTGAACATCAACGCAAACTACGCGGTTATGGTCCTGCTCATTTTGAGCAGAATCATGAGATGATCCGCGGCTGCCAGAAATCCGGTGTCAAAAAATTCGTGTCCACAACATCCGCAGCTTAAACTGTCCGGAATAATCCTCCAGAGAATCCGGTTCCTGAATTTCTATTCCATCTTCAATAGCTGCCTCCAACCATGCCTTTTTTGCATCCATAGCATTAGCCACTGCTGATTCCACTGTCTCGCCACAAGTAAGGCATCCCCGCAGATCAGGAAAAGAAACCGCATATCCACCCTCGTCCTTATCCTCTACGATTTCCATGCGATAGGACATCGCCATATACTCATTCAACGTCTTCATCATTCTTCGCCTTACCAAACACCTTTCGAAACGCATCATAATTCGCAGTATGCCCGGGCGGGCAAAATACAGCAAACTCTATTGTCCGAAAATCCCTCCTGTGCTGTTTCACCACCTCGCAAATCCCGGCAGCCACAACCTCCGGCGGATTCTGAAACGCACCACATCCAAATACGCCGAGAATCATTGTCTCAACACCATTTTCTTTTGCAATGTCAAAAATCCGGCTCGCTCTTTTCAGATGAAGCGCCTTTAAATCAGAATTTCCGATCTTTATAGCCTCAGTTCCCGAAGCCGGGTTCAGATAATTGCTCGGCTTTAACCAAAGATTCGGTGCCGCGCAGCTAATCACATCTACCGTATACCATTCCTTATCTGGCACTGCTTGAGGCGTAGACGAATCTGTCTTAAATACTGACACGCCAGGCGTATAGATGCAATCGTCATTATATAATGCGCTTAGCTTTCCGGCTGAAAGCATTGTTCTATGCCTGTCGTGAAATCCTTTTTTGACGATAACATCACTGATACAGGGATATAGCGTACTGCATCGGCACAGGCACTCCTCCTGTGCCGATGATCCTTTCTTTACTCCTCCGCCAGGGCTTGTAGCTGATGCGAAATTCAGCACACAGACTTTCTGTGTTTTCGAATACGCCCTCGCCGCCTCAAAGCTTCTTTTCTTTGATACAATGATATCGGCATCTGAATTATATACATGCATCGGCTCTCTATGATTCGAGAAGGAACTGCTACAGTCGTTGTCCTGTTCGCCGAAAACTCCTGCAATATCGTCATCCTCATAAATCAACCGCTGCGATGCGATGGATCGTCGAATCGAATCTTTGAGAAATCTATTCTGGTTACACATGTTCATTGTATCTTCAAACACCGCTATTCTTTCATTTCGATCATTCCATCCCATATCATTCATCCCTTTTATTTTTTAAGACTTTTCTGGCCATATCAGCCAACATATCATTCCTTTCAGATTTGTCATCAAAAATATGGATACATTCTTTTTTAAGCCAGGTCATATTTTCTTCCGTTACTTCTATCTCCGCATTCTCTAACGCTATTCTTAAATCCTCGTCAACCCATCTTTCTTCATACCAACATGGATTATCTGCTTCACCTTCCCACGCATCCTGAATTCTGTCCATCATATTCAGAATACCGGCAGGTAAATCCGAAGCATCATGGCCATACCATTTCTCTGTTTGAATCTGCTGAGAATAAAGCCACTCTTTCTGGTGCTCAAACAAATCCCAGTCCACGTTCTCCATTACATTCAGGAGTTCGCCCAGTCTTTTTACTTCACTCTGAATATCACGCACGCATATCATACTCCTCCCTCACAAGCGCTATCAGCTTCTGATGGTTGTTTTCCAGGATCCTGTTGGTATAACGGCGTTCTATCTCCTCCACCTTATCTTCATACTCCTTTTCCAGAATCATATGCTGTCTTTCATCCTCATCCGTACAACGCTCCAACATCTCCTGCCAGAGATGGTCAAATACTTCTTCATGCGAATATGATTTTCCTTCTTTCGCCTCTGCTATTGCTTCATCCAACCGCTCGCACAATGCCTGAATATTTTTCTCTCTGCTCTTATCTGAATATCCAAACTCAAAAATCTGATACAGAATTTCAGCGCAGCAAACATCAATTCCAAGAGTATCAACACTGCTCCTCGCTATATGATAACCCGCAATACTTTCTATCTTGCACATATCAATCCCATAATGTTCTACGCGTTGCTCTTCTTCACCCCACAGAGAAAAATCTGCTCCTGTTTTCTGAAATGCCTCCGTATCAAATATTGAAAACAACGTCAACTCCGTGTTCCCTTTATCTTCATAGGATGTACACGGAAGTCCAACAATAAAAATCGTTTGCGGCTCTTCCGCACAGATTTCACATGCAGCCAGGCGACTCACATGCTCGCGGATATATTCTTTTATTCGGATAACAATGTCCACTTTCTCCGATAATGAATATCTTTCGTAAGGATAAAAAATCGTATGCTGTAAAAAATATGCTTCCTCTACCCGGTACGGGTCAGCCTGCTGAAATAATTCCTGAACTTGCATCATAGTCCTCTTCCTGTTGTCTCCTGTATAACTCATCTGTAATAGCAACAATTTTCTCTGCCGCTCCCCGCGTGTTTGTTGCATAATAAAAAACACCCGCGCGATTTCTTCAACCGATTGATTATCCATGTCCAGTCCGATTACATAAACCTGCAAAACAGAAGCCTCCCTTATTTTGACCTAAAAACCAGAATATATTGTTCAATTTCCTTTCCTCGCCTGCTTTTCCACGCAGAATCTCCTTTTTTATACTCAGCAAGAACATGATACTGATTTGAACACATATTCTTCTGCCTGAATTTCTTCTTTTTCGAAAGATAATATACCCCCTTGTAATAAATTACATAAATGATAACCGAACCATAGCCACCGACTCCAAGAACATTTCTAGTACATTCCATTTTATAATATCGAAGATTCAGAGATTCTATTGCTTCACGAAATGTATGTTTGTTTTTATATATTTCGTATAGTAGCGGCAAATTGGCCTGCATGGAAAACTTTTTTATATTTTCCGGAGAATAAAAACCAGTGATTCTTTTCGACGCTCCTGTGTGATGAAATTCTCTCGGAAAAATATAACGCTTCTTACAGAGCCAGCGAAAAAATGCTACGGCATATGAAAAACCACACTTGTCAAGTTCTGTGCGCCCGATAGCCGACACTGGCAGCAGCCCTCTGTCATGGGCAGATTTGGCATTTACAGACATACTTCTCCCAATATACGGCACACTCCATCCCTCCCGGTAATTTTAGGAAACCCCATGTATTTTATCATCCGGCTTCGTCCTGTGTGCGGGCATGTCATTTAATAGGAACCCGCTTTTTAAGTTACCTAATGAATACTGTTGCAATACGCTCAAATTTCACATCAAGATTATCGTAAATGCGAGCGCACACCGTCTCATGGGGTTTATCTGTATTTTCCTGATAGGCTTCACTCAGCGTAAATGAATCCTTATCCTTAAAACAATTAAATAGCTTCTCCGCCAGAATCATCTTTTGTCCCTTTCATATTCTCATTTATATATTATTACAATATTTATAATATTATTAGTATACTATAAATCAAATAAAAATACAATGTGTTTTTAGCCACTGTTTTGACTTATGGTTTTTCTCCAGAACACACCCGTAAAAAGAAAATATTTTATTAATACATCACACAAAAAAACTTATACATTTTTCCGATAATGCCCAGCGCCCAAAAAAGTTATTATGCCCCGATCACGCAATTGTTGAAGCTGCTGTCGAATTTTTGCTCTCACATTATGATTATTGGGATGTTTTTCTGCAAGATCTCCTTCAAAACGATACATCATTTCCAATGTAAAGCAATTTTCCTCAATAGAATTAACGCAATTTAACATATCCAACAGCCATCCCCGTGCTGAAATATCACTCGTTCGTATTTTTTGTGCTTGTTTAACGCGAGTTAAAACATCATTCTTGTCGATCACAGCACTGTTCTCTATAACAGGGATTCTTCCCTGCACCGGAATTTTTTCAAACAATATATTGCATCCAACCCAACCTGCTCGATGAGCGCTTTCCGATAACGGTTTTCTTTTTTCCACCATCTCCGGCACAAAGAAATACTTCGGTACAAACACCATACTCTCTACTGATTTCTTTTCCAAAGAATAACTCATCATGAAAAAATCAGGGTTGTCATTACTGCTGATCCTTTGAATAAAAGTACTATATGCCCCATCCGCAATTTTAGCTCCGAATGCTCCGTTTTTGCTCTTTTGTTCGAATTCATTCCTGCAATTCGGGCAATAAAAATCTGCAACCGCCCTGTTATTCGGAAATTTATTGATGGTTGACCATCCACACACCGGACAGTACATATTTTCTGCTGTCCAGGATTCAGTTAAGACACGAGCAATCTGCGACTTGCTTTTATATCCATCTGCCAGACTATAATCCAATGATGTGTCCATATTTCTCCGTTTTCTGTCGACTTCTTTTGACTAATCGGCTTTATCATATTATCCAGTGTTTATGCGGGTTCCGGCGACAACCTCTCCTACTCGAACTCAATCGTCCCCGGCGGTTTCGAACTGATATCGTAGAGCACCCGGTTCACGCCTCTCACCTCATTGATGATCCGATTCATTACCTTATTCAGCACCTCATACGGTAGCTCAGCCGCCTCCGCCGTCATAAAGTCAATCGTCCGCACCGCCCGCAGTGCCACCGCATAATCATACGTCCTCTCATCACCCATCACTCCGACAGAGCGCATATTCGTCAGCGCTGCAAAATACTGGTTGATCTCCTGATCCAATCCCGCGGCGGCAATCTCCTCGCGGTAGATCGCATCTGCGTCCTGCACGATCCGTATCTTCTCTGCTGTCACATCGCCGATGATACGGATACCCAGTCCCGGTCCCGGGAATGGCTGTCGAAAGACCAGCTTGTCCGGAATTCCCAGTTCCAGTCCCGCCTTACGTACCTCATCCTTAAACAAATCCCGCAGCGGCTCTATAATCTCCTTAAAATCCATGTAATCCGGCAGGCCGCCCACGTTGTGATGCGATTTGATCACCGCAGACTCACCGCCGAGGCCGCTTTCCACCACGTCAGGGTAAATGGTGCCCTGCACCAGATAATCCACTGCGCCTATTTTCTTTGCTTCTTCCTCAAAAACACGGATAAACTCCTCTCCGATGATCTTGCGTTTTTCCTCCGGCTCCGTCACGCCGGCGAGCTTCGCATAAAACCGTTGCTGCGCGTTGACGCGGATAAAATGCAGATCATAGTTTCCCTCCGGTCCGAACACCTCCTCGACCTCATCTCCCTCATTCTTTCGAAGCAGGCCGTGATCGACAAATACGCAGGTCAGCTGATCGCCCACCGCTTTGGACAGAAGCACCGCCGCCACGGAAGAGTCCACTCCGCCGGACAGGGCGCAAAGCACCTTTCCGCCGCCGACTTTTTCACGGATAGAACGAACCGACTGCTCCACAAAGGAGTCCATTTTCCAGTCTCCCGCACACCCGCAGACGCCGCGGACAAAATTGTAAAGCATCTTTGTTCCCTCCGGCGTGTGCAGAACTTCGGGATGGAACTGAATCGCATAAAGCTTCCTCTCTGATTCCTCCGCCGCAGCGACCGGGCAGTTTGCCGTCTTCGCTGTAACCGAAAATCCCGGCGCCAACTTCGAAACATAATCGAAATGGCTCATCCAGCAGGTTGTTTCCGGAGAAATACCGTGAAAAAGCGCCGTGTCGATGTCAACCCATAGTTCTGTCTTTCCGTATTCCCGGACAGCCGCGCGCTCCACTTTCCCGCCCAGAATCTGCTGCATCAGCTGCGCGCCGTAGCACAGGCCGAGGACAGGTATCCCCAGTTCAAACAATTCCTTCGAGTAAGTCGGAGCATCCGGTTCATAACAGCTGTTCGGTCCTCCCGTCAGGATAATTCCCTTCGGATGCATGTTCCTTATTTTTTCAATCTCTGTTTTATATGAATAAATTTCACAATAAACATGACATTCACGTACACGCCGCGCCACAAGCTGGTTATACTGCCCGCCAAAATCCAACACGATAACCATTTCTCTGTCCATGACTCAAATCCTCCTTCTATGACACTCATCTCCGGTTTTTCCTGATCTTCCGAATCTTTAATCACTCCCCGGATTCTTCTGCTCTTTCACGGATTCCTGATCTTTCTCCGAATTTATCCGCTCCTCGCAGGTTCCTTAACCCTTCTCCGGATTTACCCTGTCTGTCACCTGATTGTCTCTGCTCCTCTCAGGGTTTCCCCTGGTCTTTTTTTATTATACTGTAGCTTCCGGTCATATTACAATGAAAAAATAAAAAATATATGAAATCCTTGCCATGCCGCACACACAAACGTATAATAGGTTTGTCAGTAAAAGCAATTACCAGAAACCAAAAGGAGGATTTTACGTATGGAAACTTTAAAAGCACTCAAAACCCGCAAATCTGTGAGAAGTTATACCGGATCTCTTTCTGACGACGCGCTTCAGACGGTTCTGGCCGCCGGACAGGCCGCGCCCATCGGCATGGGGAAATACGACGCCATGCACATGACCGTTGTCAAAGACAACGCCCTTCTGAATGAGCTTGACAAAAACGCCGGCGCATTCTTTGGCGATCCGGCCCGGCATCCGCTTTACGGAGCACCCTGCCTGATTCTGATTTCTACACCGGTTCCGAATCCGGCCGCCGGGAACGTGGCATTTTCAAATGCCGCCGTTATGACACAGAACATGACTCTGGCCGCCACGGACATCGGTATCGGGAGTTGCCTGATCTGGGGTGCTGTTGCCGCGCTGAACACAAACCCGGATCTGGTTGCAAAGCTGAACCTTCCGGAAGGACATACCGTTTGCTGCGGAATCGTTTTGGGTGAAACAGAGGAAACGCTTACAGAGAAAGATATCCCGACAGACCGGATTTCGGTTTCTTATATTTAATATCTTCTGCAACTACCGATAAGATATATTACCTGAATCATAAATCAGGCAGGAGGGCGGATTTTTCATCATCGCCCTCCTGCTCGATTTTATACCCTGCTATGTAACCCTCTCTCACCCTCTCTGATGCAGATACTTCTCCCTCGTCGCCATCCCGCCCCGGATATGCCGCTCGGATTTATTCACATCCAGCACCTTCCGTACCTCTTTTGCCAAGGCAGGATTAATGGTCTTTATTCTCTCGGAACAGTCCTTATGCACCGTACTTTTGCTGATACCAAACTGCTTCGCCGTCTGGCGTACCGTCGCATTATGTTCTATAATATACTGAGCCATCTCAATCGCCCGTTCTTCAATATAACTTTTCAAAAAAATCCCCGCAAACATTCGTTTTTACAATGTATGCGGAGATTCTCTGTTTTATACACAGTCAGTCTTTATGTATAAACACATGCTCTGCTGTCGCAGCGCACCAATATCTGTGAATGTCATCATTTTTGTCACCGGAACAGACCTCTCTTTTCGTATTCTTCACGGTGAATGCCTGTGATTCTGTATCCTGTAGCATCAATGATTCTCCTCAGTTTCTGCTCGTCAAGCGGAGCCAGGGAAACAATCTCTGTCAGATTCTTTTTGTGCGAAGATTTTACGCTCTTGATTTCAAAATTCCTTCCTATTCTACTTCGATCATCTGAGCATCTTCCTTACGGATAGAAAGCTCATACCCTCGCACTTTGACCTCAACAGGATCACCGAGCGGCGCCACCTTCCGGACATATATCTCAACGCCCTTTGTAACGCCCATGTCCATAATCCGGCGTTTCGTAGCCCCTTCTCCGTGAAGCTTGACTACCCTGGCCGTTCCACCTACCGGAATATCTCTCAATGTTTTCATCATAACAACCTCCGTTTGAAATATTTTTATAGAGCCGATCGGCTTTATATCATGATTCTTGAAGCGATATCTTTTGTCAGGGCGATCCGCACATCCTTGACATATACAATCAGATCGCCTCCGTGTGCCGACACAATTTTTAATTGTGCGCCGGGCGCTATTCCCATTTTCTGTATGAACAACTTTGTTTTATCATTTCCTTTTATCATCCGGACGGTCTGTTCCGAACCGACATCCGCCAATAGTAACGGAATCATAATTACAATCCCCTTCCTCTGATTAGAATCATCTAACTTTTGTGCATGCATAAATTAACTTTTCTGTCAGATTTCCTCCTCCTTACACATACCGCTTCCGGCAATCTTTTCAAAGCTGTCATCGCTGATGGCGTGCCCCAGGCGGCTTCCTTCCTCCTGCGCAGTAACCGGATCAACGCCTGCCTTCAAAAGATTTTTTTCAAAAAAGAATGTTTTCTCTGCGTTTTTTCAGCTATATTTCTTCCCGCGTCCGTCATGTGCAGACAATATTTTTCATCTACGGAAACAAATCCATCTCTTTCCATGGCAAGAATCGCCTGACTGACACTGGCTCTGGAAAAGCCCATGAACGATGCGAGATCGGAGGATCGTACTTCATCCCGTTTTCTCTGGAGCATAAGCAGAGCTTCCAGATAATTCTCTCGTGATTCCCGACGGATCTGCTTCATACGATTTTTTTGAATATCGTTCATTTGACAACCTCTGTTCATGAAACCGGCCAATTTCATACCCATGCCCGTATGGGTTAATTATACATGTAGGGGTATAGGGATGTCAATGGGGTTGCTTAAAGATTAGGTGGTGCTTACATTTTTTATAATATTCTGAATCACCGACATATACCGCATCCTTTTTTTAATTACAATTTTCCCCAAAGCAAACGGAATTTAAATTGACTTTCCGTCGAAAAAGAATCATAATTCTCATGTAAGGCGGGAAAGATGAAAATATCAGGAGAAAGCAATGAAAATATCAGTGATTTTTACAGGCGGAACAATCGGCAGCACCATGGATGGCGAATACATCTCCCTGAACGCCAATTCCTATCGCCTGCTTCATATGTACAAAGAAAAGTATGACACATCCGATCTTCAGTTTGAGACAGAGAGTCCTTTTTCTGTCTTAAGCGAAAATCTCTGCCCGGATCACGCGCTGCAGCTCGCGCAGATCGTTAAAGATCAGGCGAAAAAGACTTATGACGCGATCATTCTGACACACGGCACGGACACGCTTCAGTACACGGCGTCCCTGCTCGAGTGGCTGTGTGCCGATGTAAACATTCCGGTTTTTCTCGTATCAGCCAGTCGGGTGCCGGATGACCCGGGCTCCAACGGTCTGAACAATTTTCACGGAGCCGTCGTCGCCGCAAGAGAAAACATATCCCCCGGCGTATACGTCAGCTATCAGAATGTCGGCGGGGAACTCTGCATCCACCGTGCTTCCATGCTGCTTCCGCATCGGATCTTTGATGAAAATCTCTACAGTGTCAGAAATAAAGTATATGCTGTCGTAAAAAACAACCGACTGATTCCGATGCATCAGGATTTTCACGAGCTGCGCATTCTGGACAGCCTTCAGATGACCTGCCGGCGCCGGATTCCGAAGATCGCCATGCTGCAGGTTTATCCCGATATGGGGAATGTCTTCGCGGACACGGTTCTGTCAGATGATACGGACGCCGTCATCCTGACCTGTTACCATTCGGGAACGCTGCCCACGGAACAGGAGTCTTTTCTCCGGTTCTGTGAAGCGGCAAAAGGGAAAAATATCCCCGTCTATATCTGCGGGATATATCTGCAGTACGGTTACAGTTCCACAAAGAAATTCGATGAATTATCTCTGATCCGCATGCCGTGGATATCGCCGATCGCGCTGTATACAAAGCTGGTCAGTCTGTGCACGGCGAATTTTGACACCCCCTGACCCGGATAAACCGGAACAGAAATTTTGTCATTTTGCGCAAAAAATCGTTAATAAGCGCCTGACTGCGCCGGGCACAAACTCCAGATCATAGTTCTTTTTCCTTTCTGAATGATGTACTTTCGCAAATCCGGTCAAAATCCCGGAAAACACATCATACCCTGCAGATTATACAATCGTTTAAAAAATTTGTATACCATTGTATTCTTAACAAAACGTTACACAATTTTTATTACTGTGCATAGAAAGTTTACAAAAAAAGGATTGCTTTCCCGAAAAAATGGTGGTAGGGTGTAGAACAACCCTTCAACCAGAGGCATATCCAAATCATCATTTCCGCAAATGCCTTCCGAAAACTCTCTTTCCCACAGGTGTTTCAGAAGCAGGCGCGGCCGGAAAGGAGGAAATGCAGTATGTTTGAGCAAATAAAAAAAATCAAAGTGAACACTGAAAACCTGAAAGATGCAGTAATCCCCACGATTGTGGTATCCTGCATCTTTTTCCTCAATTATTTTTGTTTCGGGACGGACAACACGATCATCGGCCCCTGCCTGACCTTGTCCTACCTGTACTTTCGCGGCATGAGCAACCCCTTCGGCGGCATGATCAAGACGTTTCTGATCTATGTGTCGATTGCCGTCTTAGCCTGGATCGCAGGGATCAGCCTGTCGTTGTGTATCATTGTCAATGCAATGGCATTTTTCTGGATTGTATTTGAACTGAACGATGAGCAGCACCCCACCAATTACTACACGCCGGGGATGGCGTTCATCCTGTTCCAACTGTTTCCGGTCACCGGTTTCGGCGTTGTCACACGGATTGAGGCGATCATCGCCTCCTTCGCTATCACCTTCTTTTTCCTGATCATCCTGCCGTCGAGGAAAAACCGGTCGACGGTTCGGGATTCTGTAAAGGAAGGGCTGGATCTGAGCGAAAACCTGATCCAGGCCTATCAGATGGATGATGAGGACGGGATATTTTTGTATCAGGACCGGCTCAGGAAAAAAAATGAACAGATTTCGGACGCCATCTATTTACATAACTACTCCTCGTTCCGGCACAACCGCAGGGTAAACTGGTATTGTCGTTTCGTCGCGCTGTTTCAGGTCTTTACGACACTGTGTGAGAGAAAAGGCCTGGAAGACCGGACAGAGAACATGCAGAATCTCCTGAAGAATTTCAAGGAATTATTTGACGGTGAGGAGCAGTACGGCAGCAGAACGAGACTGATCTTCCGCACAAACAAGCCGGATATTCGATCCTTCCGTCTGCGTTTCGCCCTGCGGCAGGTCATCATTATGACGCCATGCATGATCTATGCTTACCTTTGCCCCTTCGGCAACGGCTACTGGCTGCCGGTATCCGTATTCTTCATGCTGGTTCCTCTCTATGAAAACATGGCGAACCGCGTGGGCGGCCGACTGAAGGGCACGCTGGCCGGGGTTGTACTGTGCCTTGTCCTGTATTCCATCTTTCCGGGAACCCAGGCGCACATCGTACTTATGATCATTTTCAACTTCCTGATCTACAGCGCGACGGGATACGCGACCTCGGTGGCCTATATCACCTGCGCCGTACTTGCGCTCGGCATCACGCCGGACAATATCCTGTTCACACTGGCTGAACGGCTGATTTACACCTTCGGCGGCGCGGCGCTGACTGTGTTCGCCAGCAAATGCATCTTCCCGATCCGAATCAAACCGGAAGCAGATTTTCTGTATGAGAAGCTGATGGATCTCCAGAAAGAGATGGAGCAGCTGGCAACGAAAACGTTTGACGACAAAGAGGAGGAACGCCACGAAAAGGATCAGCTGCTCATCCGCTCCTACCTCCTGAGCCGACGACTGCGTCTATACAATGAATCCCTGCGCGACGAGGATCAGAACCGGGAGCTTATGGAGCAGCTGAACGACCATATGATGAATATGTCCTTCTACCTGATCCGGCATTTTACAGGCATCCGGGCGGATGTCGTCGAGAGCACGGAAGAATAAACTCTGTTTTCTCTGTTACAGGATGCAGCCGGCGATGAGACATGCAGCGGCATGCAGAGAGAGAAACGAGAACATAGCGCCCGGACTCAGGAAAACAGGGAGGCACCGGTATCCTGATTCAATGACAGTAAACCCTCCCGCATCACACATTCCGCAAACTTTATATGACCTTCCTCAGAAAAATGCACGCCGTCAAAGAGTACAGGGATATCCCACTTCCCTGCACATGTAAACGCAATCCCAAGTGTCTGTGCCAGTTCGCAATAAAGATCATCCAGTTGTTCGGATTCCCTGCACATCTCATCCGACTCCACCCAGACACCGGGCTGCAGATGAACCGGCGAGATCAGGCGGAGCCGGATTGCTCCTCCCGCAACCTCCTCACACTCCATGAGTTTTTTCAGAAAGCGTTCCATCCGTTCCGTCGTCACCTCCGCGGTGGTTCCCGGAGTGCGAAGTACATCATTTGTCCCGAGCATGATCCACAGCCAGACCGGAGATGCAAGCCCACTCCATCTGTGCAGACTACTGCATACCACTCCGATCTCCCCGGAATAACGGGGAATGCACCGCCCGTTTAATCCGCAATTCTCGACATTCCAGTCCGTCCATGCGTTCAGAATGTCCGGCCAGCGCATATTCTCCGGAAATCGCGCTCCCAGATAAGGTCTGGCATCGTAACCATATGTATTTGAATCGCCATAGCAGATAATGGTTCCCGCCATAAAATACACCGCTCCTTTCCTCATGAAGAATGGCTGCTTATGCAGCCTTGCGTCTGGCGCAATGGAAACGACTTGATGTCGTTTCCTATAGTTATCGTGTCCTGTGTCAATTGCTTTTATCAGAGCAACGGTTTCTCTGAAAATGCAGTTCCTGAAATCCGTTTTTACTCCATGCCGTTCCAACAGTAGGTACACAGTTTATCTCTGTCAATACCAACCGATTCCAGCATATCATCCAGCCGGTGATAGCGCAGCGACGTAAAATTCAGTTTTTTGCAGATGGCATCAATCATAGCCTGATATTTTTCAGAGTCCGGATCCGCATACTCCGCCAGCGTCTCACGGCTCACCTCTCCATCCTCCAGTTCCTCGATCACCTTGCGTCCGATCAGTTCCAGTTCAGACGTCGATCTGGAAAAATTCAGATACTTACATCCGAACAAGAGCGGCGGGCAGGCAGGGCGGATATGAACTTCCTTTGCTCCGCTCTCATATAAAAACTCCGTCGTCTCACGCAGCTGTGTACCTCGAACGATCGAATCATCAATCAGCAGAAGACGCTGTCCCCGAATCAGATCATGCACCGGAATCAGCTTCATGTGCGCGATGAGATTCCGCTGGGTCTGCATCGTCGGCATAAACGAGCGCGGCCAGGTCGGCGTATATTTGATAAACGGCCGGGAAAACGGGATACCCGTCTCGTTTGCATATCCGATCGCATGTGCCGTCCCCGAATCAGGCACGCCGGCCACCACATCCACCTCGACATTATCACGCTTCGCCAGAAAACGTCCGCAATTGTAGCGCATCTTCTCCACACTGACGCCCTCATAACTGGCGGAAGGATAACCGTAATAAACCCACAGGAACGTACAGATCCGCATCCGGTCGCCCGGCGCCACCAGTGTTTTTACCTGATTTTCATCAAATACAACCACTTCGCCCGGTCCCAGCTCACGGTCATCCTCATATCCGAGATTCAGATAGGAAAAACTCTCGAAACACGCACATCTCGCGCCGTTCTTCTTTCCCAGGACGACCGGTGTCCGCCCCAGTCTGTCCCGCGCCGCGTACACACCCTTAGGCGTCAGGATCAGCATGGACAGAGAACCTTCGACAGTATCCAGCGCGTATCTGATCCCGTCAATGAAATTTTCCTTCCGGTTGATCATGGCTGCCACAAGCTCTGTCGGATTGATCTCGCCGTTACTCATCTCAAAGAAATGCGTTTTCCCGTCCATAATCTCTTTCACAATCTCGTCGGCGTTGTTGATCCTGCTGATCGTACTGATCGCAAACGTTCCGTGATGAGAACGCACCAGAACCGGCTGTGCCTCAAAATCAGAAATACAGCCAATGCCGTAACGTCCCTCCAGATCCCCCAGTTCCTTTTCAAACTTCGTCCGGAAAGGAGAACCCTCTATGCTGTGTATGGCTTTGCAAAAGCCCTTCTCGCCGTACAGCGCCATGCCGGCGCGACGCGTCCCAAGATGAGAGTGATAATCTGTTCCGAAAAACAGATCAAATGTACAGATCTCCTTTGATGCTACTCCAAAAAATCCTCCCATAATTCTATACGTTCCTTTCCATAATCATTTCATCTGCCTGCTTCACAGACATCACGATCCCGCAGCAGCCAGCGGCATCCGAACGCCGGCATCCAAACGCCCTTCGCCTCCATCCGGCTGCCGGACAGCAGATCCGTGTACATCCCGTCATTCTCATTGATCCACGCGATCCTGTCCTGACCGCTGAAATTATAGAGAGTCACCAGTTTCTGTCCGGCACCGCTGCGAATAATGCCGAGGACGGAATCATCCCATGTATCCACCGTCCACACATCAGCGACAGCTCGAAAGACATCATGACTGCTCCGAATCTGTTCCATCTGCCGAAGGCCGTCAAAAATCCTCTGCTGAACACTGCCCTCCCTGTGACGTGCTTCTTCCAGATCCCACCGGAAAGCTCCGCGGTGTAAATAGCGCGAATCATCCCGTTTTTTCGGTTCGTCATGGTAGGAATAATCATTCGTCTCCCCGATCTCATCTCCGCTGTATATCACGGGAATCCCGGACTGTGCCAGCATAAAGGCATGAAGCGTCAGATCATAGCGAACGGCCAGATTCAACGCACCGTCCGCAACAATTCCAGGTTTCGGATTCGGTATAGTGCCATGCCTCCCGCCAGACACGCGATTCGAAATATCTCCGTCTGTCCCGTCGATGACCATTCCCGTCATACTGTCAGAACCCTCGCCGACTGCTGCCACTCGCCCATCCTTATTCTCATCCACCGCCTTCTCCACTCCGCAGAGAGAAGCCGTTGTTCCGCATAGTCTCGCATCCCCCAACTCCTCACTGTCATTGTAAAGCTCGCCCCTGGCAAACGACTCCTCATACTTTCCGGTAAAAAAATCATTCAGAAACTTCTTATGGGAAACCTCTTCCATATCGAAGCTTCGGAGAAACGGGTAATCCAGTCCCCATCCGATATCGTCATGGCAGCGCAGATAATTCTGAAACACATACTCCTTCGGAAGCGCATGCATGATGTCCATCTGCCGACGGAGCAGACGCACATCCTTTGTCGCCACCGTATGCCAGAGCGAGGCCATCGTCGTCACATTGTAGAGCATATGACACTCCGGTTTTTCCACCGTTCCGAAATACGGCGCCACCTTGTCCGGTTCCATCACTACCTCGCCCAGCAGCAGCACACCCGGGCAGACCACTTCGCAGATGATACGCATCATACGGACGATATTATGCACCTGCGGCAGATTCCGACAGTTGGTCCCCGGCTGCTTCCAGATATACGGAACCGCATCCAGACGGATGATATCGATGCCCTGGTTTACCAGATACAGCATATTCCCCACCATCTCCCGGAAAACAGTCGGATTCCCGTAATTCAAATCCCACTGATAGGGATAGAACGTCGTCATGACCACCTTTCCGGTATCCGTATTCCACGTAAAATTCCCCGGAGCCGTCGTGGGAAATACCTGCGGCACCGTCCGCTCGAACTGTGCCGGAATATCATAATTGTCATAGAAAAAATAACGGTTCTGATACTCTCTCCCCCGCTTTCGCACGTCTCGCCCACTCATGCTCTTCAGACGTATGGTTCATGACAAAATCGAGACAGAGACTGATGTCCTGTTCATGACATTCCTCTGCCAGACGCTTCAGGTCCTCCATCGTCCCGAGTTCCGGCTTCACTCTGCGAAAATCAGAAACCGCGTAGCCGCCGTCGTTTTTCTCCTCGGGCGAATCCAGCAAAGGCATCAGATGGATATAATTCACCCCGCAGGATTTAAAATACGGAATCTTCTCACGGACGCCGTTCAGATCCTTCGCAAAGGCATCCACATAGAGCATCATGCCCAGCATGTCATTTCCCCTGTACCACTGCGGATCGGCGCTCCTTTCGCAATCCCGTTCTTTTAAATCTGTCTCCCGAGCCTGAAAATACGCGTGCAGGTCGTCACACAAATCATGAAAAGCCGCGTACTGATCCTGATAAAGTTCCATATAAAGCCATTTGAACTCATCATAATAGCGATTCATGCGGTTCTGATAATCCTTATTATATATTTCCTCTTTCTTAGACATACTCTGTTTCCTTTTTCTGCGGCAACGCAGCTTTACAAATCAGCATCGTATCTCTGCCTTGTAGCGCGTCTTCTCGAATCAGATTTACGATTTATGTTTCCGTTCATCCACCCAAAACAGTTTCTCAGGACACTCATCTCTCCCGAATCAGACCCCATATCTCCTCCGCGGTCGGCATCACCTTCAGCGCTCCCTTCCGCGTGGTGATCAGAGAAGCCCCCGCGTTCGCGAAGGTCAGAAGCTCGCGCAGCTGTGCCTCCGTCAGATCATCCTTCCCATGCTCCAGAATATAGTTCAGCGCACAGGCCGCGAATGTATCTCCCGCACCGGTCGTCTCGATCGTATGCTCCTGCGGGAACGGTTCCGCTTTTACAGTCAGATCTCTGTAAAACGCCATGCTTCCTGCCTTTCCGAGCGTCACAAAAACGAGCGGCAGCGGGAATCTCCCGCGGAGCATTGCCACTCCCTTTTCATAATCAGTCGTCCCGGTCAGAAATTCCACCTCATTGTCGGAAATCTTTAAAATATCACACGCGGTCAGACCATACTCGATCTCCCGCCGCGCATCCTCCATGGAACCCCACAGCGGTTCCCGCAGATTCGGGTCAAACGAGATCAGGCATCCGCTCTCCTGCGCCGTCCGCAGCGCATAACGGGTCGCCTCCCGCGCCGGTTCATGCGTCGAGGAGAGCGTTCCGAAATGAAAAACCCTCGCGCCGCGAATCAGGTCCTCCGCAATCTCCTCCCGCCGAAGCATCATGTCCGCGCCCGGATCCCGGAAGAAGCTGAACTCCCGGTCTCCGTCCGGCAGTGTATGGACGAAGGCAAGCGTCGTATGAATCTTCTCATCCTCCACGAGACCGCGCACATTGATCCCGCAGTCCCGTACCGCCTCCCGAAGCTGTCTGCCAAAGGAATCCTTCCCGATCTTCCCGATAAAGGCGGTTTTCTTTCCCAGTCTGGACAGCATCGCCAGCACATTGCAGGGCGCGCCGCCCGGATTCGCCTCCAGAAGCGGATTTCCCTGCGGACTCTCGCCGTTTTCTGTAAAATCGATCAGCAGTTCGCCCAGTGCGACCACGTCAAATTCAAATGTACTCATGGTTTTTCTCCCCGTTTTACAGTATCAGACTGACAGAATGTTTTTCCCTTATATGTCGCCTTTGTTGTGTTACAATTGTACAACAGCATTCCGGGGATGTCTATAAAAAATTCTGTATCCCAAATGTTTTTATTTCGTCTTTTTTCACAATGCCGCATGGATACTTTTATGCAATATCGGGAAATCTTATATTAATATCATGTATAAAGCTAACAAAAAATACTGCTATAATTAAATATACATAAAAAGTCTTATAAAAAATGTACAGTTACAAATGACTGTACACCCGGTTTTATTAAGGAAGGAGGATTGTATTTATGAGGAGGAAAAAACTAAAATTATCTGCCGTTCTGCTCGCCGGATTGATGGCAATCAGCATGACAGCCTGCGGCAGCAACAGCGAAGACACATCCGGCTCTGCTTCAGATGCGACATCAGAGACGGGTACGGAAACAGCGGATTCCGATATTTCGGTCGGAATCGTCCTGAAAACTGCGACAAACTCACACTTTAAAGATATGGCTTACGGCGCGGTCATGGCCGGACAGGAGCTGGGGATTACGGTAAAAGTGGATAACACGACAACCGAGACCGATGTGGACGGTCAGATTACCAAATGCGAAAATCTGATCTCCTCCGGCATAGACGCACTCATCCTGACCGCCAATGACTCCAGCGGTGAGACACAGGCCGTGCAGGCAGCCCACGACGCCGGTATTCCTTTTGTGACAGTCGACACTGAAATCGATAACGTCTGGGGCGATGACGTCAGCGAATATATGCCGAATTTTATCGGCACGGATTATGAAGAGATTGCGTATAATCTGGCCATCAGCGTGATCGAGAAGCTGGGCGGCGAGGGAAATGTCGTCGTGATCCGAGGTGTAGACAGCGCCAGTTCTTCCCAACAGAGAACCACAGGTGTAGAGAGAGCCATCGCCGAATATGACGGGATCGTTGAGATTGATTCACAGAGCGCGAACTACGATCAGGACGAAGCCGTCAGTACTATGTCCGATATCATTCAGGCTCACACATCCGAGTCCATTGATGCTGTCATCTGTCTGAATGACCTGATGGCTGTAGGTGTGATCACGGCGCTGGAAGAAAACGGTCTGGTGGCCGGTGAGGACGGCACCATCGTTGTCGGACTGGACGGCAATCTGGTCGCACTGCAGCAGGTAGAAGAAGGAAAACTGTACGCCGATTCCTATGACTACGCGATTCTGCAGGGCTATTACGCAGTGATGCAGGCATACGCGCTGATCCAGGGAGAAGAGGTTCCGGAAATCACTTATTCGCCGGATGTCCTTGTCACACAGGAAAATGTAGATGAATATATGGATCACGCGGAGGAGCTCTCTGCCTGGAGCATGTCGGGCACGATTGATGAGATTCCGGACTTCATGTGGGATTTTCTGGAGACCGGAAAAGAATATGAGGTAACACAGGCTGCCGATTAGACGAAACCGATACACCATCTGATACGTTAAAGATCACTTACATACCTTGCATGAATAAACCGGGACGCCCGCATTGCGGGCGTTTCGTAATTATAGGAAACGACTTAAGTCGTTTCCTATTGCGCCGATCGCGGGCTGCCTCAGCAGCCATTCCTTGCGCGATCGTGTGCATAATATTTATAGTAAACGTCAAATATTTTTGACGTTTACTATAACCGGATTTCAGTAATACAGAGAATTCCATCTCAGTTCATTTTTTAGCCGGCGGATGGTCGTATCCTGATCAATCACGACTGCTTCGATTCCCATCGCATCCGCCCAGTCACACATCTGCTCCGCGGTCAGGTCATAGCTGAACGCCGTGTGATGCGCGCCGCCCGCAAGAATCCACGCCTCAGCTCCGACCGCAAGGCTCGGCCGCGGCGTCCAGAAGGCCGTTGCCACCGGAAGCTTCGGCATCGGCTTCTCTGTCTTCTTACAGTCAACCGAGTTGATGATCAGCCGGAACCTCTTTCCCAGATCGATCAGTGACACTGCCACACCCGGACCGGTCTTCGATGTAAACACCAGTCTGGCCGGATCCTCACGCTCGCCCATGGAGAGCGGCTGCACCCGGATACTGACCGGACCGTCCGAAACGCTCGGACATACCTCCAGCATATGCGCCTGAAGGATACCTTCTTTTCCCGGCACGAGATTATAAGTGTAATCCTCAAAAAAGGAAGTTCCCTTTGCGTCCTTCACATCCTGTGTCATCAGTTTCATGATGCGTACCATGGCGGCTGTCTTCCAGTCGCCCTCCGCGCCGAATCCGTATCCCTTTTCCATCAGCCGCTGGATCGCCAGTCCGGGCAGTTGCCTCAGACTGCCGAGATCGCCGAAATGCGTCACGATGGCATGATAATCCCGCTCTGTCAGGAACTTTTCAAAACCGATCTCCATCGCAGCCTGCTCTGCTACATGTCTGCGGAACTCCTTCTCATCTCTGCCATCCGGAAGAATCTCGTACTGACTGTAATACTCCTCCACAAGCGCGTCTACGGCACCCTTCGACACAGCGTCCACCTCTGCGGCGACCTCATTGATCGGATAAGCGTCTACCTCCCATCCGAAACGGATCTGCGCCTCCACTTTATCTCCTTCCGTCACCGCCACATTTCTCATATTATCTGCCACACGCATCACGCGGACATGCCTGCTCTCGATCACGCCGACAGCCGTGCGCATCCAGGAAGCGATCTTTTCCTGCACCGCATCATCCGACCAGTGTCCGACGATCACCTTCCGCTCCAGATTCAGACGGGAAAAAATATGGCCGAACTCCCGGTCCCCGTGGGCGGACTGGTTTTCATTCATAAAATCCATATCGATAGTATCATAAGGAATTTCCCGGTTAAACTGAGTGTGCAGATGAAGCAGTGGCTTTCGGCACTCCTGCAGACCCGCAATCCAGGATTTTGCAGGGGAGAAGGTGTGCATCCATGTGATGGCGCCTGCACACTCCTCATCCGCATTCGCATCATTAAAAACGCTGCGGATCATTTCACCGGTAATCAGCGTCGGTTTTAAAACCACCTCAAACGGAAGATTTCCGCCGGTATTCAGAGCGTCCACGATCATGCGGGAATGCTCCGCAACCTTTGCCAGACATTCTTCCCCATACAGATCCTGCGAACCCGTGCAGAACCAAAATTTATATATCTTCTTTTTCATATAATCAGTCCTCCTGCTGCCCATAGTACGCGTCTGCGCCGTGTTTTCGTTCATAATGCTTCTCCTGCAGTTCGCGCGGCGCCGGTTTTACCTCCGGGTTCAGCCATTCGCAGCGCGCCGCCATCTTCGCGCATTCCTCCAGCACCACTGAATGGTGAACGGCTTCCCCCGCGTTCCTCCCCCAGGTAAAGGGACCGTGATTTTTACACAGGACGGCCGGAACCGCCTCATAATCCTTCTTCCGTTCCGCAAATTCGTCCGCGATCAGCATGCCGGTCAGATATTCGTATCCGGTCTCAATCTCAGACTCCGTCAGATTCCTCACGCAGGGAATGTCCCCGTAAAAATAATCCGCATGGGTCGTCCCGTAGCAGGGAATATCGCGCCCTGCCTGCGCCCAGCTTGTCGCCCAGGAGGAGTGCGTGTGTGCCACACCCCCGATCGTCGGGAAACGATGGTAGAGCACAAGGTGCGTTGCCGTATCGGAGGATGGATTCAGCCGACCCTCGACCCGATGTCCCTCCAGATCCATGACGACCATATCCTCCGGAGACAGTTTGTCATATTCCACACCGCTGGGCTTAATGACAAAAAGACCGCGCTCCCGGTCGATGCCGCTGACGTTCCCCCAGGTGAAGGTGACAAGATGATATTTCGGCAAAAGCAGGTTTGCCTCATAAACTTCTTTTTTCAGATTCTCCAACATCTTTGTTCTCCTTGTCCTCCGCTAAATCACTGACCCATATAGATAGTATCCGAAATACAAAAACACGTGATTAACTTTCAGACGCTTTCATCGAAATGATTCCACAGCCGCCCGTTCTATGGACAATCCTTTCACATACATCTCCATATAGGCCTCAAATCCCCGCACGTCCTCCGGGTCGGGTTCTGTCACATAACATTCCGAATGCGCGAACACGCGCCGTTCCAGATAATCCCCCAACGCCATCTCATCGCCGTTTCTCACATGAAGCATATAGGCTGCGAGAAGCGCGATTCCCCATGCGCCGCCTTCCCCTGCCGTCTCCATGACCGCAACCGGCGTGTTCATCGCCGCCGCCATGATTTTCGCTCCGACCTCTCCTGTCTTAAACAGTCCGCCGTGACCCAGCATAGAATCCACCCGTACGCCCTCCTGTTTCAGCAGAATATCCAGCCCGATCTTCAGCGTGGCCACCGCCGAATACAGGTTCGCCCGCATAAAATTCGCCAGATCAGGCGCGCTGTCCGGCTGGCGCACAAGCAGAGGGCGGCCTTCGTCAAATCCCGTGATTCCTTCGCCTGACACATAATTATAAGCCAGAATGCCGCCGCCGTCCGCATCTCCCTCCAGCGCTTTCCGGTACAGCGCAGTGTAAAGAAGATCGTTGTCTGTCTCCACACCGAACAGTTCGCCAACCTGTCGGAACAGATCGATCCACGCGTCAAGATCCGAGGTGCAGTTATTGCAGTGAACCATGGCGACCGGGTCTCCGGCCGGCGTTGTCACCATGTCCAGTTCCCTGTAAACCTCTGCCAGATTCTGTTCGAGCACAACCATCGCAAAAACAGATGTCCCGGCGGACACATTCCCGGTTCTCCGTCCTACACTGTTCGTCGCGACCATTCCGGTTCCCGCGTCGCCCTCCGGCGGGCAGAACGGAATGCCCGCCCGCAGACAGCCCGTCGGATCCAGAAGCCTCGCGCCCTCTTCTGTCAGAACACCGGCATATTCACCGGCTTTTAAAACCTTCGGAAAAATATCCGCCAGTTTCCACGGTATGGTATGATCGGCCGCCGCAGCCATCGAATCATCCGCGCACATTCGCTTAGCATTTGTCTTCTTTTCGCCGACACCCGGCTTCATCGTGTGTATCGTATTGACAATCAGATCGTCAAACACCTCCATTTTCAGCACATCAAACTGACCGGTTGCCGGGTCAATCGGAAACATACCGGATGCATCCCCCACTCCCAGAACCTTCTGACCTGTAAGCTGCCAGTGTACATATCCCGCCAGCGTCGTCTGATAACAGATCCGGCTCACATGTGCTTCCCGGGTTAAAATCGCCTGATATAAATGGGCGATGCTCCAGCGCTGCGGTATGTTAAATTGAAAAAGATCCGTCAGCGCATCCGCGGCCTCCTCCGTCATCGTGTTCCGCCATGTCCGGAACGGAATCAGAAGCTCATCATTTTTATCAAACACCAGATACCCGTGCATCATGGCACTGATGCCAATCGCCGCCAGGGTTGTCAGTTTTTCTCCGTATTTTTCTTCCACGTCCCGCGCCAGGTCGGCATAGGCAGCCTGCATCCCGATCCATATGTCCTTCAACGAATACGTCCATATCCCGTTCGTCAGGCAGTTCTCCCATGTATGATTTCCCTGCGCCGCGAGCATGTGGTCGGATGTGATCAGAACCGCCTTGATCCTTGTGGAGCCCAGTTCGATGCCCAGAATTGTCTGCCCGGCAGCGATTGCCTGTTTTATTTTGGTCTGATTTCGTTTCATTTTCTTCTCTCCCATACCGGTACAGCGTTTTTTTGCTGTGCTGGCCATATATATGCGTACCTCCCCACTGCTAAAATATAGCAAATTCATAACCAGGTCAATGTTTTTGTCGATCCTGGTTAAAAAATTAAGGAAATGACGGAGTAAAAAACGGCACCCGGACCGAAGTCTGAATGCCGTTAATGCCTGTATGCTGTTATGTCTTGATTTCCTGCCGTTCTCAAACAAAACCGTCATATTCCTGTCCTGTCCGCCATGCAGGCAGTCGGATTTCAAAACGCTCGCGTTTACTCTGACCGCACAAACGTATTCGCTTCCTCTTCACCGCGCAGGACACGCAGTCCGCCGAGCGCCAGGGACTCCATCTCGTTCTCCCCCGGATACACGGTCACCGGCGCAATCCATTCCACGTTCTTTTTCACTTCACTGGTGAAATATTCCGAATACGCGATACCGCCGGTCAGCACGATCCCCTCGATGTCACCGGCCACGGTCGCGGCCTCCTCACCGACACAGCGCGCCACATTGAGCGCCATGGCGTCATAAATCAGTTTCGCATTCTCATCGCCCGCTTTTATCATTTTCTCCACCTCGCGGCTGTCGTTCACGCCGAGATGCGCCACCAAGCCGCCTCTGGATTTCAGCTTTTTCAGCATTTCCTTCGTAGTCATGCCGGACTCGCCGAAATAGCTTGTGAAGGACTGAATCGGCAGCTTGCCGGAGCGCTCCGGAGCGAAGGGACCGTCCTCGTCATTGATAATGTCAGCAACCTTGCCATCATACTGCAGGGTAACGGAGATACCGCCGCCCAGATGAACCACAATCAGCTTGCAGTCCCTGTAAGCCTTGCCGTGCTCGCGCGCGTATTTCATGGCAGCCGCGCGGGTGTTCAGATTGTGACCGATGCCTTTTCTGGTGACTTCCTTCAGACCGGTGATCTTCAGAATCGGCCACATCTCATCCACGGTCACGCCGTCATAGATGAAGGCCGGTATGCCGAGCGGTGTCGCGATTGCTTCCGCGATCACAGCGCCCAGGTTCGAAGCGTGCTCCATGGCCGGTTTGTTCTTTAATTGCCAGACCATATCATCATTGACGATGTAAGCGCCCGCCTTCACCGGCGGAAGCAGTCCGCCACGCGCAACGATGCCGGTCAGTTCCTCCAGCTTCACCCCCTTGTCCTTCAGAACATCCAGAATCATGTCCTTCCGGAACTCATACTGATCCACGATCAGATCATACTGTGCGATCACATCCGCGGAGTGGGAGATGCTCTCCACAAAAATCTGATTCTCATCCTCATAATAGGCGATCTTTGTGGATGTAGAACCCGGGTTCAGAATCAGTAGCTTGTCCATAGTAAAAATCCTCCTCTTAAATTATAATTTTGTTATATCTTATCATATAACTTATATGATGTACAATCCCAAATTTACAATTTATATTTATTTCACTTGCGGGAATTTCATATAAGATATATTATAAGAAAGGCGAAA